>CAMCYY010000068.1 GCA_945885335.1 Bordetella parapertussis
GGCAGTCACCGGATATGTTTTCCGGGCTGCGCGTTCCGATAGAATAGCGCCTCAATGCCGCGCAAACATTTCCGCAAATATCTACCCACCTACGACCGCGTTCTCGAGAACCGCTTCATCGCGCGATTCGGGTCGTTCCTGCACCATCCCAACCTGTGGCACCTGAACCGTGACTCGGTCGCCGGCGGCGTGGCCGTGGGACTGTTTTCCGGCCTGGTGCCGGGGCCGCTGCAAATACTGACCGCCCTGCTGATCGCCGTGCCCCTGCGCGTGAATCTGCCGGTGGCCATGGTTATGACGTTCTATACCAATCCTTTCACCATCGGCCCGCTCTACTTCCTCGCCTACGAGATCGGCACGCGGGTCGTCGGGGGTGATGCCATGATCACGCAGGCACCGGGCATGGACTGGGCCAACCTGGGTGCGTGGATGAATACCTTCCTGCACTGGACACTGTCGCTTGGCAAGCCGCTCGCGATCGGGCTGGTCGTGCTGGCCGTCTCGCTGGCCATCACCGGCTATTTCGTCGCACAACTCGCCTGGCGTGTGCATGTCGTGCTGGCCTGGCGCCGTCGGGCAGGGCTGCGCAGGGAACGCAGCGCGCCGCCTGCATGAGCGTCCTTCAGCGCGTCCTGCTGGTACGCGGGCTGCGTGGATTCGCCGACGGCTGCATCAGCCTGGTTCTGCCTTTCTACCTGATCTCGCTCGGCCTCAGCGCGCTCGAGGTCGGCATCATCACCACCGCAACCATGCTTGGATCGGGCGTGGTCTCCATCGGCGTCGGCTTCAACGAGCATCGACACGGCACGAGGGTGCTGTTGTGTTTTGCAGCCCTGTTGATGAGCGCCACCGGCGCGGGGTTTTTCCTGTGGACTGATTTCTGGCCGCTGCTTGTCATTGCCTTCGTCGGCACCATCAATCCGTCCAATGGCGATGTCACGCTGTTTCTTCCGCTCGAACACGCCACCATCGCCGGCACCACCGAAACGCGGCAGCGCGCCGGCGCATTTGCCAAATACAGCCTCGTTGGTTCTGTACTCGGCGCGGCCGGCGCACTCGCTGCCGGCTTTCCGCAATGGTTTTCAACCTGGGCCGGTATCAGCATGCAGGATGCGCTTAAGCTCGTGTTTGCGGCCTACGGCGTGCTCGGCATTGTCATTTTCTTCATCTACCGCAGCCTGCCGCGGCGCACCGCCCCGCCCGATGCCGTCACGCGCAAGCCACTGCAGGAATCGCGCGGCATCGTCCTGCGCCTGACAGCGGTGTTCGCACTGGACTCGTTTTCATCCGGATTTGTTGCACAGTCGATGCTTGCGCTGTGGCTGTTCCAGCGCTTCGACCTGCCCATCGCCACTGCGGGCGGAATTTTCTTCTGGAGCGGGCTGCTGTCGGCCGCGTCATATCCCGTCGCAGCCGCTCTGGCCCGCCGCATTGGCGCAGTGCGCACCATGGTCTATACCCAGATCCCGGCCATCGCAGCCCTGATGCTGGTGCCCTTCATGCCCGGCCTGTCGATGGTGATTGCGCTGATGATGGCGCGCGCCTTGTTTGCCAGCATGGATTCGCCGGTGCGCTCCGCTTTCGTCATGAATACCGTGCCTGCGAACGAGCGTGCCGCAGCCGCCAGCATCACCACGGTGCCAAAGAGCCTAGCAGCCTCGGTCGGGCCGTCGCTGTCGGGGTGGATGCTCAGCCTGTCGAACTTCGGCTGGCCGCTGGTGGTGTCCGGCGGCATAAAGCTGGTGTACCTGTTTCTGCTGTTTCGTCTGTTCCACGACGTGGAGGAGCAGCAAGCGCGCAAAGCCGGCACAAAGCCGGCCTAGGCTGCAGTCAATAGCCCGTCGGTCAGCGCAAGCACCCGGTTTGCCCGCGCCGCAAGGCCAGGCTCATGCGTGACGATGATGAAGCTGGTGCCGCGGCGGCGGTTGAGATCGAGCATGAGTTCATACACCTGCGCCGCGGTGTGCCGGTCGAGGTTGCCGGTGGGTTCGTCGGCCAGCACACAGGACGGCTCGGTGACGAGGGCACGCGCCAGTGCCGCGCGCTGGCGCTCGCCGCCGGAGAGTTCGCCCGGCGCATGCTCCAGACGCGCACCCAGTCCGACTTCCTTCAGCACTGCAGCGGCAATCGCATGCGCATCCTTGACCGGCATACGCCGGATCAACAGCGGCATGGCAACATTTTCCAGCGCGCTGAACTCGGGCAGCAGGTGGTGGAACTGATAGACAAAGCCCAGCGAACGGTTGCGCAACTCGCCGCGCTCGGACTCGGACAACTGGTCCATGCGCCGGCCAAGGACGGTGACTTCGCCCGAACTCGGATCATCCAGCCCGCCCAGCAGATGCAGCAGCGTGCTCTTGCCCGAACCGGAACTGCCGACGATGGCAACAATCTCGCCACGCGCAATCGAGAGGTCCACCCCCGCCAGCACCGGCACCGCCGTCCTGCCCTGGCGGTAGGTCTTGACCAGTGATTTGCATTCCAGGATCACGGGCTCATTTCCGATCGGACTATTCATATCTCAGCGCCTCCGCCGGATTGATGCGCGAGGCGCGCCAGCTCGGATACAGCGTGGCGATGAAGCTCAGCACCAGCGACAGCAGCGTGATCGAGATCACGTCGCTCTTCTGCAGGTCGGAGGGCAGCTCGCTGATGTAGTACACATCCTTGGCAAGGAACTGCACGCTGAACAGGCGCTCAAGGAAAGGCACCACCACATCGATATTGATGGCGAGCAGCACGCCGAGAACGACGCCCAGCAGCGTGCCGATGACGCCGATCAGCACGCCCTGCACAATGAATATGCGCATGATGCCGCCGGGGCTCGCCCCCAGGGTGCGCAGGATCGCGATGTCGGCGCGCTTGTCGGTCACCGCCATCACCAGCGTGGAGACGATGTTGAATGCAGCCACCGCGACAATCAGCATCAGGATGATGAACATGACGTTCTTCTCGATCTGCACGGCACGGAAGAAATTCGCATGGCTGCGCGTCCAGTCGCTGATGTAGAGGTCACCCTTGAGTTGCGCAAACAGATCGCGCACCACTTCGCGCGACTTGAACAGGTCAGTCAGCTTCAGGCGCACGCCGGAAATGTCATCACCCAGGCTGTAGAGCTTCTGCGCATCGGCCATGTGGATCAGCGCCAGGCCGGAATCGAACTCGAACATGCCGACCTCGAAAATGCCGACCACGCGAAACTGCTTCAGGCGCGGCAGCACGCCGGCCGGAGTCACCAGGCCCTGCGGCGCGATCAGCGTCACGCGCTCGTCCATGCGCGCGCCCACGGCACGCGCCAGCTCCGAGCCGAGCACGATGCCGAATTCGCCTTCTTTCAACGCATCGAGACGCCCCGCCTTCATGTGCTCGCCGATCTCGGCCACCTTCGCCTCGGCCTCGGGAAGGATGCCGCGCACCACTGTGCCACGCACCCCGCCGCTCATGGACAGCATGCCCTGTGCGTTGACGTAAGGCGCGCTAGCCACCACATCCGGATGCTTTGCCGCACCTTCGGCGACCGCCTGCCAGTTCGGCAGCCGGTTCTGCGGCCCGGTGATCTGCACATGCGAGGCCACACCGAGGATGCGCACGCGCAGTTCCTTCTGGAAGCCGTTCATCACCGACAGCACCACGATCAGCGCCGCCACGCCCAGCGCAATGCCCAGCATGGAGGTCATGGAAATAAAGGAGATGAAGCGGTTGCCGCTTCCGGAACGCTTGCGCGAACGCGTGTAGCGCAGACCGACCAGGAGTTCGTATGAGCTGGAAAAGAGGTTCGGGAGGGACATTGTTATTCAATTCAACCTTGGTGCAGGCACGGAACTCCGGCCGAGTCGAAGTGTGCCACAGGGTGTGCGGTACCGGGCATATTCTGACGCTCGTCAGTTTTACAGGCACCACTGTCAAAATTACCTGTCATTCCGAGGCCGGAGGCCGAGGAGTCTGCTGTATATGTGCCTAAAGCAGATTCCTCGCTGCGCTCGGAATGACACCGATTTGTGTGCTGTTCCACGCACTCTCAATCCTTGTGCCGCATCGCCAGATTGACCTCGAGCGACCGCTGCAGCGCGCGCTCGCGATCAAGCTCGCTGATTTCGTGGAACAGGGCCTTGGCATGGCGCAATGCCGCTGCATTGGAACCGGCAATGCCCTGGGCGCAGGCCATCGCCTCACCCATCAGGCTCGCATGCGGCACAACGCGGCTCACAAGGCCGTACTGCAATGCCTCTGCCGCACTGATGCGGCGGCCAGTGAGGATCAGATCGAGCGCCGCTTTTTCGCCGGCCGAGCGCATCAGCCCGACCATGATGGTGCCTGGCACGACACCCAGTTTCACCTCCGGATAGCTGAACGTCGCAGCGTCGCTGGCAATGACAATGTCGCAGGACATGGCCAGGCCGCAGCCACCGCCGATCGCAGCGCCGTTGATCGCCGCAATCACGGGCTTGGGGCAATTCCGCGCCGCCTGGAACAGGGCCATGCGCTGGTTCGCCGCCTCACGCAGGGATGCTTCACCGGCAGCGGCGATGCGCGCAATCTCCTTCAGGTCGGCACCGGGGCAGAACACAGCCCCCTCTGCTGTGATCAGCACGGCGCCCACGCCCTCGTCGCCGCCCGCGCGCTCGAGGGCATTGATCATCCCGGCGATCATCGCGCTGTCCATGGCGTTCTTTGCCTGCGGACGGTCCAGCGTCAGCACCTGCACGCGCCCTTCGCGGTGAATGCGCAGTCCGCACAGTTCGCGGTCCGCGGTCATTCAAAAGCACCTGATAACAATACTTCTGTTAACGCTTTCAAAATAGAACCTTTAAAATATATTTGATAATAATTAACGGGATTCTCTGCTGCATTGCCGGCATGCCGCCACAGCCAAGCATACCAGCAGCGGTAGACTCGCCGTTCCATCCGAAAACACCCGAGGAGAACCGCATGGCCAACCGACTGCCTTCCATAAGCCCCGACAGCGCCACACCTGCGCAACTCGAGGCCCTGCGCGACATCCAGCGCGACCGCGGCCTGTCCGGCGCCCAGGTCGGCGCCATGTTTGCCATGCTGCTGGCCTCGCCTGAGGCGGCGCGCCATGTCGGCAAGGTGGGCGCGCATTGCCGCTTCCATACTGCCCTGCCGCCGGCACTGCGCGAAACCGCCATACTCGCTGCCACCTGTGCGATCGGCTTTGATCTGGAAATTCGCATCCATGAACCGCTGGCTGTGCAAAGCGGCGTTGCCGCAGCCGACGTCGCCGCACTGGGACGCACCGACCACGACGCCCTGCCCGCAGAACTGGCCGATGTCGCGCGGCTGGCGCATGCCATTGCCGCGGGCGTGCCGCTGACCGATGCGATATTCAATGCCGCCCGCACGCGCTTCGGCGATGGCGGCGCCATCGACATCGCCGTGACGGCCGGCTACTACCTGATGCTGGGACGCATCAGCAAGGCGCTGATGCCGGGGTGACACTGAACCGCACTCTCGCCCAACAAAGCCCCCCCTTAATCCCCCGACGCGGCAGGCCGCATCCGCCCTTGCAGGGTGAGCGTTCTATTGCACCCGAACACCGAGCGATCGGTGGGCAGCAGCGCTGCCCGAAAATCCGGTCTCACCCATTTGCCCCCCTTGTCAAAGGGGGGGTAGGGGGGATTTCAACACCGAATAAATCCCCCCCGGCCCCCCCTTTGACAAGGGGGAACATCCGCTCGGTGGTCTGACGGTTCAGTTCTTCAAAGCGAAAACATATCCGTGAATTCATGCACCAGCATCCCCGCCAGCGCCACCGAATCTTTGCATCGTTCAATAATGCGCTGCGCCTGCGCCGCATCAAACCGTGCCTTGACGGCATGCTCGAACTTCGCCGCCAGCAGCGGAATCCCTTCCTTGCGTCGCGCCGGATGTCCGGGCGGATACAGCACCTCCATGACGCCGCTCGTGCTGCCGTCCTTGAACATGACTTCAATCGAATTCGGATTGGCGCCGCGTGACGGATCGAGATACATCGCGCTGTAGCCGGCGTCTTCGGTCACCGTCATGAGCGCGCGTAGCCGATCGATGCGCGGGTCGGCCGCAGCATCGTCCTCGTAGTCATGCGCGTGCAGGCTGCCCTTCATCAAGGCCACAGCCACGGCATATTGCAGGCAGTGGTCGCGGGCGGCGGCATTGCGCAGCGGACCGGTCTTGCTCACCTTGAGCAGCACCTGGTGATGCGAGCGGATGCGGATTTCGGCGATGTCATCGATGCGTGACGCGACCACAGCGTGCAGTTGCAGCGCACATTCGATCGCCGACTGCACATGGATCACGACTGGGTGAAACTTGTACAGCACGCCCTGGATCACGGCCTCGCCCAGAGGGCCCAGTTGCACCGGCTTCCCGCCAAAGAAGGCTTTGGAAAAGCCCCAGTCCGGATGCGAGAGCACCTGCGGGTAGCCCGGCTCGCCCTTCACCGCCATCATGGCGTAACGCACCGCCTGGCTGGTGGCATCAGCGCCGGCCCAGCCCTTGCGCGGGCCGGTGTTGGAGCCGAAGCGATGCACAGACAGGCTGGGCTCGAAAAACGCCAGCGAGATTGCAGCAACAATCTGATCGCGCGTGCCACCCAGCAGCTTCGCCGTCACCGCGGCGCAGGCAATCTTGGTGAGGAACACATTGTCGATGCCATGCCCGGCAAAGGAAGCTTTTGCACCAAGCGCGCCCTGCACTTCATGTGCGCGCACCATGGCATCGAGTACTGCAGCGATGGTCAGCGGTGACTGACTGGCTGCAGCGCGCAATCGACTGACATAGTCGGCAACGGCCAGAATGGCGCCTACATCGTCCGAGGGATGCGTGGTCTGCACCGTGATCCAGGTATCGCTCAGATCCAGCCAGCGCACCATCGTCGCGATGTCGAATGCCGCCTTGACCGGATCCAGTACGAAGGCGGTGCCTGGCACGCGCGCGCCCGAACCCGGCGGCAGCGTGGTGCCCGGCACGACCGGGCCGAGGAGGTTCGTGCAGGCCGGATGCTCCAGCGACTCCAGCGCGCAGGCCAGGCTGTCCAGCAGATTGAGGCGTGCAGCATCATGGGCGGCAGCGCTGCGCGGCGCATCGGCTGCAACGTAATCGGCGATGTCTAGCAGGACCTGATCGACGGGGAGCGAGTCGGTTTTCATGGGATTTCCTGTGTTTTCATTTTTGTGTCCGCCATTCTAACCAAAGGGATGGGCTGCACCGATTTGCCACGCTCCGCACCTGTTAGACTCGGCCGCCATGCATGTCCAATTGCTTGTTCCCGACCTGATCAATTCCTCAGCGGATTTACGCCCGCTGGCGCGACTCGACGCCGCTGAAACCCTGCTTGCGAAGGGGCGGCGCAGCACTCTCGCCACCGCATCCACCGAAGACTGGCTGGCCGCGCGCTATGAACTGGAACAGCCCTCGCTGGCGGCATTCAGCCTGCTGGGTGATGGTGGATCGCCGGGGGATCGCGTGTGGCTGCGCGCCGATCCGGTTCACCTGCGCGTTGATCGCGATACGCTGGTGCTGGCCGACAGTTCGGTGTTTCCATTGAGCATGGATGAAGCGACTGCACTGGCCGCCAGCCTTAACGCACACTTCTCGCCGATGCTCGAAATCCACGCCCCGCATCCGGAGCGCTGGTATGCGCGTCTGCAATCACCGACGCAATCACGCTTTCGCCCGACTGCGGCGGCGCGTGGACAACCCATCACGGCACAACTGCCGCGTGGTGAAGACGGCATGCACTGGCATGCCCTGATGAACGAAGCGCAGATGCTGCTGCATGAACACCCGGTGAACGAAGCACGTGAGGCACGCGGTGAGCTGCCGGTGAACAGCATCTGGCTGTGGGGCGAAGGTTCGGGAGGAAGCGCGATGCCTGCCGCCGATACGCGCCCCTTCGAGCGCGTGCTGTCGGATGACGCCGTGGCACGCGGCCTGGGCCTGGGCTCGGGTGCCAGCGTGGCCGCCCTGCCCGCCGATGCCGCAGCCTGGCTCACGGAGGTCCCTGAAACAGGCAACACGCTGATCGTGCTGGACGCACTGCGCGCACCGGCTGCCTATGACGAAACGGACGCCTGGCAGGAAGCCGCGCAAAAGCTGGAGCGCGACTGGTTCGACCCCCTGCTCGCCGCGTTGCGTACAGGACGCATCGGCATGCTGACGCTGCACCTGCTGACGGATAAGGGTGGGGTCGCATCGGAAACCGTGCGCCTCGACCTGAACCGCTTCTGGCGTCGGCGCAAACCCCTCTCGCACTACGTCACAGCATGACCACACAATGACAGCGCCCACGATTTCAATACGCCGCGTGCCGCTGCGCGCCGAAGACCAGTTGATCCTCGAGGGCCTGCATCCGGTGCTGGCGCGCCTTGCCGCTGCGCGCGGCATCAGCGGCCGTGGCGAACTCGACGATGCACTCGACAAGCTGCTGCTGCCCGCGGCGCTGATGGGCATGGATACCGCGGCCAAGCGCCTCGCCGATGCCGTGCAAAAGCACGAGCGCATTGTCATCGTCGCCGACTACGATTGCGATGGCGCCACCGCCTGCGCGGTGGGCATGCGCGCGCTGCGCGCCATGCAGGCAGATGTGCAATTCATCGTGCCGGACCGCTTTCGCTTCGGCTACGGCCTGACACCGGAAATCGTCGCGCTGGCCGCCGAACTCAAGCCAGACATCATCATCACCGTGGACAACGGCATCGCCAGCGTGGATGGCGTGGACGCGGCGAACGCGCTCGGCATCGAAGTCATTGTCACCGATCATCACCTGCCCGGTGACACGCTGCCTGCGGCCGTGGCCATCGTGAATCCGAATCAACCCGGCTGCACCTTCCCGAGCAAGGCATTGGCCGGCGTGGGCGTGATGTTCTATGTGATGCTGGCGCTGCGCGCCGAATTGCGGAAGCGTGGCGCCTTTGTTGAAGGCTCAGGCCCCAATCTCGCCGAGTTGCTCGATCTTGTCGCACTGGGCACCGTGGCCGACGTGGTGCCGCTGGACCGCAACAACCGAGCGCTGGTCAGCCAGGGCCTGAAGCGCATGCGCGCCGGGAAGCTGCAACCCGGCCTGCAGGCGCTGTTCGCCGTCGCCGGGCGCGATCCGCGCCGCGCTGCAGGTTTCGACCTCGGCTTTCTGCTCGGCCCGCGCATTAACGCGGCAGGACGCCTCACCGACATGACGCTGGGCATTGAATGCCTGATCACGGACGACTACGGACGCTCACTCGACATCGCGCGCAGCCTAGATGACCTGAACCGCGAGCGCCGCACCATCGAAGGCGACATGCGCGAACAGGCTGAGCGCATGCTGGCCACACTGGACATCGGCGACACCGCATCACTCGCGCTGTTCGACCCGGCCTGGCACCAGGGCGTGGTCGGCATCCTCGCCGGCCGCGTCAAGGAACGCTGGCACCGGCCGGTGATCGCCTTTGCGCGCTCATCGGAAGGCAGTGAGGAAATCAAGGGCTCGGGCCGCTCGATTCCCGGCCTGCATTTGCGCGATGCGCTCGACCTGGTGGCAAAACGCGAACCGGATCTGATCCTGCGCTTCGGCGGCCATGCCGCAGCGGCGGGATTGACCCTGCGTGAAAGTGAATTCGCACGCTTTGCCGCTGCGTTTGATCGCGCCGTGCGCGACATGCTCTCCCCGGAGGCACTGGCGCACCGCATCGACACCGATGGCTCATTGGCCGCGGATTACCTCAGCCTCAACACCGCGCGCATGCTGGAAGAGCAGATCTGGGGCCAGGGCTTTCCGCAGCCCCTGTTCTGGGATGAATTCAGCGTGATGAACCAGCGCGTGGTCGGGGAAAAACACCTGAAGCTGAAACTCAGGCGCGACAAGCAGGTGCTCGAGGCCATGCATTTCAATTCGCTGGACTCACTGCCGAATGCAGTGCGCGCCGCCTACCGCGTGACCACGAACGAGTTCAACGGCATCCGGTCATTGCAGTTGGTTATCGAGCATTGGGAACCGATCCAGGGCGGGGAACCCGTTTAGAGCGGACTTGCCACCGCTCAATGCTTCAGTGCAAACCGGGCTGCATGCAGGCCACCAGCGCCTTCAGATCGGTGGCCTCATTCAGCGACATCAGAACCCCATACAGCCGGTCCGCATCGATGCGCTCATTGCCGGCATGCACGCAATCGGTGAATTTTGTTTTGAGTTCTTCTGTCCTGAGCGGCAGTTCGGGATCGCCGCGCACCTGGGAGATGGCGCCGCTGTCGAGCACCGTGCCATCCGCAAGGCCCACGCGCACGCGATCATGGATGGCGTAACCGGGCCGCTGCGGATCATTCCTCGGCTCTTCCTCCACGCTGACCCGCTGCATCAGCGCCTGGACATCCGCGCGCTGCACAAAACCATCCTGCAATTCACCCAATCCGGCGCGCCCGGCGCCCAACGTGGTGGCCATGGCGAATTCGATGCTGAACTTTGCTTCGAGGCCGGTCCGCGGCGCATGGTTGAGCAGGATCTGCGCATTGCGCGGACTCAGTGAAACCTTCACCCAATCGATCTTCGTCGCGTCGATGGCATGCGCGCGCCGCAGGTCCAGCGCACCGTCCAGCGCGCGATGCGCGCAATAGCACATGGGATATTTTTTAACCGCCAGCCGGTTCCTGTTCAGGATGGCCCAGCCGTCCGCCTTGAACGCCGGAGGACTGTCCAGATCCACACGGCCCTTCGGGGAAACAGCAGACAGGAATCCGGGCTGATGCTCAAGCGTATCCATGCCGGCGGTGAATCCCAGCGCGGCGAGGCGGGCCGAGGACACACCGGTATGCGCGCCGCGTCCGGCGTGAAAGGGCTTGGTCATGGTGCCGAAATTCGACGTCAGGCCGCCGCTCTGCGAGGCGGCAAGTGCAAGCGCCATTGAAGCTTTCCCCGCATCCAGGCGCCTGAGCGCCGCGCCGGCTGCCGCCGCACCGATGGCGCCGAATATGCCGGTGGGATGCCAGCCCTTCTCGTGGTGCTGGTCCGAGTCGCGCCGGGCGAGTTCGGCAAACACTTCGTAGCCAACGGCGTAGGCACGAATTACATCCGCGCCTGAGGCGCCAATCGCTTCGGCCTCCGCAAGAATGGCCGGCACCAGCACGGCGCTGGCATGTCCGCCCTGCTGGGCGACATCGTCGTAATCCAGTGCATGAGCGGCAGTGCCATTGATCCACGCCGCATCCAGTGCCGAGGCACGGCCATTTCCGGTCGCCAGCATGGCCTCCTTTCCAGCTGGGTCAAGCATGGCCTGCACCAGTTTCGGCGCGGATTCCTCGCGCCCGGCAATCATCACGCCGACGGTGTCCACGAAGGCCGCACAGACCGTCGCCGCCACGTCCGCTGGAATGTCTTCGTTGCGGGTTTGCTCGATAAAACGTCCAAGTTCAGCCGTCAGTGGGAATGCCATGATTTGTTCTCCGCAAACCGCATTAAACATTGGCCAGGAAGGCCGACACGACTGCATCGCCGAATGGATGCAGGAAAACTCAACAGTGGCGATCCCCTCTGGCTTTCAGCAAAGGCAGAGGGGATGCTTCAAAGATTTACTTCGCGCGGGTCGCGACCCATTTGCTGGTCTGTGACGCGGTCTTCACCGTGCCTTCAATGGTGTTGCCGCTGACGCGGCCGCTGTACTCGGCATTGCCCACCTTGAATGCGATCTGGTCGCCGCGCATTTTTCCGCCGACCACTGCCGGCTGCCCGCCCGCTTCGACCGAACCGCTGATCATCTGGTATTTCTGCTTCAGCATCAGCTTGCCGCCGGTGAACTGCCAGGTACCTTCGACCTTGGCCGGCACGATCCACATGTGGGCAATGCACCAGTAGCTGCAGTCGCCACCTTCACCCGCCGTCGCGGTGTCGTCATCCTCCCAGTCACCCATGGTAAAGGAGTTCGATACGACGCGCGTGCCGGGTTTCATGTTGAGCAGGATGGGACGCAGCCTGAGATTCAGGTCAGGCAAAAGGAACAGCGTGATGACGGTCGCCTTGGAAAAGTCCGTCTGAAAGATATCGGCTTTCATGAACGTGGCCTTGTCACTGACACCGGCCTTGGTGGCGTTTTCCTGCGACAGTTTCACCATGTCAGGGTTGTATTCGATACCCTGCGCCGTAATGCCCCGTTTGGCTGCAGCGATGACGGTACGGCCGTCCCCCGAGCCCAGATCCATCAGGTAATCGGCCGGCGTCGCCTTAGCCATGTCCAGCATCTTGTTCACCAGCACATCGGAGGTGGGCACCCAGACCACGTCCTTGCCGGCTTGGCCGACTTCCGGCTTGAAACCCGGTGTCTGGGCGTATGCGCCCGCCGCCAGAGCCAATCCCGTAACGAACAGCAGTTTTCGCAACATCGAACTTGCCTTCATGACCTTCTCCTCGTGATGACTCGGGTTGTTTTACTTTCTCGCCGCAACGACGATGCCGATGAACGTAAGCAGTAATACGGAAAACCATACCAGCGACCATCCGGGAATGGACAGCCCAAGGAAATCCCACGGTTTCAGGATGCAACTGCCATCGTATTGCAGCAGCGGCGGGACCATCTTGCCAAGTTTGGAGGCATCCAGCCAGCGCTCCAGCCAGCCGCCCATGCACTCCAGCGCCCGGGCGGGATCACTCTGGATGTGCAGGTGCCAGGCTGCCGCCGTCGCGCCTGTGGCTGCCAGCACGGCCCCGATGCCGGCATATCCGATAGTGCCCGACTTGCCCGGCCGGTGCAGCCCCGCCGTCAGGGCCAGCACGGCAATTGCGATGAAAAACAGCCGCTGCACGATGCACCATGGGCAGGGATCAAGGTTGAGCACATGCTGCAGGTACATGGCATAGCCAAGCAACCCGAGGCACACCAGGAAAATCGCGGTAAAAACGCCGGCAGGAACGCGTGATGGGGTTTTAGCCACAGGCTGAACCAATCTGGAAAAGTAAAAATGAAGCTTGTATAGAGTATCCGAGCACGGGCGGTGCCGCAATCGGCCAGCCCGGTTCAGCCGGATTGAATTCCGCCTCGGTGAGGCACAGCAGTCCGGGGCCGTCCCAGAGCTGCGCGCATGTATAATTTGCCCCTTTTTCAAGGCAGTCATGGAAGCTGAACGCCTCAACACCATCGCAAACGCGCTCACCGATCTGGATACCCGGACGACAGAGCTGCGGAGGTATCTTTGACTTCGATCAGAAGCAGCGTCGCCTGACCGAAGTCAGCGGCGAACTCGAAGACCCCAAAATCTGGGAAAACGCCAAACGCGCCCAGGATCTCGGCCGCGAAAAGAAGCAACTCGACGCCACGGTTGGCGTGTTGAGCTTGCTGAATACGCAGCTGCGCGACCTGTCCGAACTGTTTGCCATGGCGCGCGAGGAAAACGATGACTCGACGCTGATCGCGGTCGAATCCGAAGTCGCCACCGCCGAAAAAACCGTGGCCGGCCTCGAATTCCAGCGCATGTTTTCGCATCCGCAGGACCCCAACAACTGCTTCCTCGACATCCAGTCCGGCTCTGGCGGCACCGAAGCGCAGGACTGGACGCGCATGCTGGAGCGCATGTACCTCCGCTACAGCGAGCGCAAGGGCTTCAAGATCGACATCCTGGAAGAGTCCGAAGGGGAAGTCGCCGGACTGAAAAGTGCCACGCTGAAAATCTCCGGCCCTTACGCCTACGGCCATCTGCGCACCGAGTCAGGCGTGCACCGGCTGGTGCGCAAATCGCCCTTCGACTCCAATGCGCGGCGCCACACCTCGTTCTCCAGTGTGTTCGCCTATCCCGAGGTGGACGACAACATCGAAATCGAAATCAACCCGGCCGACCTGCGCACCGACACCTATCGAGCATCGGGCGCCGGCGGCCAGCACATCAACAAGACCGACTCGGCGGTGCGCATCACTCACCTGCCGACGAACATTGTGGTGCAGTGCCAGAACGACCGCTCGCAGCACCGCAATCGGGCCGAGGCCATGGCCATGCTGAAGTCGCGACTGTACGAACTTGAACTGCGCAAGCGCAACGAAACCAAGCAGGCCATGGAGGACTCGAAGACCGACATCGGCTGGGGCCACCAGATCCGCTCCTACGTGCTGGACCAGTCGCGCATCAAGGATCTGCGTACCAACGTCGAAATCGGCAATACCCAGTCGATACTCGATGGCGATCTGGATGTTTTCATCAGCGCCAGTCTGAAGCAAGGCGTGTAATGACTTTGGAAACATTCCGGGCTCAGGCGTTATTACTGTCATTCCGAGTGCAACGAGGAATCTGCTGTTCAAACGTCCGATGCGAAGCTATTGGGGATACATTTTGGCCAGTCGTTCCAGGCGCCTGTATGTCGGCGTCACTAATGACCTGGAACGGCGACTGGTGCAACATCAGCCCAAGTCGATAGAGGGCTTTACCAAACGTTACAACATCGACCGTCTGGTTTATTTTAAAGAAACGCCCGATGTACGCAGTGCGATTTCCAGGGAAAAGCAGATCAGGGGCTGGAGTCGAAGCAAAAAAGTTGC
>CAMCYY010000069.1 GCA_945885335.1 Bordetella parapertussis
GGTGTTGGGAGGCACGCTGCCCTCATGGGGGCCGGTTGCCGCTGCGCTCGGATTGGGCGCGGCGAGCTACGGTGTCAGCCTGGTGCTGTATGTGCTGGCGCTGCGCCACCTGGGCAGCGCCCGTACTGCGGCGCACTTCGGCGCGGCGCCTTTTATTGGCGCCGCGCTTTCGGTGCTGCTTCTGGGGGAGCCGTTGACGGGCTTGTTGCTTGTCGCGGTTGCGTTGATGGCGGTGGCAAGCTGGCTGGTGCTTACCGAGCGGCATGCTCATGCACATGGCCACGAGGTGCTGCGACATGTTCACGAGCATGTCCACGACGAGCATCACCAGCACATCCATGGCGAAGAGGCCGGTGACGGCCCGCATGCTCACGCGCACAGCCATGTGCCCTTGCAGCACAGCCATGCCCACCTGCCTGACATTCATCATCGGCATGGGCACTGAGGGAATCAGGTCTGTATCAAGATGCTGCTTATATTATTATCAATAACGTAAGACAGTCTTTTATAAAAGCGTACTGACATAAATAATATGATCATTGAATAATTTGACTCACGATAAAATGAACGCAATCCACCAGTCCCTGTCTATAATCGCTTCATGCTAAAAATGTTTCGCACGTTCCTGATCGGACTGCTGGTGCTGGCGATTCCTGCCCAAGGTGTCGCCGCGGCCACGATGTTGTATTGCGGGCCGGATCATCATCCAGCCGGGGCGGTGGTCATGCAGCATGCCGGCCATGCGATGGGGATTCCGATGGCGACTGAGGCTTCGGCGGCCGGGCATGGTGCATCTCCGGGCACACATACACATCAGGGCCATGATCTGTTGTCTGGCCACGTTGATCACGCGCTGCAGGGTGCAGATGCAGCCGATGTCACGGCCCAGGCATCCGCAGCAGGGACGCCAGACTTATCCCAGAACGTCAAATGCAGTGTCTGTGCTACCTGCTGCAGCCCAGCCGTCATGATGTCTTCAAGCTTGCTTATTTCTACGGCAACGGCTTCCTCCGCGCCTGTTCTGCTGGCGCCTGCCCAGGTTTTCAACTTCATTACCGACGGGCCCAAGCGCCCGCCTCGATCCTTCCTCGCTTAAGCGCGGCAGTCGTGCGTCCGAATTGGCGCTGGATTTGTCGTGGCGATACGACCCTGTGGCGATTGTGCCGCAGGTGTTTACACGTACTCATGCGAGGATTTCATGTTTCGACCGTCTATTACAGCATCGCTGCTGCTGGCAGCCTTGTCATCGCCGGCAGTTTCAGGCGCTTGGGGGCAAGCCCCCTCCAACCCTGATCCATCCAATGCCGCGGCCGCCGTGCCGTCGGTGGTTTACAACTCATCATTTAGCCCATACCGCGCTTTTGCCGAGCAGGATGTGGCGCCGTGGAGGGATACCAACGACACAGCCGGGCGCATTGGCGGATGGCGCGTGTATGCCAGGGAGGCGCTTGAGCCTGAGTCTGGCGGAGCAGCAACTCAGCCACGCTCTGCATCCCCCAAGCCTGCCAGCCAACCGAAGCCAATGCCCGGCGGCCCTGCCAGCCACGGCATGCATTGAGAGGGCGATATGAAAGCGACAAACACAATTGCAGTACTGACCGCCCTTGCATTGGGAGGCTGTGCCACGTTCAGCCAGGACGGCGGGTTTGCCGGGACCGAGAAGTCGGCCAGGGATCGCCTGGGAAAAGAAGTGCAGTGGGTCAAATCGGATGAACAAGGCAAAGCAACGGCGAGGCGTGTAGCGGAACTGCTCGCCAAACCGTTGTCGGCAGATGACGCCGTCCAGATTGCGTTACTGAACAACAAGGGTCTACAGGCGGCTTTCTTCGAGCTGGGTATTTCCGAGGCAGACCTGGTGCAGGCCGGCCGGTTGCCCAATCCCGGTTTCAGTTTCGGCCGTCTCAGGCGCGGCGATGAAATCGAACTGGAGCGCGGCGTACATTTCAATCTGGCCCGCCTCTTGGCCATGCCGCTGATTGCCGAGGTGGAATCGCGACGCCATGAGCGCACCCAGCGCGAGGTGACCCTGCAGATGCTGCGTCTTGCCGGCGAGACACGCAAGGCGTACTTCAATGCAGTGGCTGCGGATGAAACCGTCCGCTACATGCGCCAGACGCAGCAAAGCGCCGAGGCCGGTGCGGAGTTGGGGCGGCGCATGGCACAGGCGGGCAACTGGAGCAAACTCAATCAGGCGCGTGAACAGAGTTTCTACGCTGACGCTGCGTTGAACCTCGCCCGTGCACTGCGGGCGCAGACATCGGGGCATGAACGCCTCACACGCCTGATGGGCGTTTGGGGTGATCAGACGGCATTCGCGTTGCCCCAACGCCTGCCAGATTTGCCAAAATCCCCGCAGGATCTGCCGAATGTCGAGCAGTTGGCGATGCAGCAGCGCTTGGACGTTCAGGCGGCGAAACTCGGCGCCGAGCAGACCGCGAAGAACCTCGGGCTCACAAAGACAACACGCTTCATCAATGTGCTGGAACTGGGCCTGGTGCACAACAGCTCGAACGAGGCACCGACGCAGCGCGGCTGGGAGATTGGTTTCGAGCTGCCGCTGTTCGACTGGGGCACGGCGCGGGTGCAGAAGGCCGAAGCGATTTACATGCAGGCGCTGAACCGCGCGGCCGAAACGGCGGTCAATGCGCGCTCCGAAGTGCGCGAAGCCTATCTGGGCTATCGCAGCAGCTATGACGTGGCGCGCCACTATCGTGACGAGATTGTGCCTTTGAAGAAACGCATCTCGGAAGAAAACGTGCTGCGTTACAACGGCATGTTGATCGGTGTATTCGAGTTGCTGGCTGACGCCCGTTCGCAGATTGCCGGTGTCAACGGTTACATCGAGGCCCTGCGTGATTTCTGGCTGGCGCAATCAGACTTGGACATGGCCATGATCATCAATCCCCAGATGGCGAACACAAGTGCGCCGGCGTCCGTAGCCGGTATGGCCCCCGCTGCTGCGCACTGACAAGGACAAAACATGAATATCAAGACAATGACTTCGCGCAGGGATTTTCTCAAAGGTGCAGGCGCAGCTACGATCGGTGTTGCCGCAGTGTCGGCCGTGAGCAAAGTGGCCATGGCGGCTCTGCCAGAACCAATGATTCAGACAAAACCCGACACTATGCCGCCGCTGGTGCCCTCAAGCGGGCGCCCCTACAACCCGGTTGTCACTTTGAATGGCTGGACCCTGCCCTGGCGCATGAACAATGGTGTCAAGGAGTTCCATCTGGTGGCCGAACCCGTGGTGCGCGAAATGGCGCCGGGTATGAAGGCGCATCTGTGGGGCTACAACGGGCAGTCGCCCGGACCCACCATCGAAGTGGTGGAAGGCGATCGCGTGCGCCTGTTTGTCACCAACAAGCTGCCCGAGCACACCAGCATCCACTGGCATGGCCAGCGCCTGCCCAATGGCATGGACGGTGTGGCCGGGCTGACCCAGAAAGCCATTCCGGTGGGCAAGACCTATGTGTATGAATTCGTCGCGCGCCGGCCCGGCACCTTCATGTACCACCCGCATGCCGATGAAATGACGCAGATGGCGATGGGCATGATGGGCTTCTGGGTCACGCATCCAAGGGTAAAAAACCCGCTGATCGATGAAGTGAATCGCGATTTCTGCTTTCTGCTGAATGCCTATGACATCGATCCGGGCAGCTACACGCCGAAAATCATGACCATGCTGAATTTCAATCTGTGGTCCTGGAACAGCCGCATTTTTCCGGGCATTGATTCGCTCAACGTCAGGCTCAATGACAAGGTGCGCATCCGTATCGGCAATCTCACCATGACCAATCACCCCATCCATCTGCATGGACATGAATTTGTGGTGACCGGCACCGACGGCGGGCCCACGCCCAAGAGCACGCGCTGGCATGAAGTAACGACTGATGTGGCTGTGGGCCAGATGCGCCAGATCGAGTTTGTCGCCGACGAGGAGGGCGACTGGGCCTTCCATTGCCACAAGAGCCACCACACCATGAATGCCATGGGCCATGACGTGCCCACGCTGATCGGCGTGGACCATCGCGGCATCGCGCGCCAGATCACCAATCTCATTCCCGATTACATGGTGATGGGCGAGCGCGGCATGGCTGACATGGCCGAAATGGAAATGCCGCTGCCGGACAACACCATTCCCATGATGACCGGGCAGGGGCCGTTCGGTTCGGTGGAGATGGGCGGTATGTTCAGCGTGCTCAAGGTGCGCCGCGACCAGAAGGCGGGTGATTACAGTAACCCTGGATGGTTCAAGCATCCTGAGGGCACCGTGGCCTTCGAGTGGACGGGCGCCATGTCCGAGCCGGCCCGGTTCGCTTCCGAAGGAGGCCAGTCCATGCCGCGCGCAAGCAAGCCGGCCGTCGATACGGAAGTCAGGATTCGCAAGCCAAACGGCCACTCGGGGCATTGAGTGGCTGACTTCAATGCTTCAATGAAAGGATCAATATGAACGTAATGCAACTCGTGGTCATGGCCGGTCTGCTGGTCAGCGGTGGCCCGGTCCTCGCTCATGGCGATATGCACAAGGATGCCAGGAAGCCCGCCGCTGTAGTCAAGGAACAAAAGCCCTGGGGCATCGCAGGCGATGCCCGGTCGGTGAAGCGCACCATCAACATCACCATGCTCGACACCATGCGCTTCAGCCCGGACAGGATCGAGGTGACACAGGGCGAGACCGTGCGCCTGCGCCTCGCCAACAAGGGCAAGCTCATGCACGAGCTGGTTATCGGCAACAAGAAAGAGCTCGATGAGCATGCTGCGCAGATGGTGAAGTTCCCCAACATGGAACATGACGAGCCCTATATGGCGCATGTCGGGCCGGGTAAAGGTGGTGAGATCATCTGGACCTTCAATCGCGCCGGCGAGTTTGATTTTGCTTGTTTGATTGCGGGGCACTACCAGGGCGGCATGGTCGGGAAGCTCAAGGTTGTAAAGCCATAACCATTTTTCTGGAGAAGCTCATGAAGCTGAAGATCATGTTATTGCTTGCCGTGCTTTCCCTGCCGGCCTCGGCGCAGGTGCCGGCACCGCAGGCACTGAGCGAAGGCGAGGTACGCCGCATCGACAAGGGAACGGGCAAGATCACGCTCCGCCACGGCGAAATCAGGAATCTGGACATGCCGCCCATGACCATGGTGTTCCAGGCGACCGATCCGGCCGTGCTCGATGCGCTGAAAGTGGGCGACAAAGTCAGGTTCCAGGCTGAAGAAAAATCCGGCGCCTATTTCGTGACGCGCATCGAGAGGGCGAATTAGGATGGCGCTTCCATGAAGCTGGTGCTTGATACCAACGCCGTGCTGGACTGGCTGCATTTTCGCGATCCTGGCTTTGCGCACATTGCGCAGGCGATAGAAGCCGGGGTGGTGGAGCCAGTGACCTCGGCCGAGTGCCTGGAGGAACTGCGCCGTGTTCTGGCGTATCCGCAGTTCCGGCTGGACGCAGAGGCGCGCGCGCGCCTGTTTGAGGACTATTGCGCCAGGGCACTGCTGTTTGACTTTGATGCTGCTGCGACTGCTGCCGCGTTGCCCCGTTGCCGCGATCCGGATGACCAGAAATTCCTGGAACTGGCCTGGCATAGCGGCGCCGATTATCTGGTGAGCAAGGACAAGGCGTTGTTGAAGCTCGCACGGGCGGCGGCCAAGTCGGGGCGCTTCAAGGTCCTTCTGCCGGAAGCGGTCGTAGTCGTACTGCAACCCCCCAGCCTCTGATCCGCAGGCATTGCAGCGCTGCTACTTCCTTGCGGCATCCTCCTCGCGCCGCAGCAACTCCGCTTCCGTGAATTCAGCTTTTTTGGTCTTGAGCAGGGACCGCGCTGCGCTGGGGTATGCGCTGCCCGGTTTGGGGGCATTCAGGAAAAAGGTTTCCATGGCACCGATCCCTTTCAGGTGCATGATGCCGCGTTCTTCCAGCTCGAAGGTGTCCTTGAGGGCGTCGTAGACCTGCCGCGTGACATGAATGCGCCCGGGCAACCCGTTCACCTCCATGCGGCTGGCGATGTTGACCGTGTCACCCCACAAATCGTAGCTGAACTTGCGCGTACCGATCACGCCGGCTACGACAGGACCGGTGTGTATGCCGATACGGAAGCTGAGCGTGCTTTTCTCGCGTATGCCCAGGCGGTTGCCGAGTTCCAGCATGTCGAGCGCGATTTTTGCGGCGACGGTGATATGGTCCCTGATCGGATTCGGCACGCCTGTAGCCAGCATGTAGGCATCGCCAATGGTCTTTATTTTTTCCACGCCGTACTGCTCGCACAGCGCGTCGAACGCGGAAAAGACGCGGTTGAGGACGACGACGACGGCCGCCGGTGACATGCTTGCGGACAGCTTGACGAAGTTGACAATGTCGACGAACACCACGGTTGCTGCCGGAATGCCGTCAGCAATGACCCGCTCTCCGGCCTTGAGGCGTTTGACGATGGCCTCCGGCAGGACATTGCGCAACAGGCGCTCCGATTCCAACTGCGTCCGGATGACCAGTTCGTAGAGGCCGCCCTTGGCAATGACCGTCGACAGCGGTGCAGCGGTGCGCCTCAGGATTTCCGTGTGGCCGGCCTCAAACGCGCCAGGCTGGCTGCTGAAGAAAAAAGCGAAACCGACCGGCTTGCCGGGAACCAGCAGCGGGCAGATCAATGCTGAACGCATGCCGGCCGTGGCCGCCCGTCGTAGCGCCATCAAGTCGGCATATGGTGTCGGCGGCGCTGCAGCCAGGTCGTCGATGACCTGCGGTTCGGCTGCCTCAAGCAAAGTGCGCAGCGTGCTTCGGGCCACCTCTTCTGTGTAGGCCGGGGAGGGCGGCGTTTCTGCGGGTGCGGGGTTTTCCCAGCGGCATTCGAGCGTGAGACCACGGCTGTCGATAAGGGCGAATTCGATGCGCTCGTAGGGAATCAGCGTGCGACATATTTCATCAATTTGCCTGAATGCTTCATCGAGCAGAACGCCTGGGTTGATCCGGTCGGTGACCTCCAGCAGGCGCCTCAGCCCCTCGAACCGGTGCTCGATATCGCGCTCAAGGCCTGCGATGGAGAGAGTGTCTGGGGTGTGTTCGATCATGGAATCCCAAGCCTGCCCGGTGGTGCAGGGCAGCGGTGAATATGGTATCAACGTTGTGCCGTCATTAACGATTTTGAAGGGGTGCCGGGCTTTTATTTTGCGTTTCCCGGCAATTGTTATCGCTTGTAGTTGTAACAGAGGGTGGATTGGGTCTAGGATATTGAAGTTGTCCGGGCACAAAGGCACACAAACCATGGGGGTTCTCCCTTTGGTTGTATCCAATCTCTGGAGCGCAAATTTCCCGGTGGGCAGAGTACAAGTGCTTGTCAGGCGCAAGCTGATCGAATCCAAAGGAGAGAGCAATGGCATTGGTTAAAGCATATGAGGATGTAAAGGAAACCCGAAAGGGCCGCGACCTGCCGAACGGGCACATGGCCTGGCGGACCGATTTCATCAAGCGCGCCAAAGAGGAACCGGACGGTCCGATTGCGTTTCTCGCCGAAAGCACGCCGAAACGGGTGCTGCGCTCGCATTTTCACGAAGTCGACCAGTTCCAGATCATCGCTCTTGGCGGCGGCACGCTGGCCAAACACAAACTGGCATTTGGCGGGATCCACTTCTCGCGCTCCTTTACGCCCTATGGACCGATCACGAATGGCGACCAGGGCATCGGCTTCATCACCCTGCGTGCCAAGCGCGATCCGGGCGCTGGAGCGCAATTCGTTCCCGATCTTTCGGACAAGCTGAAGGCAGTCAAGAATCGCGATCCGTGGCAGGTCACGGAGATGCCCACGTTCAAGGCGCTGGCCAGCGGAGAAAACGTCTCCGTGGTGCCCTTTGAGCAAATGAAGGACGACCGCGGCCTTGCCGGCTTCGGCGTGACGGTGCGCGCCAACACCAAATCGGCGGCGCCCGCACCGACCGTGAATGGCCAGTACATCATTGTTACCAAGGGCAGCCTGTCGTATCAGGGCGTGGAAAAGAAAGGCCTGTCTGTCATCTGGGTCGGCGGCGACGAAAAGCCCTTCGAACTGCAGGCCGGAGCAGAAGGCCTGGAAGCGGTCGTGCTGAATTTCCCGCGCGAAGACGGCGGTGTTTCGAAGTCTGCGGTGAAGGCCGACGGCAAGGGCGAGCTCAAGGCCTACCAGTGCCTGTTGTGCGCCGTTGTCTACGATGAGGCCGTGGGAATGCCGGAGCATGGCATTGCTGCAGGGACGCGCTGGGCCGATGTGCCGGAAGACTTCGGTTGCCCGGACTGCGATGCCAAGAAGGCTGACTTCGAGCTGATCGATTTCTAGGAAAGCAGGCTGCAAATGACAAGGGCGCCAGGCGCCCGCGTGTCGTACAACAAGGGCTGTTCTGGCTGATGCCGGAACAGCCCTTGGTTCATGAGAACATCAGTGAGAGGGAAAACAGCATGACGGAAATCGTTGCATTCGATGACATCAAGGACACGAAGCGCATCCGGCGGGAAATGCCCGACGGGCATTTGTACAACACGCCGTTCATCGACCATTCCAAGGAGCGCATGGGCGCGCCGAATGTGTTCATGATCGAGAGCGGCGAGAACCGCGTGCTCGATACGCATTTCCATGATGTTGACCAGTTCCAGATCGTTGTGGGCGGCGGTGGCAAGCTGGGCAAGCACACGCTGGCGCCGTATTCGGTGCACTTTGCCCGCGCCTTCACGCCGTATGGACCGCTGGTCTCGGGCCCTGGACCGGGCGTGGCCTACGTGACACTGCGCGCGCGGGCCTGCCCTGTCGGCGGTGCGCAGCGCCTGCCGGCGCATCGTGAAAAGCTGCAAAAAATGACCGGGCGCCAGCCCTGGCAGGTGACCGGCGTCCCGGCATTCGTTCCGCCGGGCGCGGACGGCGTGGGCATGCACCCGATCGACGGCCTGAAGGATGACAAGGGCCTGGCCGGATACGCCTTGTCGATGCAGCCCGGGGCGAAGACTCGGAGCCCTGACCCCGCTGCCGGCGATGGCCAGTATGTGGTTGTGCTCAAGGGCAGCCTGATCCATGAGGGTGTGGAGAAAAAGGGCATCACCGTGATTCACCTGGATCCCAGGGACGGTGCATTTCCCATCGTCGCCGGTCCGCAGGGGCTGCAGGGACTGGTGCTGAATTTCCCCCTTCCGACGCCGCAGGTGAAAAGCGTGGCCAGGCCTGCAGTCGGTGCGCATGACAAGCTGTGGCAGTGCGAGCTGTGCGCGTTCTCCTATGATGAGGCGGCCGGCCTGCCGGAAGAGGGCATTGCCCCTGGAACCCCGTGGGAGCAGGTGCCCCATGATTTCATCTGCCCCGATTGTTCCGCGACCAAGGCGGATTTCACACCGCTGGCTCTCTAAGTCTTTTTGTTTTCCGGCGGCCGCAATGGCCGCCGGTGCTTCCCCGTTGATCATCCCCAGGGTGCAGGCTAGCTGTCAGGTAGCCGGTGTTAAACTTGCCTGCACTGAATCATCGCGTCGGCCATGACGCATTCACGAAGCCTTCGCGCAACTGTCCACGCAAAATCGGGAACCCTCCATGACTATCCAGAGCATTGCCGTCATCGGCGCCGGCACCATGGGTAACGGCATTGCGCAGGTTTGCGCCACCAGCGGCTATCCGGTGGTGATGGCAGACATATCGCAGGCCGCACTGGATCGCGGCATGAAGGCCATTGATGGCAGCCTCGAGCGCATGGTCAACAAGCAGAAGCTGAGCGCCGCCGACAAGGCCGCGGCGCTGGCGCGCATACGCATTGCCACCGACATGCAGGTTATCGCCGACAGCGACCTTGTCATCGAAGCTGCGACTGAAAATATCGACCTCAAACTGAAAATCTTTGCGCAGCTCGATGCCACGGCCAAGGCCTCGGCGATTCTCACCTCCAATACTTCGTCGATATCAATCACACGACTGGCTGCGGCCACCAAGCGGCCGGCGCAGGTCATTGGCATGCATTTCTTCAATCCGGTGCCGGTGATGGCGCTGGTGGAAGTGATCGCCGGGCTGCAGACCTCGGATGAGACCCAGTCGGCCGTCAAGGAAGTGGTTGCCAGGCTGGGCAAGGCCGCGGTCAATGTGCGCAATTCACCCGGATTCGTCGTCAACCGGTTGTTGTGTCCGATGCTCAACGAGGCCTGCTTTGCGCTGGGCGAGGGGCTGGCGAGCGCCAAGGAAATCGATGAGGCCATGAAGCTCGGCTGCAACCATCCGATCGGCCCCCTTGCCCTGTGCGACATGGTTGGCCTGGATGTCGTGCTCGCCGTGATGGATGTGTTGTACGACTCGTTCAAGGATCCCAAATATCGCCCGGCCCCGCTGCTGGTCGAGATGGTCGAAGCCGGCTATCTGGGCCGCAAGGCCGGGCGCGGCTTCTATACCTATTCCTAGAGCATTCCAAAGCCCCTTGAACGGGCGGTACAAATTGAGGAGAACCGTTTGAATCATTTCATGCACCAGTTGCCACGCGTGTCCGGTCCGCACAAATCATTCGTGCTGGCCGGATTGATGGCGGCCCTGGCCATTGCCTTGCCGGTTTTTGCTGCAGACGGCGAGCAGCTTGAAGAAGGCAAGATCACCGAAGAGACGCCCTATGTGCAGTCGCCCAAGATCGTCGTCGATACCATGCTGGAGATGGCCGGCGTGCACGCTGGCGACTTCCTGATCGATCTGGGTTCTGGCGACGGCCGCATCATTACCACCGCGGCCAAGGAGCGCAAGGCGCGCGGCTTTGGCGTCGACTATGACGAACGTCTGGTCAAGCTGGCAAATGAAAATGCGCGCAAGGCGGGTGTGTCAGACCGCGCCAGCTTTTTCGAGCAGAACATTTTCAAGACCGACCTGGGTTCGGCCAGTGTCATCACCATGTATCTGCTGCCCGAATACAACGCGGTGCTCAAGCCGCGCCTCCTGGCGTTGAGGCCGGGCACGCGCATCGTGTCGCATGATTACGGGATAGATGACTGGGAGCCGGATGCACAGAAGAAGATTGCCGTACCAGAGAAAAGGGTGGGCTTCGAGAAGGCAAGCATCATCCTGTTCTGGGTCGTACCGGCCAAGGTTGGGGGCCACTGGCGTTCCAGCATCAGCACAACGGCGGGCATCACCGAGATTGACTTGATGCTCAAGCAGAAATACCAGAAGTTCGAGGGGACGGTGAAGTTGCGCGGTCAGGAAGTACCCATCGAGCGACCCTTCCTGAAGGGGAGCTACGTTTCCTTTCGCGTCCAGGATGGCAACGACACACTGCTGTTCAACGGTCAGGTGTCCAATAGCCGTATTGCCGGGGAAATGATCCGCGGCAGCCAGAAGATTCGCTGGCGCGCGCTCAGGACTGAGGAACTGAAGGAGTAGTTTTTCCCCGTTCCACGAGCTGCGCCAAGATGGCGCGTTTTTCAGTGACAGATGAAAATCGCCATTCGCTGATTTCCTCGAGTGTGCGCAGACAGCCCTCGCACCAGCCGGTTTCGGCGTTGATGCGGCAAATCTCAGTGCAGGGGCTGGGTATTTCTTCGTTCATGTGCGTACCGTACTGTTGACGCTGCTGTTGACGCATTCGTTCGGGAATGCGGACGCGGAATCAGTCCAATTCATGGCGGGAAGGGGCATTATCTGCGAAAATTCACGCAAATCAGGCCTCTTTTTTTATCCGACTGCCTGAATCAATCCCTGACTGGAACGGACGATGACCACGCCAAGCAATGTGGCTTTGCTCAGGCCGCCGAGCGATCCGTCGCCGCGCTACCTGCATGAGCACCCGATCGAGCACGCGACGATCAAGGAAGTGGCGCCTGGCGTGCACTGGGTGCGGATGCCGCTGCCCATTCCCTCGCTGGACCACATCAACCTCTGGGTGCTCGATGACGGTGACGATTTCGTCATGGTCGACACCGGTTATTCCTCCAACCACACGCACGACAACTGGGAGGCCATTTTTTCCGGCCCCCTGTCCGGCCGTCGCGCCAATCGCCTGATCTGCACGCATTTTCACAATGACCATGCGAGTACCACCGGCTGGATCATGGCGCGCATGGGCTGCGATTTTCACATGACCCAGGGCGAATACCTCTCCGCAAGTTCTGCCTTTGGCGGGCATGGACTGGACCGGCGCGAACACACCATTGAACTGCTGCGATCAAACGGTCTTGATCCGCGGATCGCAGGCGAAGCGCTGGACTTTCGCTCCCAATTCGGCAAGGACATCAAGGATTTCCCGGTGTCCTACAACCGCATGTTTGGCGACACGGAACTGAAAATCAACGGACGCACCTGGGAGATCATCCTCGGCTACGGCCATTCCCCGGAGCATGCTGCGCTGTATTGCGCCGAGCTGGGCGTGCTGATTGCCGGCGACATGATCCTGCCGCGCATCACGACCAATGTCAGCGTGCAGGCGATGGAACCGAACGGCAATCCGTTGCAATGGTTCCTCGACTCGATAGCCCGCCACGCGTTGCTGCCCGCCGATACGCTGATACTGCCTTCGCACGGCTTGCCCTTCCATGGCCTGCGCGATCGCGTGGCCTACCTGCGTCGCCACCACAAGCAGCACCTGAACAAGCTGGTGACGGCCTGCGAGACGCCGAAGAGCGCGGCGGACGTGCTGCCCATCCTGTTCCATCGCAAGCTGAGCGAGCGCGATACGCGCATCGCCATGGGCGAGTCCATGGCCCACATGAACATGCTGTATTACGAGGGGCGGATCAAACGCCAGATCGACAATGAGCGCGTGATTCGCTACGTGCAGGCCTGAGCCTCATTGAGGCAGTTTTAATTGTGATCAATTTTGAGATTTTCAAATTAATCCATGCGTATAAACTGGCATAATGTGATCACAGCCGCAGCGTAATTTACGCTGCGGATACTCAGTTCGGACGTTCTTTTCGGGCCTGCTTCACCAGCAGGTCGACGATCTGCGCCAGTTGCCGTGTGCCGCCGGCAAGCCGCGCCGAGGCCACATACTTGCCGTCCACGATCACGGTCGGCACACCGCGAACATCATAGGTCTTCACCAGTTCGCGTGATTGTTCCAGGCGTTTGGCCACTTCCGCCGAACTGTAGGCGGCGAGGAATTTCTGGCGGTCGATGCCATTGCGCGTCACCCAGTCGGCCATGACCTTCTCGTCGTTCAGTTTGACGCCATCGAAGTGGAAATTGTCGTAAATCGGCCAGTGCAGGCGGCTCAATTCCCCGAGGATTTCCAGCGTGTAATAGAGTTTGGCAAAAGGCTCCCAGTTTTCCGAAGACAGTACCGGCACGCGGCGCAAGGCCACGTACTCCGGTGCCTGAAACTGCCAGCGTGAAAAGTGCGGCTGGAATTCGTAGCAGATCGGGCAGCCATAGTAGAAAAACTCGATGACTTCGATACGCGACCCAGTCGCCACCGGACGCGGCGGGTCGAGGCGGGTGTAGTTGCGGTCGGCCTGCAATTGCGGGGCCTGCGCCAGGGCGAGGCCGGCCATCGCAGCCAGGACCATCGCCATGATCCACAGCAGCAGGCGCGGCGGAGAAAAACGTATGGCGCTACTCATGCCAGATCCTCGGGCGGGGGACATCGAGGTGACATGATATGCCGCGACTGGGCGTTTTGCCAAAATCCAGTCGATTCAAACGCCACCTAAGCGTGACCTAAGCGTGAAATATGGCCGCTTGCGGGCAATCAGGGGTTTGCATGCCTGATCGCCGGAGCGGTGTTACTTCTTGGGCAGTCGCTTTATGGCCTCGGCTATGACAATGTCGGTGGCGCGCAGCAGTTCCTGCCGGTCATTGATCATGCTGGCGGTCAGCACATAACGCCCCTGCACGGCCAGCGCCGGAACGCCATCCATGCGATAGGCCTGCGTCATCTGCAGCGCGCGCTTCAGTTTGGTCTCGACCGTGAAGGAACGGTAGGCCGCCTTGTATTTCTCCACATCGACCTTCTGCTTGCCCAGCCACGTCGCCATGGCCGACTCATCGGTAATGCG
>CAMCYY010000070.1 GCA_945885335.1 Bordetella parapertussis
GCTGAAGGGTATTCGCATCGTCGATTTCACCGCGGTCATTGCCGGGCCGTATTGCACCTATCAGCTGGCTTTGCTGGGAGCCGACGTCATCAAGGTCGAGCGACCGGGTACCGGTGATCAGACCCGTCGTCGCGCCGACCTGGCAGGCATACCGGGACTGACTGCGGAATTCGTGGCACAGAATGCCGCCAAACGATCAATCCAGATTGACCTGCACAAGCCGCAGGGAGTTGCACTGGCTCGCAAACTTGTCAGCAGTTGCGATGTCATGCTTGAAAATTACACCCCCGGCGTTGCAGAACGTATTGGCCTGGGTTATGAAGCCATGAAGGTACTGAATCCGAAAATGATCTATGCCTCCCTCTCGGGCTATGGCCAGGACGGCCCCTTCAGCAGGCGCCCCGCCTATGACCACGTGATTCAGGGGGCTTCGGGCATCACCATGATCACGGGTACGCCCGAGACGGTGCCCAATCGCATGGGGCCGCCGATGTTCGATTACATCGCCGGGATCTATGGCGCGTTTGCCATCCTGGCTGCAATCAAGGAGCGCGACCGCACCGGTCTGGGCCAGCACCTGGACGTGGCCATGCTGGATGCAGCGCTGGTATCCATGGCTTCGTTTTCGTCCAGGCATCTGAATGGCGGCAAGGATGTAGTGGCCAACGGCAACACGGCAGGCAGCGGCAGCCCGGCCTCGGGCATCTTTCCGACGCGTGATGGCATGATCGCCGTGGCGGCCAATAACGAACGCCAGGTGAGGCAATTCTGCGGCGCACTGGGTGAGCCAAACCTGCTGGAGGATGCACGATTCACCACGACGCATGAGCGAGAGAAGCACGCGAAGCTGTTCGGGCAGGCCATCATTGAACGACTGGCGACCCGAAGCGCCGCGGAATGGGAAGACGCGATGGCAAAAGCTCACGTGCCGGCAGCGAGGGTGCGCACTCTCAACGAAGTTCTGCATGAGCCGCAGGTTATTGCCCGTGGTGTGCAACAGGAAATGATTGATCCGCAATCAGGCAAGCCGGTGTTTGTGCCGACCATAGGATTCAAGTGGAACGGTCAGCCGCTGGGCCCGCAGCGCATGCCACCGCGCCTGGGCGCAGATGCCGACAGCGTGCTGGCCGAAATCGGCCTTGATGAGGCCGAGATTTCGGCACTCAGGAATGAAGGCGTGGTACTTCAGCCGCCGGTTGCATGAAAGATAATCCCATGGGCACCGATTCCGCAACTGACGCCGCGGAACAGACGGGTCCGTTTGCTGGCATCAAGGTCATCGAATTCGGACGATTCATTGCCGCGCCGTTCTGCGCGCAGTTGCTCGCCGACGGCGGGGCCGATGTCATCAAGGTGGAGTCGATGAATGGCGACGATGCGCGGCGTAACGGCACCCGCATCAGCGGCACCGAGGCGCGGCAGTTCCTGAACAAGAATCGCGGCAAGCGCGCCATCGCCGCCGACCTATCCAACCCGGACATCCTCGCCGCCATCCGCCGCCTGTGCGAAGGCGCGGACGTGATCATTGTCAATTTCCGGCCTGGTCAGGCAGGCAAGCTCGGGCTGCATTACGAGGCGCTGGCCAAGGCCAATCCGCGTCTCATCTACGCTGCCAATACCGGCTATGGCAGCAAGGGTCCGCTGGCCAATGAGCCCGGCATGGACATGGTGCTGCAGGGCTATACCGGCCTGGCGCATGCCTGCGAACAGGGCCCCGAGGCGTTGATGGATCCGGTCATCGACTACACCGCGGCGCTGCTGATGTCCTTCGGCATTGCCACCGCCCTGTACCAGCGCGCGCTGTCCGGGCGCGGCCAGCACCTGGAGATATCGCTGCTGCAGGCCGCCCTGATGATGCAGAACAACCACATCAATCACATCGATGCCATCGACGGCTGGCGCCATGAATTCGTGGACTATCTCAAGGATGCATTCGCGCGCGGCGAGAGCTGGACCGATGTGCTGGAACGCCGCCGGCAACTGGCGGGATCGCGTATGCTGCGGTCCTATTACGGATTCTTCCGCACCAGCGATGGCGTAATTGCCCTGGCCGGCGGCAGCCGGCAATTGCAGGCAAAGATCTGCGATCTGCTGGGATTTGACGATCCCTGGGTACGCGACCCGAAATGGCAGCCGCAGGATGCCGACGCACACTCCGACAAGATACTGGCCGAAACCTCGGGACGGATTGCCGCGCAGAACACCGAACACTGGCTGGCGGCCTTCAAAAAGGCCGGCGTTCCGGCCGGCCGGGTGCAGTTCAAGGAACAACTCATCGAAGACCCGCAGTCGCAGGCCAACGGCTATTTCGTGCGCATGCAGCACGAGACGGTGGGCGGCATGACCCTGGTGGCGCCGCCACTGTCGCTATCGGAGACACCGTTCCGTGCGCATCTGCCGCCGCCCACGCTGGGACGGCACAGCCGCGAGATCCTGCGTGAAGCGGGCTTGAGCGACGCGCGCATCGACGAGCTGGTGGTTGCCGGAGTCGTGCGCTGCGGGGAACCCCGCTAAAAGGCAGCCATCAAGCCTGGCGGAAATGCTTCCAGAAGACGTCCTTCTTCTCCACCTTGCCGTCGCGCACGGTAACGAGCTCGATGCCGCGCAGCGCGAAGGCCGCGCCGCCGCGGTACTGGCCGTCGAGCATGTAGGTCATGACGAGGTGTCTGTCATCCAGCGCCTTGATCACCACGTCGTTGAAGCGCAGCTTTTCGAACAGCGCGTCGTTCTCGGCGATGCCCTGCAGGAATCCGTCGACGCCCTTGCGCACCCTGCCATCCGGAGCATCGGGACCGAAGGCGAAATGCCATTGGGCATCTGGCGTGATGGCCTGTGCCAGTTGCGCCGGGTCCTTGCTGAAAAAAGCCTTTCCGAAACGCTGCATCACGGCCAGGGCGGCGGCGTCATCCATGTGCAATCTCCTCGATAAAGGTGCAGGGTCGGAAAACCAGCAGGAAGCAAAATTCTGGCGGCAAAACCGTGTTCTGGCGGCAAATCCGTGCTTGTAATTATAGCTGCTCTATGGCATTGTTTGTCCATTAATCAGACTGTCTGTCTGACTATCAGACAAAGGCAGCGTCAGCCAGCAACACAACCGAGGACCGCAAGCCAATGCCAAGCTCCGTCAGCCGCGATTTCACTTCCCTGTTCAAGCCCAGGTCGGTCGCCATCATCGGCGCATCCAGCGACGCAAAGACCATCAGCGGCCAGCCCATGGCCTATCTTAAGAAGCATGGCTACAAGGGAACGATCTATCCGGTGAACCCGAAATACCAGCAGATCGGCGACACCCCCTGCTATGCGGACATCGCCTCGCTGCCGGCGGTCCCGGACGTGGCGGTCATCGCGGTGTCGGCAAAAATGGCGCTGCCCATGCTCCGCGCCTGCGGAGAAAAGGGCATCCCCTTCGTCATCATCCTTACCGCGGGTTTCGCCGAGACCGGCGCGGAAGGCGCCAAGGCCCAGGACGAGATCCGCGCCATCGCCCAGCGCTACAACATCGGCGTCATCGGGCCCAACTGCCAGGGCATGATGAACATCGAGGATCGCATCCACATCGGCTTCGGCGCGCCCTATGGCATGACCTACCGCAAGGGCGGTATGAGCGTGACTTCGCAAAGCGGTGCGTGGGGCAATTCCATCCTCATCCTGGCCAATGAAGAGGGCCTGGGATTCCGCCGTTATGTCTCCACCGGCAACGAGGCCTGCACCACGTCGCTGGATCTCATCGACAGCTACATCGACGATCCGGAGACGCGCATCATCACCGGCTACGTCGAGGGCTTCAAGGATGCGCACCGCACCGTGGCCATCGGCCACAAGGCCCTGGCCGCCGGCAAACCCATGCTGATGTGGAAGGTAGGCACCTCCGAGGCCGGCGCCGCCGCCGCGGCGTCGCACACCGCCAACCTGGGCGGCACGCCGGCCCTGTACAAGGCCGCCTTCCACCAGGCCGGCATCATCGAAGTCACCGACGTCAGCGACCTGGCCGACTGTACCCGGGCGCTACTCAGCGGGCGCCTGCCGCGCGGCAATCGCCTGGGTATCCTCACCGCCTCGGGCGGCGCCGGCATTCTCATGGCGGACAATGCCGCCAAGGCTGGCATGGAGATCGCCAAGCTGACGCCGGAGACCATCGCCGGATTGCGCAAGATCCTGCCCGCGCATGCCGGCTTCAACAATCCCATCGATGTCACCGGCGGCGCCGGCAGCGACCTTGAGATGTATCGCCAGGCACTGATGCTGGTGGCCGAGGACCCCAACGTGGACATGCTGGGCATTCCCCTGGCCGCCGTGTCCGGCCCCAACGCTCAAGGACTGGTGACGCAGGTGGCGGCGGTGGCGCGAGCCACCGACATTCCCATCCTGGTGGCCTGGCAGGGCGATGACGAGCAGAACAAGGAAGGCTATGCGCTGCTCGAATCGGTCGGCGTACCGCGCTACAAGACCCCGGTGCGCTGCGCCCGCGGATTCGATGCCCTGTGGCAGTTCGTCAATGCGCAACGGCGCCTGGAACGCAATCGCAGTGAAAAACTCCTTGAACTGCACAGCGAGTCAGCCAAGGCAATGCTCGCTGGCCGCAAGACCGATCTGGCCGAGTACGAGGCCAAGCGCGTGCTCGCCGACTACGGCATCGCGGTAACGCAAGAGAAGCTGGCCACCTCCAGCGAAGAGGCGCGCAAGTTCGCGGCAGAAATCGGTTTTCCCGTGGCGCTGAAAGTGCAGTCGGCCGACATTCCGCACAAGACCGAGGCGGGCGGCGTGCGGATTGGCCTCGCTGATGCCGACGCCGTGGCGAAGGCCTACGACGACATCCTGTCGAGCTCGCGTGCCTACGCTCCAAAGGCAAAAATCGACGGCGTCCTGGTGCAGTCCATGGTCTCGGGTGGCGTGGAAATCATTCTCGGCGTCAACAACGATCCGCTGTTCGGACCGGCCATCATGTTCGGCCTGGGCGGCATCTTTGCCGAGGTGATGAAGGACGTCACCTTCCGACTTGCACCCATTTCGCGCTTCGATGCCGAGGAAATGATCCGCGAGGTGCGCGCCTTTCCGCTGCTCGACGGTGCGCGCGGCAGGCCCAAGGCCGACATCGCGGCACTGGTCGATGCCATCGTGCGCCTGTCGGCGCTGGCGATCGATCTCAAGGATGAAGTCGCCGAAATCGACATCAATCCCCTATTCGTGCTGCCCGTCGGCCAGGGTGTCGTGGCCGGCGATGCGCTGATCAAACCAAAAACAAGTACGGCTGCACATCAGGAAGAAAAGGGAGGATAAGACATGCTCCATCACACTGGAAACAGACTGCACACACTGCTGTCGGTGGCATTGGTGGCAGGATGCATGGCGGCGTCAACGGGAGCCGTGGCTCAGTCCGCCTTTCCCGCCAAGCCGGTTCGCCTCATCGTGCCCTTCGCCGCCGGCGGCCCCACCGACATCGCCGCCCGCCTTATCGCCCCGCACATGAGCACAGCCATGGGCCACCAACTGCTGGTGGACAATCGCGCCGGCGGCGCCACGCGCATCGGCATGGACCTGGTGGCCAAGTCGCCCGCCGACGGCCACACCATCGGGCTGATTGCCGCAGCCACTGCGGCCAATGTCACGCTCTACCAGGAAAATCCCTATGAACTCCTGCGCGATCTGCGCGGCATCTCCTTCATCTCCCAGCAGACCGTGTACCTTGCGGTGAATCCGGGCCGCGCGCCGGTTTCGACAGTGAAGGAGTACATCGAGTTCGCAAAGAAAAACCCGGGCACGACCTTCGGCTTCCAGGGCTATGGCGGTGCGGTGCACCTGCTGATCGAGGAAATCAATCAGGCCTACGGCACCGGCATCACGCTGGTCCCCTACAAGGGCGCGGCAGAACCGGCGCAGGCACTGGCCGGCGACCAGATCCACAGCTTCGCCGGCAGCTATGCCGCCTTCGTTCCCTTCAAAGGCAATCCCAAGGTAAGGATGCTGGCAGTCAGCGGAACCGGCCGCTCCCCGGAAGCGCCCACGGTGCCGAACTTCGCCGAGGCCGGCTTCGAGAACCTCAGCCGCCACTTCGCCTGGTTCGGACTGGTGGCACCTGCGGCCACACCCGCCGCCGCCGTGGAGTATCTGAACAAGACCACCAACGCCTCGGTGGAAAAGGTGCTGGACCGCTTTGCGCCCCTCGGTTTCCGCTACCAGGCCATGACGCCGGCCCAGTTCGACGCCTTCATCAAGTCAGAGGTGACGCGCATCGGCGCCATCATCCGCAAGGGCAATATCAAACCCGAGTAACCCGTACCGAGCAACCCGTCTTTACCAGCGGAGGAAACACCATGCCTTACCAGCTCAGAACCAATATATGCGACATGCTCGGCATGCAATATCCGATCTTCGCATTTACGCACAAGGTTCAGGTCGTCATCGCCATCTCGAGGGCCGGCGGTTTCCCGGTGTACGGCGCCACGCGCGACACCCCCGAGGAAATCGAACAGGTGGTGAGGGAAGTCCGCGCCGCCATCGGCAACCGGCCCTTCGGGCTGAACCTGGTGCTCCCCGAGGGCATGCCTGACGAGGACAATCGAGGCGTCATCGAAGCGCAGATCCCGGATCGACATCGCCAGTTCGTCAAGGGCCTGGTGGACAAGTACGAGGTACCCCGCAATACCAAGCCGGCGATGCGCACCAAGTTCATCCGCTCCAAGGAAATGAACCAGCGCCAGATCGACACGGTGATGAATTCTGATGTGCAACTGCTGGCCTTCGGCATTGGTGCCCCGCCAGAAGTGGTGCAGGAAGCGCATCGCCGCGGCAAGAAGGTGCTGGCTTTGGTGGGCAATCCAAAACATGCGGTGCGCGCCGTCAACAAGGGCGTGGACATCCTGGTCGCGCAGGGCCATGAGTCGGCCGCGCATACCGGCAACATCACCACCTTCTCTCTCGTGCCCCAGGTTGTCGATGTCGCCGGTGAGGTGCCAGTGCTGGCGGCCGGCGGTGTGGCCACGGGTCGACACATCATGGCCTCCCTGGCCATGGGTGCGCAGGGCGTGTGGTGCGGCACTTCCTGGCTGCTGACGAAGGAATGGGGCCTGGACCCCATCATCCAGGAAAAACTTGCCGCGGCGCGCAGCGAGGATACCCTGATCACGCGCTCGGAAAGCGGCAAGACCTTTCGCCAGATCCGTTCGGCCTGGAGCGAGGAATGGGAAAACCCAGAGGCCCCCCGCCCCTTGCGCATGCCGCTGCAGGACGTGCTCGTGGGCGACCTGCTCGGTGCCATCCTGGAGCATCGCGTCGCGCCACTGATGCATCACGCCGCCGGACAGGGCATCGCCTATTCCAACAAGGTGCAGACTGTGCAGGAGGTGTTCACCGGCATGGTCGAAGAAGCCGAAACCACCATGAACAGGCTGAACAAGGGCGAAGGCGTATCGACGGGGAAAGCAGCATGAGCGACATCATCGTCACCCGTCACGACAACTGGGCCGAAATCGGACTGAACCGGCCGACGCGGCGCAATGCAGTGACCGATGTCACCGCCGCGGAAATACTCGATGCATTAAAGAAGTTCAAGGACGATGACGGGATCAAGTCGTTGCTGCTGTACGGCGAAGGCCCCTCGTTCTGTTCCGGCATGGACCTGAAGGCGCTGGGCCCCGACGGCCCTGAAGAAGCACGGCAGCGTTTTCCCGGCCTGTGGACCGCCATCCATGAAACCCTCATGGAGATGCCCATGCCGATGATCGTCGCACTGGAAGGCGCGGCAATGAATGCCGGCGCTGCGCTGGCGCTATCGGGCGACCTGCTGATCGCGGCAAAGTCGGGCTTCATCCAGACCGGCGAGCCACAGATGGGCATGCCGGTGACGCGCAACGCCGCCTGGCTGGTATTGCGCCATGGCGAAGCCACGGCCATGCGCTTTGTCCTCATGGCAGACAGGGTCGGCGCAGAGGAACTGCTGCGCCGCGGTGTGGCGCTGGAGGTGGTTGATGACGGCGCGGCGGTGGCACGGGGCCGCGCCATCGCGGAGCGAATTGCCAGCTTCCCCAATGGCGCACGCAAAGCCAAAGCTGCAGTACGCCTGACCACCATGCGCAAGGGCGCCCGGGATTGGTTCGGGCCGGCGGTGGCTGCCGACCCACCCAGGTCCTTCACCCCGGTGCAGGTGAAGTAGCCAGCCGAGGTGAAGCCTCTTGCACAGATCGTCTTGTCCATCTGTCTCACCGGCGGATCATGATCATGCCGGACATGTTGGCCTGGGTTGGCCTGGGCAGTGCATCGATCGTGATCGGCATCATGGTCGGTGCCACCGGCATCGGTGGATTCCTGATCATCCCGGTGCTGGTCCAGCTCGCAGACCTGCCGATACGTTCAGCCATGGGCAGCGCGCTGGTGATCGCGGCGGCCAATGGCGCACTGGGCGCCTGGCTGTTCAGGCGACGCGGAAAGGTGGACTGGGCCGTGGCCAGGCCGCTGGTGGTCGGCTCTGTCGCATTCGCCCTGGTGGGCGGCTGGCTGAATCGCTGGCTGCCGGTGCCGGTGGTGGTGGCCATCCTGGGCGGCATCATGATCGCCGGCAGCGCCGCCAACCTGTGGAAGCCGCGTACCCTGCATTCGCCACGGACAGGCACGCCGTCGCGTACTCATTACTCACTGCTGGCGTCGATTGGCGCGCTATCCGGTCTGACCGCCGGACTCACCGGCGCGGGCGGCCCGCTGGTGTCGGTACCACTGCTGAACATCATGGCCTATCCGGTGCTCACCGCTGTGGGTGCCAGCCAGGTGCTGCAACTGGCGGCCAGCCTGTCCGGCTCGATCAGCTACTGGCAGGACAACCTCATTCCCATCGCCCCGCTGACGGTGACGATACCCATGCACCTCATTGGCATCTGGCTGGGCGTGAAGCTGGTGCATGCGGTCGATCAGCGGCTGGCGACCCGGGTCGTGGCTCTGCTCGGCATGGCCGCCGGCATGGGCATACTGGCGCTGGCCATAGCTCGATAAGCCACCACATCTGAATTCTTTGAAAGGGACATCGGCATGAAACGCAAGAGCAAGGCGGTGGTTTGCCGCGAATTGAACCAACCCATCGTGGTCGAGGATGTCTATGTCGATCCACCCATGCGCGGTGAAGTCACCGTGAAGATCGCCGCCTGCGGCGTGTGCCATTCGGACCTGTCGGCCACCAACGGCACCATCCCGCTACCCCCTCCGCTGGTGCTGGGGCACGAGGGCGCGGGCGAGGTGATCGAGGTTGGAGAGGGCGTCACCGGCCTTGCAGTCGGCGACCACGTAGTGTCCTCCTTCATCTACATGTGCGGCACCTGCCGTTTCTGCGCCGCGGGCCGGCCGGTGCGCTGCGTGGAACAGGGCAAGGCACTCACCACGCCGCCCGAAGGCACGCCGCGCGTGCATGATGCACAGGGCAAGCCGCTGGGCATCTTCTGTGGCTGCGGCGTGATGGCCGAATACGCCACCCTGTCAGTCGACAATCTGGTGAAGATCGATCCGTCCATCCCCCTGGACCGTGCCGCGCTGGTGGGCTGCGCCGTCACCACCGGGGTCGGCGCAGTGTTCAACACTGCCCGCGTCGAGCCCGGCGCCAGCGTGGCCGTGTTCGGCTGTGGCGGCGTGGGCCTGAACGTGATCCAGGGTGCGGCGATTGCCGGCGCACGGCAGATCATCGCCATCGATACCACCGAATCCAAGCTGGAATTCGCCAGGACCTTCGGCGCCACCGACACGCTGCTGATAAAGCCGGACGAGGACCCGGTCAGGGCCCTGAAGAAAATGTCCGCCGGCGGCCCGGACTACGCCTTCGAGTGCGTGGGCAACGGCGAACTCGGCGCCACGGCCTATCGCTCAGTCTGTCGCGGCGGCAAGGCCGTGATCGTGGGCGTGGCGCGCGGCACCGACACGCTGTCGATCAAACCGGCGGGTCTGGTGTTCGACGAAAAGACGCTGCAGGGCAGCTACTTCGGTTCCTGCGTGCCACGCATCGACTTCCCGCGCATGCTCGGCCTGTACATGGCCAAGCGGCTGAAGCTGGACGAGCTCATCACGCAGCGCTATTCCATCGACCAGGCGCCACAGGCCTTTGCCGACATGCAGGCGGGCAGGAATGCCCGCGGCGTGATCATGTTCTGAGAGCGGCATGGCTATCTCTCTGGATTTCACCGGCAAGGTCGTGGTGGTGATCGGCGGCACCAGCGGCATCAACCGCGGCATCGCCGAGTGCTTTGCCAGCCATGGCGCGAAAGTGGCCGTGGCCAGCCGCCGGCAGGAGAAGGTGGACGACACCGTGAATGCGCTGCAAGCGCTTGGCGCGCAGGCCATGGGCTTCACTGCCGACGTGCGCGAACCGGAAGCACTGGAAGCGGGATTGAAGACGGTGCATGAGCGCTTCGGCAATTTCGATGTGGTGGTTTCGGGCGCGGCGGGAAATTTCCCGGCGCTGGCCAATGACCTGTCCTGGAACGGCTTCAAGTCGGTGGTGGACATCGACCTGCGCGGCACCTTCCATGTGATGAAAGCCATCTATCCGCATCTGCGCAAGCCCGGCGCCAGCGTCATCAATATCTCGGCACCGCAGGCCTTCCTGCCCATGAAAGCCCAGGTGCATGTATGCGCAGCCAAGGCCGGCGTGGACATGATCACCCGCACGCTGGCCCTGGAATGGGGAGCCGCCGGCGTGCGCGTGAATTCCATCGTGCCCGGCCCGATCGACGGCACCGAAGGCATGGCGCGCCTGGCACCGAACGAAATGGCCCGCAAGCGGGTCATCGACGGCGTGCCACTGGGACGCTTCGGCACACCCGCCGACATCGCCCATGCCTGCCTGTTTCTCGGCTCGCCGTACGGCAACTACGTCACCGGCATCATCATGCCGGTGGACGGCGGCTGGGCGCAGACCAATGCCGGCGGCCTGGGCGATGACCTGGGTGCTCTTGCCGCTCGAAGCAGCAGCGCAGCAAGCCTAAAATAGCAACATCCTTTCAAGAGGAATCCACCATGCAAGTGCGCGACAAGCTCTACATCAACGGCCAGTGGGTCGCACCCGCAGGCACCGGTCACCTGGATGTCCATGATGCCGGCACCGGCGCTGTCATGGGTAGCGTGCCAGCAGGCGCGGCGCAGGACATGGATGCCGCCGTGAATGCGGCGCGCGCCGCCTTCGATGCGTGGTCGCAGACCCCGGCCGCGGTGCGCGGCGAATTTCTGGCGAAGATATCCGCAGGCCTAAAGGCACGCGTAGATGAACTCGGCAAAACCATGGCGCAGGAAGTCGGCATGCCCATCAAGCTCTCAGGGCGCCTACAGGCGGGACTGCCCATCCTGACCTTCGGCAGCTACGCCAAAATGGCCGATGAGTTCAAATTCGAGGAGCAGGTGGGCAACTCGCTGGTGCTGCGCGAGGCGGTGGGCGTAGTGGGCGCGATCACGCCCTGGAACTATCCGCTGCACCAGATCGCGCTCAAGGTGGCCCCCGCGCTGGCGGCCGGCTGCACCGTGGTGCTCAAGCCATCGGAAGTCGCGCCCTTCAATGCCTTCATCCTGGCCGAAGTGATTCACGCCGCCGGACTGCCGGCAGGTGTGTTCAACCTTGTCACTGGGCTGGGCACGGTAGCCGGTGAAGCAATGGTGAAGCATCCCGAAGTGGATGCCATTTCCTTCACCGGCTCCACGCGCGCTGGCAAGCGAATCTCGGAACTCGCTGCACAAACAGTCGAGCGGGTAACCCTGGAACTGGGTGGCAAATCCGCCGCCATCATCCTGGATGACGCCGACCTTCCCACTGCAGTAAAAGCCACGGTGGGCAATTGCTTTCTCAACTCTGGCCAGACCTGCACCGCGTTCACGCGCATGCTGGTACCGGAGGCAAAATACGAAGCGGCAAAAGCCCTGGCCGCGGAAATTGCCGGCGGCTACGCGCCGGGCGATCCGATGTCTGAAAGCACGCGCCTGGGACCGCTCACCTCCGCCGCCCAGCTCGAGCGCGTGCGCGACTACATCGCCAAGGGCATTGCTGAAGGCGCCGAGCTGGTGTCCGGTGGCGCCGAACCCCCGGAAGGTTTGACGGGGGGCTACTACATCAAACCCACCGTGTTCGGCAGGGTGGACCCAAAGTCAACGATTGGCCAGGAGGAAATCTTCGGGCCGGTGCTGTCCATCATCACCTACAAGGACGAAGCGGACGCTATCCGCATCGCCAACGACACCATTTACGGACTTGCGGGCGGCGTCTGGTCCGCAGACCCGGAGCGCGCCCAGAAAGTCGCGCGACGGCTGCGCGCAGGACAGATTGACATCAACGGCGGCCCCTTCAACCTGAATGCGCCCTTCGGCGGATTCAAGCAGTCAGGCCACGGCCGCGAGGCCGGCGTATACGGACTCGAAGAATTCCTCGAATACAAGTCGCTGCAACTGAAGGCCTAGGCGCGCCTCGGGGATCAACGGATCACCGCATCACCGTATCACCAATGTCATCTGGTTCTCCCCGCGCAGCACCGCAATCTGCAAGGGCTTTTCGCCGGTGCGCAACAGGGTCAGCAGTTCCTTCACGTTGCGCACGCGGCGGCGGTTCACGCCATAGAGGATGTCCCCCGGCTGCAGGCCGGACCGCGCCGCGGGACTGCCCGCCTGCACCGCGGTGATGATGGCCCCATGCACCTCACCGAACATGGGCATGCCGCGTTCGATGTCAGCCACGCGCGCACCGACCAGTTGCGGCACCACCTCGCCGGGAATGCTGGTGGTGGCGAAGGGCTCGCCGATGCGGATGCGCAGGGGCACCGCCTGCCCACCGCGCAGCACGCGAACCTCCACCTCCTCGCCCACCGGGGTCAGGCCGACCCGATTGCGAAAGTCCGAAGAACTTCGCACCGGCCGCCCGCCGGCGAAGGTGACGATGTCCTTTGCGCGCAGGCCGGCCTTCTGTGCCGGCGCGCCAGCCTCGACTGCCACGATCAGTGCGCCTTCATTCACCGTGACGCCCAGTTGTTTCGCCAGGTCCGGCGTCAGGTCCTGCGATGTCGTGCCGATGCGGCCGCGGCGCACTTCACCGAAGCGCTGGATCTGCGCAGTCACCAGCCTCACCATCGCCACCGGCACGGCAAAGCCGATGCCGACATTGCCGCCCGAGGGTCCGAGGATGGCCGTGTTGATGCCGATGAGTTCGCCCCTCATGTTCACCAGCGCGCCACCGGAGTTGCCCGGATTGATGGAGGCATCGGTCTGGATGAAATCCTCGTAGCCCTCGGCACCGATGCCGGTGCGCCCCAGCGCCGAGACGATGCCCGAGGTCACGGTCTGCCCAAGGCCGAAGGGATTGCCGATGGCCACCACAAAATCGCCCACGCGCATGGCATCCGAGTCGCCCAGCGGCAGCGCCACGAGGCCGGGGGCCTCCACGCGCAGCAGCGCAATGTCGGTGCCCGGGTCGCTCCCGACCAGCGTCGCCTTGAGTTGGCGCCGGTCCTTCAGGGTCACCACGATTTCCTGGGCATCCTTGATGACATGGTTGTTCGTGATCACCAGACCGCGCGCGGCATCGATGATCACCCCCGAGCCGGCCGATTGCTGTGGCTTGGCAGCCTCTTCCGGAATATCAAAAAAGCGCCGGAAGAAGGGGTCGCGCAGCATGGGATTGTTCTCGGCCGGGTCGCGCGACAGCACCGAGATATTCACCACTGCCGGCGTCACCCTGGAGAGCATGGGCGCCAGCGTGGGCAGGCCCTTGGCATCGGTGGGGATGGGAAGGGCGGCATTGGTGCCGGCCGCATTCAGCAGCGCCAGGGCAGCCGCCAGCGCGATGGCCGGCAAGCCGGGAGAAAAGACACGTTGCACTCGTGATGACATAGTCAATTCAATCCATTGCAGCAATGTTGACGCAGGGTTCGGACGGAAGCGGACGGAAGGGGACAGACCACGGTTTCCCGAGGACGGAAGGGGACAGACCACGGT
>CAMCYY010000071.1 GCA_945885335.1 Bordetella parapertussis
CCGATGAACTGTCCGGGCCATGTGCAGATCTTCAACAAGGGCCTCCGCAGTTATCGCGACCTGCCGCTTAGATACGGCGAGTTCGGCTCCTGCCACCGCAACGAGCCCTCGGGCTCACTGCACGGCATTATGCGCATCCGCGGCTTTACCCAGGATGACGGCCATGTTTTCTGCACCGAGGCGCAGATCCAGCCCGAAGTGGCGGATTTCATCGCCCAGTTGCAGAAGGTGTATGCCGATTTCGAGTTCAAGGACATCATCTACAAGCTCTCCACCCGTCCGCCGAAGCGCGTGGGATCGGATGCCAGCTGGGACAAGGCCGAGGCGGCGCTGACCGAGGCCCTGAATGCCGCCGGCGTTCCCTGGGAGGAATTGAAGGGAGAAGGGGCGTTTTACGGCCCGAAAATCGAGTTTTCGCTCAAGGATTCCATCGGACGGGTGTGGCAATGCGGCACCATCCAGGTCGACTTCTCCATGCCGGAGCGCTTGGGCGCCGAATATGTGGCTGAGGACAATACCCGCAGGATTCCAGTCATGCTGCACCGGGCGATCGTCGGCTCGATGGAGCGTTTTATCGGAATTCTTCTGGAAAATCATGCCGGAGCCCTGCCGGCCTGGCTGGCGCCGGTGCAAGTCATGGTGCTCAATATCTCGGAAGGGCAGGCCGAATACGCCGCCCAGGTAGTCTCCGGCCTGCGGGCGGCCGGGCTGCGAGTCGAATCCGACTTGAGGAATGAGAAAATAACCTATAAAATTCGGGAACATAGCATGCAGAAGCTGCCTTACCTTCTGGTCGTAGGCGACAAGGAAAAGGCAGCTGACAAGGTGGCCGTGCGTGCCCGCGGTGGTGAGGATCTTGGCCAGATGACTCTGGCTGAATTCATCGCTCGCCTCCAACAAGAGGTCAAGTCGGGACGGACGGCTTAATTTTTTAATTATTAAGAGGTTACTGAACATCGCCACTGAGAGAGAGAAAGCGCAGCGTTTGAACGGAGAGATCACCGCACCTGAAGTGCGGCTCGTCGGTCAGGAAGGTGAGCAACTCGGAATCGTTTCAATTGCCGAGGCCATGAAGATGGCCGAGGAAGCCGAGGTGGATCTGGTGGAAATCGCGCCTACCGCGCAGCCGCCCGTGGCCAAGCTGATGGACTTCGGCAAGTTCAAATACCGTGAAGCCAAGAAGGCGCACGAAGCCAAGCTCAAGCAGAAGCAGATCCAGGTCAAGGAAGTGAAATTCCGGCCGGGCACCGATGAGGGTGACTACAAGATCAAGCTGCGCAATCTGATCAAGTTTCTCGAAGAAGGCGACAAGGCAAAGATCACGCTGCGCTATCGCGGACGTGAAATGGCGCACCAGGAGTTTGGCTACCGGCTGATCGAGCGCGTGAAGAAGGATCTCGAGTTGTTCAGCACGGTGGAGCAGTTCCCGAAGATGGAGGGCCGGCAGCTTGTGATGGTGCTGGCGCCGAAAAAAGGCAAGGTGCTGAAACCCGGGGAAACCGGCAGCACTGCAACCTAGGCCAAAGCACCGGCCTGAAGCATGGCGGGGTCAAACCCGCAAACAAGTTGTGCCGAGGTCTGGAAGCGCTCCCGCAGGGGGCCACCCGGCGCGATGTCAAAAATGGAGGCATTCACATGCCCAAGATGAAGACCAAGAAAAGCGCTGCCAAGCGTTTTACGGTTCAGGGGAGCGGCGGCATCAAGCGCTCCAGCGCATTTTTGCGCCACATCCTGACCAAGAAGACCACCAAGCGGAAGCGTCAGCTGCGGGGCACCCAGCAGATCAATGCGACCAATATGCGCTCTGTGCGCGCCATGCTGCCGTACGCTTAAGGAGTAGATCATGCCAAGAGTGAAACGCGGCGTAACCGCACACGCAAGACACAAGAAGATCATCGACGCAGCCAAGGGCTTCCGTGGCCGTCGTGGCAATGTATACCGGATTGCCAAAGAAGCCGTAATGAAGGCGGGGCAGTATGCCTATCGTGACCGTCGCCAGCGCAAGCGCCAGTTCCGTGTGCTGTGGATTGCGCGCATCAATGCGGCGGCCCGTGAGTGCGGCCTGAGCTACAGCGTATTCATGAATGGTCTTAAGAAGGCCGGCATCGAGGTGGACCGCAAGATGCTGGCTGACCTCGCCGTGATGGACAAGGCGGCATTCGCAGCCATCGCGAACCAAGCCAAGGCCAAGCTCGCCAGCTGAGTTCCTTCTCCGTCCCCTTCCATGAGGAACGGGGCGGAGCCTTGTGGTATCGCACGTCCGTAACATTCAGCGTCATCTCATATCCATAACATGCAAGATCTCGAAGCGCTTGTCGCAAAGGCCATCGCGGAATTCGGCGGCACCGCCGACGCAGCAGAGCTTGAGCGAATCAAGGCGGGTTATCTCGGCAAGTCAGGTTCGCTGACCGAAGCACTCAAGGGGATGGGCAAGCTCCCCCCCGAAGAGCGCAAGGAAGCCGGCGGCCGCATCAACGGCGCGAAGAACCGCATCGAAGAGGCGCTGATGTCACGCCGTGCGGCGCTTGCGAATGCATCGCTGGAGGCGCGCCTTGCCGAAGAGGCCATCGATGTCACGCTGCCCGGCCGTGCCCGCAGCCGGGGCGGCATTCATCCGGTTATTCGCACCTGGCAGCGCATTGAATCCATTTTCGCTTCCATCGGTTTTGACATTGCCGACGGCCCGGAAATCGAGAACGACTGGAACAACTTTACCGCATTGAACAACCCGGAGAACCATCCGGCGCGCTCCATGCAGGACACTTTCTATGTGGACCTGAAGGATGCATCGGGACTGAACCTGCTGCTGCGCACGCACACCAGTCCCATGCAGGTGCGCTACGCACGCCAGCACAAGCCGCCGATCAAGGTCATTGCGCCGGGGCGGACCTATCGTGTCGATTCCGATGCCACGCACTCGCCGATGTTCCACCAGGTTGAAGGCCTCTGGATCGATGAGAACATCAGCTTTGCCGATCTGAAGGGCGTGTACACCGACTTCCTTAAACGTTTTTTCGAGTCGGATGATCTGCAGGTGCGTTTTCGTCCATCCTTCTTTCCGTTCACCGAGCCCTCTGCTGAAATTGACATGATGTTTACTGCAGGTCCGAACAAGGGCCGATGGCTGGAAATTTCCGGTGCAGGGCAAGTGCATCCCGTGGTCATTCGCAATTACGGGCTTGACCCCGAGCGCCACATTGGCTTTGCCTTCGGCTCAGGCCTTGAGCGCCTGACCATGCTGCGTTATGGCATCAATGATCTGCGGCTGTTCTTCGATGGTGACCTGCGTTTCCTGAAGCAATTTTCCTGATGCAATTCTCCGAACACTGGTTGCGGCAAATGGCGGATCCGTCGATGACGACGGAGGAGTTGTCGCACCTGCTCACCATGTCCGGCCTGGAGGTCGAGGCCTGCGATCCGGTGGCGCTGCCTTTCTCAGGTGTGGTGGTGGCGCAGGTGCTGACGGTGGAGCGGCATCCCAATGCGGACCGCTTGTCTGTGTGCAGCGTGGATGCAGGCACCGGCGCGCCGCTTGGCATCGTGTGCGGTGCGCCCAATGTTGTGGCCGGTATGAAAGTGCCTTGCGCATTGATCGGCGCGAAGTTGCAGGGCGAATCACCGGACAAGCCGTTCGAGATTAAGGCGGCGAAAATGCGCGGTATCGACAGCAGCGGCATGCTGTGTTCGGCGAAGGAACTGGGGATTTCGTCCGATCATGCTGGTCTGCTGGTGCTGGCCGCAGATGCGCCGATTGGTCGTGATATTCGCGAAGTGCTGGCACTGGACGACCATGTCTTCACGATCAAGCTGACGCCGAACCGTGCTGATTGTCTTTCGGTCCTCGGTGTTGCACGCGAAGTCGCGGCGCTCACCGGTGTGAAATTGCTGCCGCCTGCGGTTGATTCCGTCGCAGCTAAGAGTGATGCAACGTTCCCAGTCAAAATTTCCGACGCCAAGGGGTGCGGCCGCTTCACCGGGCGCGTTATCCGCAATGTGGATGCTTCCGCGCCGACACCTGACTGGATGAAGGTGCGTCTCGAGCGTGCCGGTCAGCGTTCGATCTCGGCGCTGGTGGATGTCACGAACTACGTCATGCTGGAACTGGGCCGGCCGTTGCATGTGTACGACCTGGACAAGTTGCAGGGCGGCATCGATGTGCGCTTTGGCCGCAAGGGCGAACAGTTGAAGCTGCTGAACGAGCAGACTGTTGCGGTGGATGAGGGCGTGTTGTGCATCGCCGATGCGTCGGGCCCGATTGGTCTGGCCGGCATCATGGGCGGTGATTCGACCAAGGCTGAAACAACATCACGGAATATTTTCCTCGAGGCAGCGTTCTTCCACCCGTCGGTGATTGCGGGCCGTTCGCGCCGCTACAATTTTTCCAGCGATGCCTCGCACCGCTTTGAGCGGGGTGTTGATTTTGATAACAATATCGCTGGAATAGATCGTGCTACGGCGCTTATTTTTCAAATCTGCGGTGGCGAGCCCGGCCCGGTTGCAGACCAGGTAGCGCAATTGCCCGAACGCAAACCGGTGCGCATGCGTGTCGCGCGTGCGCGCAAGATCATCGGCGTGGATATCGGCGCGGACGAAATGGGATCGATATTTTCGCGCCTCGGCCTGACGTTCCAGCGTGAAGGTGACGAAACATTTGTGATTGCGCCGCCATCCTGGCGCTTTGACATCGAGATTGAAGAAGACCTGATCGAAGAAGTGGCCCGCGTCTATGGCTTTGATCGCATACCGGCATTGCCGCCGGTGGCGCAGGCCATCATGCGCAGTGCGCCCGAGCGGCTGCTCTCGTCGCATGCGTTGCGCGACCGGATGGTTGCCGCCGGCTATCAGGAAGTCATCAATTTCAGTTTTGTGGAAGAGGCCTGGGAAAGTGACCTGGCTGGCAATGAGCAGCCCATCCGCATCCTCAATCCCATCGCCAGCCAGCAGTCGGTCATGCGCTCGACGCTGATCGGCAGTCTGCTCGGCACGATGCGCTACAACCTGGCGCGCAAAGCCGAACAGGTTCGCGTGTTTGAACTCGGGCGCGTGTTCCTGCGCGACGCTGAGGCGCAGGACGGCGACCGGGATGTTGCCGGCGTTCGCCAGCCGATGCGCATTGCCGGCATGGCCTGTGGCCCGGCATGGGATGAACAGTGGGGTATGGCGACGCGGGTCGTTGATTTCTTCGATGCCAAGGGCGATGTCGAGGCGCTGATTGCGCCGAAACCCGTCCGTTTTGAGCGTGCCGCACATCCGGCGCTGCATCCTGGCCGCTCGGCGCGCATTCTGGTCGATGGTGAGGCGGCGGGCTGGATCGGGGAACTGCATCCGCGCTGGCAGCAGAAGTATGAATTGCCGTCAGCGCCGGTCGTGTTTGAGCTGGATGTTCAAATGCTGGGTGATCGGGGTAGGCCTGCTTACCACGAGGTCTCCAAATTCCCGCCAGTGGTGCGGGATATTGCTGTCCTTGTGGCCGAAAACGTTGAAGTCGGGGCCTTGCTGGAAGAAATGGATGTACAGCGCGAGACCGCCGTACGAGACATCCGCTTGTTCGATGTTTATCGCGGAAAGGGCATCGCTCCTGGCGAAAAAAGCCTTGCGTTTCGCGTAGTTATGCAAGATACTGATAAAACACTGACCGATCAGGATGCTGATTTTGCGATGGCGCGCCTCAGTCAGGCATTAGCGACCCGGTTCGGTGCGAAGTTGCGCAGTTAAGGGGAAAAAACGCCGGTGCGAAGGGATGCCGGAGTCCGATACGACACGGCAACGCCCTGAATCCAAAGAGATTCTGTGTTAAAAATGTCAAAAAAACAGCAGATTCTTCAGGGCTTCCCATGGGAGGGACGATGACGCTCACCAAAGCAGAACTTGCGGACATGCTGTTCGAGAAGGTTGGCCTCAACAAGCGTGAGGCCAAGGACATGGTCGAGACCTTTTTCGAAGAGGTACGACTGGCACTGGAGAACGGTGATTCGGTCAAGCTGTCCGGGTTCGGCAATTTCCAGTTGCGTGACAAGCCCCAGCGGCCCGGCCGCAATCCGAAGACAGGCGAAGAGATACCTATTACGGCGAGGCGAGTGGTGACATTTCATGCCAGCCAGAAGCTAAAGGCGCTCGTTGAGCAGACTCATGGAACAACAGGCGACACGCAGCAAGGATAGCCTCGCGCCGATTCCGGCCAAGCGCTATTTCACCATCGGCGAGGTGAGCGAGTTGTGCGGTGTCAAACCGCATGTGCTGCGCTACTGGGAGCAGGAGTTCACCCAGTTGAAGCCGGTCAAGCGACGCGGCAACCGCCGCTACTATCAGCACCACGAAGTACTCCTGATTCGTCGTATTCGCGATCTGCTCTACGAACAGGGCTTCACGATCAGCGGTGCACGCAACCGCCTCGACGAGGGTGTGCATGGTGGACGATCAGCGAAGGCAGAAGCATCAGCAGCGACGGCAGCTGATTTCTCGGCTTTTCGCGCCGAGATCAAATCAGTTCTGGATCTGCTGCGCGCCTAATTCACGTCTGAGCAGAGGATGCCCTCTGCTATAATTTCACCTTCTCGGGGCGTAGCGCAGCCTGGTAGCGTACCTGCCTGGGGGGCAGGTGGTCGGAGGTTCAAATCCTCTCGCCCCGACCAACTAAAGCAAAGGGTTCCCTAGTGGAACCCTTTGCTTTTTCAGCTATGCACGCTTCACTGCGTTCACTTGCAGTTGTATCTATCGTCCTCGATTTCGAATTGCCCGGTGCCTGCAGGACATGCCTGCCAGTCTGGTTCCGCGCCATATTCGACGCGAACAATCACAACAACGCTGATGGGTCCGGTGCGCTTGCACAGGATGATTGGCTCCAGTACACTTCCTGTGTCACTTGTGACGCAAGTGTTATCAATTGGAGCCGCTGATTCAGCGTCTATCGATTGAGGGACGGCGTGAAACGGGCTAATCGCCGCGAGCGGGGTCGCACGTGACGCATGCCAGTCAAATAACCGCTATCTGGAGACTTCCAATGTTCCGTATTGCCATGACCTCCGCATTCGTGTGCGCGTCCCTTGCCGCCGCCGATCAGGCCGCCGCACAGGCCTTCCCCAGCAAGCCACTCCGCATCATCACTGCAGGCGCGGGCGGCGGCAGCGATTTCACTTCACGACAGATCGCGGGAGCGATCGCCGGCCCGCTCGGACAGGCGGTGATCGTCGACAACCGCGCGAGCGGTGTGATCCCGGGTGATGCGGTGGCTAAGTCGGCGCCCGACGGCTACACGATGCTGGTCACGAGTAATACGCTGTGGCTCACCCCCTTGTTGCGTGCCAACGTGCCCTATGATCCGGTGCGCGATTTCGCGCCGATCTCATGGACGAATACGCAGCCCATCATCCTGGTTGTGCATCCGTCATTGCCCGTGAACAATGTGAATGAGTTGATCGCGCTGGCGAAGGCGCGCCCGGATTCGCTGAACTATTCGTCCGGAACGACAGGCACCATCGGACATCTCACTGGAGAACTCTTCAACATCATGGCGGGCACGAGGATCACGCGCGTGCCGTACAAGAGCGGTAACGCAGAAACGATCGACCTGGTGGCAGGCAGGGTGCAACTGACATTCGGCAGTTCGGCATCAGTGTTGCCTCAAGTCAAAGCCGGAAAATTGAAAATCATCGCGGTTGCATCGCCGCAACCCACTTCCCTCGCTCCCGGCGTGCCAACCATCAACTCCACGGGCCTGCCCGGTTTCGAAACCTCAGGCACCATCACCGGCATCTGGGCGCCGGCCAAAACGCCCCCGCCGGTGATAGCGCGGCTCAATCAGGAAATCGTGAGCTACCTGAAGACGGCTGAGGCGAAAGAGCGCTTCCTCACGCAGGGCGCGGAAGCCTACGGCAGCTCCCCGGAGGAATTCGCAGCGGCAATCAAGGCCGATATCACGCGATGGGGAAAGATCATCAAGGACCAGAACATTCGCGGAGACTAGAACGGTAACGGGCCAGGAACAGGAGAAGACCCTCGATGGATCTGCAGCTGAAAGGAAAGACCGCGCTTGTCACCGGCGCGAGCATGGGCATCGGACGCGCCATTGCGAAGAGCCTCGCGCTGGAAGGCGTAAAGCTCTGCGTCACCGCGCGCCGTGGCGAGTTGCTGGAGGAGTTGTCCAGGGAGATCGTTGCCGCGGGCGGTGAAGCGCCGCACATCGTGCTGCAAGACATGATGGCTGAAGATGCAGCGAAGCGGCTTTGCGAGGCAGCGCTGGCAGGGTTGGGCAGAGTCGACATCCTGGTGAACAGCGCGGGTGGCAGTCAGGGCCTGAAAATCGATTCCCCAGAGGAGGCCTGGATGAGCCAGCTGACGATGAACTTCATTCGCGTCCGCCAGCTCGCGTTGCTGGTAGTGCAGGACATGATCAAGCACCAGTGGGGTCGTATCATCAACATCAGCGGCAAATCGGAGCCCTCCAACCTGTCGGGCGCGCCACCGGCGAAGGCAGGGCTGCACTTGTTTTCCAAGGCCCTGTCGCGCGAAGTGGGCAAGCATCGCATCACCGTCAACAGCATCGCGCCGGGGAAAATCATGAGCGAGCAGATTCTCCGAAAATATTCTCCCGAGCTGCGGGCGAACCAGTCGGCGAAGGAGATACCTGTAGGCCGTTATGGTGAACCCGAGGAGCTCGCTGTGCTAGCAACCTTTCTGGCTTCGCCGCTGGCTTGCTATATCACCGGCACTGTCATCCCGGTTGACGGAGGACTGCGCAAATACGCTTACTAAGCATTTTGTCCTTGCCAGATAAAAAAGCCGCGTCTTCGCGGCTTTTTTATCTGTACTGCCAGCTTCGTCGCCAATTGCCCTTTTTGCCCGCAATCAGTGGGCCACCTTGCCTGTCCGAATTGTCGCCGTGGCCGCAGTCAACCCAGCTGGCGCTGTTCCTTGAGGCTATAGAAAATTCTGATACTGCGTGTGTTTTTTCTAATTTCTCTTTTTGATATTCCGGTGCTACCTTGGTTGCAGAAAACATCAGGCAATCTGCGCGGTAGCTCGTGGCGCAGCCATGCTTCGGGTTCAATGTTCTTCATGTCACGGAGGGAAATATGAGAAAAGAACGTCACAACATTCTGGCCGGCGCCGCAATCCTGCTGGGCTGTGTGTCCGCTTTGGCTGGCGCCCAGGCGCTTCCGGACAACTATCCCAAAAAAATGCCGGTGCGCGTCATTGCCGGGGTCGCGGCCGGTGGTGGCACTGACGTGATAGCGCGCGAAGTGGCGAACCAGCTCACCGGCCGCATGGGTGGGTCGTTCATCGTCGAGAACAAGACCGGCGCCAGCGGCGCGATTGCCATGCAGTATGTCGCGAAGGCGCCGCCGGACGGCTACACGCTGTATGTCGCCTCCAACAGTGCCATTGCCATTGCGCCAATGCTGAAGACCGTGGAGTTCGATACGCGCAAGGCCTTTGCACCGGTCATTCACATGGACACGCAGCCCTATCTATTGACGATTACCCCCAATCTTCCGGTGAACAATCTCAAGGAATTGATTGCCTATGCCAGAGCCAATCCCGAAAAACTCAACTTTGGATCCTCCGGGTATACATCCCCCTCGTACACCGGCATCGTGGATTTCCGCAACCTGACCAAGACCAGGATAGAGAACATCCAGTACAAGGGTGCGGCGCAGGCCGTTCTGGATGTCGTATCGGGCCGCCTGCAGATACTGCTCGGCAGTGCCGTTACGGTGGGGGCCCAGGTGAAGGCCGGCAAGATCAAGGCGCTGGTCACGACGGCTGCACGCCGCACCAAGGCTTTTCCCGATGTGCCCACGGCCATTGAACTGGGCATGCCGGATTTCGACGCCTCGATCACCCACTCACTGTTTGCCACAGGTGGCACGCCGCGCCCCATCATCCTTGCGCTGAACAAGGAAGTGAATGGAATCTTGCAGAACCCCGAGATGATTGCCAAGATGGCTACGGATGGTGCCGAGGCTGAGTCAGCCAACACGCCGGAAGACCTCAATGCCCGCATCGACAAGGAGGTCATCAAGTGGACCCGGTTCTACAAGGAGAACCCGGACGCGTTGCAACTCGGAAACTGAAAACGACAAGGGCAGGCTGTGAGCCTGCCCTTGTCGTTTGATCCTCTGCGTCCGTCGGCTTCGATCAGACCTGCGAGTATCCCGAACCCGGCGTGCTGACGCCGCGCCCCTTGCCTTCATTGATCCAGCCGAACTCCTTCAGGATCTGCTGACTGTAGGTGACGCGTCCCGTAATCTTTTCCACCGGTTCGCTGGCCAGCAACAGTGCCGCCTTCGCCATCATGATCGGCGGTTCCGAATTGGGATCGTCCAGACCGGTGACCAGCTTGTGGTGCACCGTTCCGGGTGTTGGCACAACCTGCGACGGCGATACGGCAGCCACCGAGATGTTGTAGCTCTCGACTTCCTGCGCCAGCCCCTGCGTGAAGCGCTCCAGCGCCGCCTTGGCTGCGCCGTACAGCGTGCCGCCATGCCGGGTTCCCTTGCTGCCGTAGGGGCCGCGTCCCGGACCGATTGCAGCGCCGGAGGAGATGTTGACGATGGCGCCGCGACGCAATTCCATCATGCCAGGCAGCGTGTACTTGGACATCATGAAGGGACCATGCACATCAACTGCGAAGGCCTTCATCCATTTCTTGACGTCATAGTCCACCACGGGGATGTACCAGTTCAGCGCCGCGTTGTTGATCAGGATGTCAACCGGGCCGAAGGCGTCCTTTGCGGCTTCGACCAGCCTGATGCAGTCAGCCTCGCTGGACACGTCAGTGGCCACTGCGATCGCCTGTCCTCCGGCGTCCTTGATCTTGCGCACCGTGCTGCTGATGGATCCGTCCAGCATGCGGTGATCTCCGTCGTTCACCGTGCGCGCCGCGCACACCACTTTTGCGCCTTCTGCTGCAAACAACAGCGCAATCTGCTCGCCTATGCCACGGCTCGCGCCGGTGACGATGGCCACCCGGCCGTCAAGCTTGCCCATGTCCTCTCCTTTATTGTGTGAAATTTATGGTGGTGCTGTTCGAAGCGATAGCTGAACATTGCAAAGGCCGCGCAGCACCGGTACGCCATGATAATAATAAATCAGCACTGCTGTATGGTTGAATTACTCTGATAGGTAAATGATAGTATTTTGATTGTATTTCGGGATGGGTGATATTCCGTTGCGGCGATTGCATTCGCGCCATTCCGCCTCCAGGGGCATCGCAGAGCAGGTCGCTATTTTTCAGTGATAAACTGCATATGCGTCCGTTTCGGGGGTTAATTCCATGGAACGGGCTCACATTCTGAAATTTAAATTCGCAACCTTTCCTTGCAGTCCAGAGCCAGCCTCAATGTCATCACCAGCGCCCAAACCCGAAGCAGGCATCCTGCATGCCTGGCAGGCATTCACGCGAAATTTTCTTGAGACCATGTCGGTTGGGGGCGATCCCAAGCTGAAGGCTGCATTGCTGTCCGCCGGAGACCATAGCCCCGAGGTTGCGAACCGCCTTGCTGAATTGCAGCTCCGGTTTTCGGAGCAGCATCTGCGGTTGTGGGCTGCCGTAGCGGCGGCTGGGTCCGGACATCCTCCCGCTCCGGTCGAGGCACCGCCGCCCGGTGACCGCCGTTTTGCCGGTGCCGAATGGCGGTCAGCACCGTTCTACGACTACATTCGGCAAAGTTATCTGATCAATGCGCGCTACATCAACGAGGCCATTGACGCCCTCGACCTTGATGCACGCTCGCGCGAACAATTGCATTTCGCCGCGCGCCAGATGATCGATGCCTTCAGTCCGGCAAACTTTACTGCGACCAATCCCGAGGCACTCAAGCTTGCGCTGGAAACCCAGGGTGCCAGCCTGACGCAGGGCATGCAGAACCTGATCGAGGATGCACAGAAGGGCCGCATTTCCATCACGGATGAATCCGCTTTCGAAGTGGGCCGCAATGTCGGTACATCGGAAGGTGCAGTGGTTTTTCGCAACGAACTCATCGAACTCATCCAGTACAAGCCGTTGACGGCCGACGTGCATCAGCGTCCGCTGCTCATCGTTCCCCCATGCATCAACAAGTTCTACATCCTCGACCTGCAGCCCGATAATTCTCTGGTGCGTTATGCCGTGGAGCAGGGACATACGGTATTCGTGGTGTCCTGGCGCAATATCCTTCCGGCACAGGAAAAACTGACCTGGGATGACTATATCCAGGAAGGGGTCATCCGCGCCATGGCAACGGTGCGCGAAATCAGCGGCATGGAAAAGATCAACGCGGTCGGATTCTGCGTCGGCGGCACTCTGCTCGGCGCGGCACTGGCGGTACAGGCAGCACGCGGCGAGGAGTGGGTGGAGAGCCTGACATTGCTGGCCGCCATGCTGGACTTCTCAGATACTGGCGAGATTGGCCTCTTCGTCGATGAAGCGAACGTGGCGACGCGCGAAGCGGCCATCGGGCAGGGCGGCATCATGCCCGGCCGCGAACTGGCCTTCGTGTTTTCGGCGTTGCGCGCCAATGACCTGGTGTGGTCCTACGTGGTCAACAACTACCTCAAGGGCAAACGACCGGAGGCGTTCGATCTGCTGTACTGGAATGCAGACTCCACGAACCTGCCCGGTCCCATGTATTGCTGGTATCTGCGCAATACCTATCTGGAAAACAATCTGCGCGTGCCTGGAAAACTCACCATGCTTGGCCAGCCGGTCGACCTCGGACGGCTGCGCATGCCGGCCTATGTGCTGGCGACCCGTGAGGACCATATCGTGCCCTGGCGCAGTGCCTACCGTTCCACCGGGTTGCTCAAGGGGGACATGCGCTTTGTGCTGGGCGCCAGCGGACATATCGCCGGTGTGGTCAACCCGGCTGGAAGAAACCGCCGCAGCTACTGGACCGGCCAGAACCTGCCGGCCGACCCGGCGGCATGGCTCAAGAGTGCGAAGGAGCAGCCGGGCAGCTGGTGGCGAGACTGGAGCGTCTGGCTGGCTGGCTATGGCGGCAAGACGATCAAGGCGAAAAAGCGCCTGGGCGGCAAGGGACACAAGCCACTCGAAGCGGCACCGGGACGCTACGTCAGAGAGCGGGTAGTATGAAAGCGCAACCCGCGCTGCACAGACTGGCAATTGGCGGGCAGTCCGAATCAGCGGACGATTTGAACAGGAGAAGCACATGACTGACGTAGTAATCGTGTCGGCAGGGCGCACTGCCATCGGCAAATTCGGCGGCGCATTATCGAAAATCCCGGCCGCGGAACTCGGGGCGCATGTAATCCGGGCATTGCTGGCAAAGACCGGTATCAAGCCGGATCAGATTTCCGAAGTCCTCCTGGGGCAGGTTCTGACAGCAGGCATCGGACAGAACGGCGCGCGCCAGGCTTCACTCAAGGCGGGTCTGCCCGACATGGTCCCGGCCATGACCATCAACATGGTTTGCGGCTCCGGCCTCAAGGCAACGCATCTGGCGGCACAGGCGATCAAGGCCGGCGACGCCGAGATTGTCATTGCGGGCGGCCAGGAGAACATGAGCCTGTCGCCGCACCTGATGCAGGGCTCGCGCGACGGCTTCCGCATGGGCGATGCAAAGCTGATCGACTCGATGATCGTGGACGGCCTGTGGGATGTCTACAACAACTATCACATGGGTGTGACCGCCGAAAATGTGGCCAGGCAGTTCGGCATTTCACGCGCAGAACAGGACGCGTTCGCCGCCGCCAGCCAGCAAAAGACCGAAGCGGCGCAGAAGGCCGGAAAGTTCAAGGACGAGATCATCCCGATCGAAATTCCCCAGCGCAAAGGACCTGCGCTGTCCTTTGATGCCGACGAGTATCCCAAGGCAGGCACCACGGCCGAATCACTGGCGGCTTTGCGGCCAGCCTTCGACAAGGCGGGCTCGGTGACTGCGGGCAATGCCTCGGGTATCAACGACGGCGCTGCGGCGGTGATCATGATGT
>CAMCYY010000072.1 GCA_945885335.1 Bordetella parapertussis
GCTGTCCAAGGTTGCCTACGACGTGGCCGGGGTCAATGCCGCCGCCACGTCCGTGCTGACCGTGCTGGTACGGGATTCGCTGGCCGTCATCGGATTGCTCGGCTGGCTGCTCTACCTGAACTGGAAGCTGACCCTGGTGACGCTGATCATCGCGCCGCCGATTGCCGTGGTGATCAAGCTCACCAGCAAGCGCCTGCGCTACATGAGTTCGGCGTCCATGCGTGCCATGGGTGATGTCACGCATGTGCTGGAGGAGTCGATTTCCTGCCAGCGCGTGGTGAAGGTATTCGGTGGCCAGGATTACGAGGCGGGGCGCTTCGAGCGTGCCAACCAGGCGCTGCGCGGTTTCAACATGCGCCAGTCCATCGCCGCATCCGCCACTGCGCCCATCGTGCAGTTGTTCGCCGCCATCGCGCTGGCGATCATCGTCGGCATAGCGATTGAGCAGTCGTCGACCGCGCAGTTCACCGTCGGTGAATTCGTCTCCTTCATCACCGCCACGCTCATGCTGCTGGCGCCGATCAAGCACCTGTCCGACGTCAATGCGCCGCTGCAACGCGGGCTGGCCTCGGCCGAAAGTGTGTTCGGCCTGCTCGATGAGCCGGCTGAGCTTGATACCGGGACCGTCGAGATTGCACGTGCCCGGGGCGAAGTGCGCTTCGACCACCTGGGATTCACCTATCCCGGGGCGCAGCGCGCGGCGCTGGACAACATTGACCTGACCATCGCGCCGGGCGAAACCGTGGCGCTGGTGGGTTCCTCGGGCAGCGGCAAATCGACGCTGGTGAGCCTGCTGCCGCGATTCCATGACCCGGTCCAGGGCCGCATCCTGCTCGACGGCCACGACATCCGCGACCTGCGCCTGGCCAGCCTGCGTGAAAACATTGCACTGGTGAGCCAGGACGTGGCCCTGTTCAACGACACGGTCGCGGCGAACATCGCCTACGGTGCCATGGGCAGCTCATCGCGCGCCCAGATCGAGGAGGCGGCACGCGCGGCGCATGCCATCGAATACATTCGCGAAATGCCGCAGGGCTTTGACACCATGATCGGCGAAAACGGCGTCAAGTTGTCCGGCGGCCAGCGCCAGCGCCTGGCGATAGCGCGTGCGCTGCTGAAGAATGCGCCGGTGCTGATCCTTGACGAGGCCACCTCGGCGCTGGACAGCGAAAGCGAGCGTTATGTGCAGGAGGCGCTGGCCACGCTGATGCAGGGCCGCACCACCATCGTCATCGCGCATCGCCTGTCCACCGTCGAGCACGCCGATCGCATTGTCGTGCTGGCGCGCGGCCGCATCATGGAAACCGGCACGCATGCTGAACTGCTGGCGCGCGACGGCCTGTACGCCAAACTGTATCGTATCCAGTTTGCGGAAGATGCCGCCGACCTGGCGCCAGGGGTTATGTCCCCGCCAGTCGGACTGTAATGCGCCCATGACCCGGTTGCGATTGATCCATACCGAGTCTTCCTGCGGCTGGGGCGGGCAGGAATTGCGCGTGCTGGCCGAAGCGGCCGGTATGGTTGATCGTGGCCACCAGGTGCTGATCGCAGCCCCATCCGAAGCGCCCATCCTGCGTGAAGCGGCGAAGCGCGGCCTGCCGGTGGCGGCAATGCCGATTACCCGCAAGCGTCTGTCTGGCGTGTTCGCACTGCGCCGCCTGCTGCGCGAACACCCGGCCGACATTGTCGTCACCCACAGTTCCACCGACAGCTGGCTGACGGCACTGGCCTGCATCGGTCTGGGCGGTGCGCCGCGCATTGTTCGCACGCGGCATGTCTCCGCGCCGATTGCCGACAACGCACCGAACCGCTGGCTGTATGGCCGTGCGCCCGCACATGTGGTCACTACCGGCGAGGCGCTGCGCCTGCAGGTGATGAGGGAAGCGCACCTTGTGTCGGAGCGCGTGACCTCGGTGCCCACCGGCATCGACCTGAATCGTTTTTCTCCCGGTGACCGTGCTGCCGCACGTGCCGCGCTGTCGCTGCCTGCCGATGCCTTCATCGTCGGCATTGTCGCGACGCTGCGCAGCTGGAAGGGCCACCGTTATCTGGTTGATGCAGTCGCGGCGATGAAGGATGAGCATGTCACGCTGGTCATCGTTGGTGACGGGCCGGGCCGCGACAACCTGCGCGAACAGGTGAAGGTTCTGGGTATCGAAGATCGTGTGGTCATGCCCGGCAACCAGTCGGATGTGGTGCCCTGGCTGCAGGCCTTTGATGTCTTTGCGCTGCCCTCCTACGCGAACGAGGGGGTGCCGCAGGCGCTGATGCAGGCCATGGCCTGCGGCCTGCCGGTGGTCACTACGCCGGTGGGCGCGATTGGTGAAATCGTTAGTGACGGCGTCACCGGGCTCATGGTGACGCCGCGCGATGCAGCGGCCCTGCAGCAGGCGCTGGTTCGATTGCAGGGTGACTCTGCGTTACGCGAAAAACTGGGGCGGGCCGGACTGGCCCAGGCCCATCAGCGCTTTTCCGCTGCGCGCATGCTGGATGACATGGAACGCATTTTTGCGACGGTGCTGGCTTCATGACGGCGACCGAGGCCGGTGTGCTGCAGGTCGGCGGGGAGGCACATGTCTGCGCCATCATCGTGGCACGCATCGGCGACACGCTGCTGGTGACCCCCGCGTTGCGCGCATTGCGCGCCGCCGCCGGCCGACTGACGGTGCTGGTACATCCGCAGCGCGTCGATGTGCTGCGCCATCTGGATTTCATTGACGAACTCGGCACGATCACCAAGCGCTCGGCGTGGCTGCGTTCCCGGTTTTCACGAGGTCGTTATGACACCGCCTTCTGCTGGGGGCGCGAACCGGCCTTGCTGAATTATTGTCTGCGCGCCGCGAAGCGCAGCGTCGCCTTCGATTATCCGGCGTTCGTCGGCATCCACTCCGATGCGCTGCAGCGCGTTTCGGTTCCGGCCGAGTCTTCGCTGCATGCGGTGCGCGAGCGGGCGTTGCTGACCGATGCCGCGGGCATCACGACACCGAATGAACGCTTGGCTTATGTTGTGACTGGCGACGAGCAGCGCAATGCGCGTGAATGGCTGGCGCAGAAGCTTCCGTCTGGCGCAAAGCCCCTGATTGGCCTGCAGTTGTTCAGTTTTCCCACCAAGGCGCATCGCGACTGGCCGCTCGAGCGCTTTATTGAACTGGCCCGCCTGCTCTGCCAGCGTTATCCGCAGGCACATGTGCTGGTTTTGGGGGACGACAACGCGCGCCTGCGTGCCGGTCCCCTGAGTGCAGCGCTGCCCGGTCGGGTCACGGTGGCCGCAGGCAGCCTGTCGCTGCGCCAAAGCGCTGCGCTGATGCAGCAACTGGATGTGTATGTCGGCGTGGACACCGGCCCTACCCACATTGCCGGCGCTTTGGGCATTCCCATGGTCGCGCTGTACCACCCGCGCTATCCGGGGCGCAATCTGATGCCGCTGGGCAATTCGCGTTGCACCGTCATCGAGGCCGCAGAGGGCGGCATGGGCCAGGTGACGGTGGGGCAGGTCTGGCAAGCGGTGCGCGAGCGACTTGATGCCGGCGCCGCAGCCACAGGTGCCGTGTGAAGCCGCGTGTGCTGATGATGTCCCAGGAAGTCCATCCCGTCCCGCCGCAGAAAGGCGCCGCGGTGGAGCAGTGGATGGATGCCGTGGCGCATCGGCTGACCCGGTACGAGCCGCATCTGGTCAGCGTGCCGCATCCGGATCGTCCTGATGATGAAGTCGAGGGTGGCGTGCATTACCACCGCATCCGCATCGGTCGCGTGTACAACCGGCTGTTCCGCAAGATCACCCGCCTCGATCCCTGCTCCTATGCCGATCGCGTGGCGCGTTATGCGCAAGCCGTGCAGCCGGCGATCATCCACATCCATAACGCGCCGAAGTTCGTTGATGCCGTCGCCGCCCGGGTGCCGGGCGCGAAAGTGATTCTGCACATGCACAACGAAAAGGATGATGCCGTTCGCGCGCGGCTGGATGCGGTGGCCGGTTGCAGCGCCTATATCCGCGACTGGTACCAGGCGCGCCCCGTGTCGGCCGGGTGCTTTGCAGTGCTCGACAATGGTGTGGACATCGCGGCCTATGCGCCCGAACGCAGTGCGCCGGACGCCGTGAAGCGCCTGCGCGCCGCAAACAAGGTGCCGGCAGATCGCTTTGTGGTTCTGTACGCCGGCCGCATCTCCCCGGAAAAAGGCCCGGACCGCCTGGCCGCGGCCATGCACCATCTGGATCGCGATCGCTTCCATCTGGTGCTGATCGGCGAATGGCCCAAGGGTGATCCGGACAAAAGCGCACGGGTGCGCTATGCGCGCGAACTGGCGGCAGCGCTCGATGGCCTGCCGCACACGGTGATCGATACCGTGGCGCCACACGACATGCCGCGCCTGTATGCGCTGGGCGATTTGCTGGTGATTCCGTCGCGCTTCGAGGAGCCGTTCTCCATGGTAGCGATCGAGGCCATGGCGGCGCAGGTGCCGGTGCTGGCGCTGAGAAAAGGCGGCATGACCGAGTACATGCGTGATGGCGAAAACGCCCTGCTGCTGGATGGCGATGCATCGGCAGAACAGATCGCCGCGGCCATACGCGCTGCGGCAGACACGCCGCAACGCCTGACGCAGGTCGCTGCGGCCGCACGTGCCATGGTGGCGCGGCGCTTTGACTGGCAGTCGGTCACCGCCGACACCGAGCGTTTGTATGACGCAGTGCTGGCGGTGAAATGAGCGTATCCGCTGTTCTGTCACTTGCCCCCTTTGCCGGCCTGCTGTTCATCCTGCCATTTCCTTCGACAGTGGCCCTGCGCCTGTTGTGCCTTGCCGCCGCGTTCGCCATCGCGATGTTCTCCTGGCGCAGGCGTGCCGTGCCGACCCTGCCTGCGAAGCCCGCGCTGCTGGTCTGGGCGGCGGTGGCGCTTGCCTCACTGGCGTTTGCAGTCGACCCGGCCTACAGCCTGGGCGAGATCAAGAACGAGGTCGGCTACGCCATGATGGCGTTTGTTGCATTTTTTGCCATCACCGGCACGGTGCGCGAGCTGCGCCTGTGGAGCCGGGTGGTCGTGGCGGCTGCGGCCGTGATCAGCCTCTGGGCCGTGGCGGCCGGCTTCAAACCGGGGGCATGGATTGATGGCGGCGCGTATGGCGGTGTCGGAACCTTTGCATCACTGGCGGTCGTCGCTGCGCCCTTGCTGCTTCTGGCTTGGGGCGGCCTGTCTGCACGAGGACGCACGGCGCTCGCTGTTTCAGCCGTGGTGATTCTTGCCGCATCGGTGTTCAGCCAGCAACGCATACTGTGGGCCGCTTTCGCGATTGAACTGGTGGCGGCCATGGTCCTGTTGCGCAGCGCCGGTTTTCTGAAAATCAGCCGGGTTGCGCTGGCGGCGAGCATCGTCGGCAGCGTTGCGCTTGCCGGGGCTGCCCTGTTGTTCGTGCATGCCCAGAAAACCGAACTCAGCACGCCCGAAATCCAGGTTCTGGAAAAGGATTTTCGCCTCGCCCACTGGCAGCGCGTGCTTGCCCGCATCCAGGAACACCCCGTGACTGGTGCCGGCTTCGGCCGCGAGACCATGAAGAAGGCGTATCCCGACCTGGTGCCGAAGACTTCGCCGGAGTCGCTGCTCTGGCATCCACACAATGTCTTTCTTACCTATGGCATTGCCATGGGCTGGCCGGGTATGCTGGCCCTGCTGGCGGTGTTTGCAGCGCTGTTGCGTGCCTACTGGAAGCACCTGGATGCGGAGGACGCCGACCACCGGCTGGCTGCGATTGCCGGCGTGGTGCTGGTCCTTGGGGTTGTCACCCGCAACCTGACGAACGATTTCTTTGTGCGTGATGGCGCGCTGATGTTCTGGGCACTGAACGGGGCATTGCTGGGTTATCTCGGGCGCTCCGCGGCAACCATGCGCGGAGCCGCCTGATGCGCGTGTGCTTCTACAACGTCACGGCCACCTGGCTCAGCGGCGGGCTGGAAACCTATTGCTGGGAAGCAGGGCGCGCCATGGCGCGACGCGGACATGAGGTGACGATTATGGCCGGCAATCGTGGCCATGCGCGACATGATGAAGTGAAGCTGGTGCAGTTTCCATTTCGCGCAGAGAAGGAATGGCCCGACCTCGGTGTGCGCTTTCGCCGCCTGGCCGAGCGCCTCTCCTTTGCGCGGCATGCCATGGCGCATCTGGCCAGCGCCGGCTATGACGCCGTGATCATCAACAAGCCTTTTGATTTTCCGGTGCTGTGGCGCGCGCGTGGCCGCGGCCTCAAAGCCCGCACACTGTTCCGATCCGGCGGCACTGACTTCTTTCCGGGCGACAAGCTGTTTGCTGGCGCGGTGGATCATTGGGTTTCCGCCAGCAGCTACAACGCGCGGCAGATCGAGGGCCGCTATGGACGATCAGTCAGGGTGATTCACAATGGCGTGGACACGGGCGTGTTCCGGCCGCAGCCCCGCGATGCGGCCCTGCGCCTGCAGTATGGTGCCGGCGAGGATGACACCCTCATTGTCAGTGTCGGCCGTCTGGTGGGCTGGAAAGGTCATCGCGTGGTGATCGAGGCCCTGCGTGGCCTGCCGCAGAACTTTCGCTATCTCATTGCCGGTGACGGGCCTGAGCGCGAGGCCTTGCAGGCATTGGCCAGCGGCGCCGGGGTAGCTGAGCGGGTGCGATTCGCCGGCGCTGTGGCGCATGGAGGCCTGCCACAATTATTATCAAATGCAGATTTATTCGTCCAGCCATCAACCGGAGAGGAGGCATTTGGTATCAGCGTCGTTGAAGCAATGGCCTGCGGCTTGCCGGTATTCGCCTCCAATAACGGCGGCCTGCCGGAGATCATCGTCGAGGGCGAAACGGGCCGCCTGCTGCCGCCCGGCGACGTCGCCGCATGGCGTGAGGCAATCGCTGCGGCATACGATCAGGAGCTGCGCAAGCGCTGGGGTGCTGCCGCGCAGGCACGTGCCGATGCCGAATTCACCTGGGCTTCGAATGCGGCGAAGCTGGAAAATGAGCTGGAAGCGGAACTGATGAGCGAACGCATGAAAGGGACATGCTGATGTGCGGCATTGTGGGCGTGGCCATGGCACCGGGCTCGACAGGCCTCGACCTGGAAGCCGCGGTGCGCCGGCTGCATCATCGCGGTCCGGATGACTATGGCCTCTGGCGCGATGAGGGCGCGCAGCTTGGTTTTGCGCGCCTGTCCATCATCGACCTGTCCCCGGCGGGCCATCAGCCCATGGAAAGCCCGGACGCACGCTACGTCATCACCTTCAACGGCGAGGTATACAACTTCCCGGCGCTGCGAGAAGAACTCGAGCGCTCGGGTGAAAACTTCCGCGGCCATTCCGACACTGAAGTGCTGTTGCGCCTGTTCATGCGCCTGGGTTTCGAAGGCTGCCTCGCAAAACTGCGCGGCATGTTTGCCTTTGCGGTGTGGGACAAACAGGAGCGGCGCCTGTTCATTGCGCGTGACCGGTTGGGCGTCAAGCCATTGGTCTATGCGCAAACCGCAAAAGGCCTGCTGTTCGCCTCGGAAATCCAGGGCCTGTTCGCGCTGGACCCGGCGCTGTCGCGCGAGCCGGACATCGGCGCCATCGATCATTACCTGACGCTGCAATACATCCCCGCACCGCTGTCGGGCTTCCGCGCCATCCGCAAGCTGCCGCCGGCGCATGCCATGACGGTGCGCGAAGGCCGCATTGAGCGCGTGTTCCGCTACTGGGATATTGATCCTGACCAGCGCAGCACGCTGTCTTTCAATGATGCCTGCGAAGCGCTGCGCGAACAGGTGCTGGAGGCAACGAAGCTGCGCCTGGTGTCCGATGTGCCGCTAGGGGCATTCCTCTCGGGCGGCATCGACTCCAGCATCACGGTGGCGGCCATGGCGCGCCTGGGGGCATCGCCGTTGAAGACCTTCTCCATCGGCTTTGATGACGAGAAATTCAACGAACTGCCGTTTGCGCGCGAGGTGGCGAAGCATCTTGGCACCGACCACCAGGAAATGATGGTGCATGCCGATGCGGTGAGCGTGATGCCTCAGATGATCGACCACATGGGCGAGCCCATGGCCGACAGTTCGGTGATGCCGACCTATTACGTGTCGCGCTTTGCGCGTTCACAGGTGACCGTGGCGCTGACCGGCGACGGTGGCGACGAGGCGTTTGCCGGTTACCGGCGTTTCTACCAGATGCGCCGCATGGAGATGCTGGCGCGGCTGGGCGTCATTCCGCTGTGGCGCGGCCTGCGCCGGCTCACCGTGGCGCTCGAGGACCGCGCGCATCCGGAGCGCCCGCCGCGGCGCTTTCCCGCGACGCGCGCCGACCAGATGCTGACGCTGGATGGCATTGCCCGCTACAAGCATGTGCTGGCGTTTTTTACCGATGAGGACAAGGAAGCGCTGCTGACGCCGGCGTTTCGCGAGCAGCGTGGCAATTCCGATCCCGGTGAATACCTCAAACAACAATTTGAACGCAGGGGCTCACAAGCCGGCGGCGATATCGTCAACCGTTACCTGCACCTGGACATGACGACCTACCTGCCCGAGGACATCCTGTTCAAGGTGGACATCGCCAGCATGGCCACCTCGCTGGAATGCCGCTCGCCCTTCCTTGACCACAAACTGATCGAATTCGCCGCCACGCTGCCCGGGCGCTACAAGCTGTCGGCCGGCGGCCGCCACAAGCACATCCTCAAGGAAGCCTTCCGCGACTGGCTGCCTGCCGGTTTCATGGACCGGCCCAAGCAGGGTTTCTCCGTGCCGCTGGCGCGCTGGCTGCGCGAAGATCTGGGCGACATGATGCGCGCCACGCTGGTGGATCGCGCCACGCTGGCGCCCTGGTTCAGGCAGGACACCGTGACGCGGCAGGTGGATGAGCACCTGAGCGGCCGCGGTTCGCACAGCAACCGCCTGTGGGCGCTGTTCGTGCTCGCCATGTGGGTGGAGCGCTTCAAGGTTCCGTTGTAATCCACAACGCATGGACCGCATCTGTTATCAGGTCAACCTGCAGCCCACGATCGGGGGCGGTGAAATCTATACACGCTCACTCACCCGGGCACTGGCCCGGCTGGGATGGCGCACTGTGTTGATTGTGGCCAGGGATGCGCATTTCTGGCCGGCATTCATGCGGGACTGCGGCAAGGATGACGTGGAATTCCGGAGCGTGTTCGACGACGCCTCGCTACAGGCGGCCTTGCCCGCCGAGCCCGGCCTGATCGTGACCCATTCTGTGTTGTCCATGGAAATCGCGCCGCAAGTGGCGGCGCGTCATTGCCTTACAGGTTTTGTGCACATGCCCCTGTATGACCGTGCGCCGCGTGGCCTGACGGCCTACCGGCGGGTATTCGCGGTTTCGGAGCATGTTCGGGCCAGCGCCATCGCCTGCGGCTTGAACAATGTTCACCCCGAGCCGTTATATGCCGTGGCGGATCTGGCTTCGCGCGCCGCCGATGCGCAGACGTCCGGAACCCTTCGCGCAGCGAGCGCCTACGATTGGGACACGCGCAAGCTGCGTGACCGCCTGCTCGGGTGGGCCGAGCAGTGGGTGTCACCCGTGTTGCCGCGACCGGCTTTTTCGCGTCGCCCCGGATTGACCCTCGGCATCGTGTCCAGGCTCACGCCCATCAAGCAATTTCCGCGCATGTTCTCCATTCTGGCGCCGGAACTGGCGAGGCATCCGGAGGTTCATCTGGAAATCTTCGGAAGCGGCGGCTACGCCTCGGTGCGCGACCTGAAGCATGCACTTGAGCCCATGCGCGATCAGGTGCGCTTCTGGGGGCGGCAGAACGAGGTCGTTTCGGTGTACGGGCAACTTGACTACGTGTTGTCCGGCCTTCCGGAAAAGGAGGCGCTGGGCCTTAACCTGATTGAAGCGCAAAGCTGCGGTACGCCGGTTATTGCGGTCAATGCTCCGCCCTTCACCGAAACGGTGGTTGATGGTGAAGGCGGTTATCTGTTCGAGGATCCGCGCAGTGATAGCGGGGCCGACTTTGCCCGGCTGCTGGAGCGTCTGTGCAATGGCGCGCCGCGGCCTGATCCGAAAACGTCTACCGGACTCGCGCGTTTTTCACCCGAGGCATTCCAGGCGCGGTTGCGTGCGGCGCTTGATGCGGCATTGAACCAGATCTGAAAACGATGCGCATACTCAGCATCCACCCCAGGTCCTGGAACGGCGATTACAGCATGCTGTGTCAGTTGCGCAGCATGGGTCATGAGGTGAGCGCATTGGAGGAGAAGCGTGATCTTCCGCAGGGCGCGCGCTGGCTCGCTGACTTTTACATGAACCCCGGTGATGGAATTGCCACGTTCTGGTATGACCCACGGCGTGGTTCGGAAAAGCTGCTGACCTGGCCAATGGATCGGTTGTTTCGCCGTGCATTTGACGGGAGGAACCTGGTGCATCGCATGTGGATCATCCACAAGGCGGTGAAGCATTTCCGGCCCGATGTCGTTTTCTGCAGCGATGGCTTCAGTTATGCGCTGCCGGCCGCTTTCCTGAAGCGCATGGGGCTGCTGCCCATGCGCCTGGTGGTGAGCTATATCGGCGGCGATGTTCTGGATTGCCCGCAGGCCGCCGTCGGAAAGCGACGCACCTGGCTGACCGACCGGTTGATCAAGGCCTCGTTGCCGGCACCGGAGGCATTGCGTCCGGTATCGCCTTTGCTTGAATTCATCCTGCTGCGCGATGGCGCTGACAAGGCGCGCATACACGTCATTCCCAGCCATCTGGTGTCCAGCCAGGCGGCGTTGTCGGATGTGCGCGTCCGGCGCACGGCCATCGGCGCCGCCATTCGTATGCGTCATGGCATTCCGATCAGCGCGCCCTTGGTCATCACCCTGGGCGGCAATCAGCAGGGCAAGGGCATTGATGTTCTGGCCAGGGCCTGGCCTGCGGTTATATCGGCAATGCCCGATGCGCGCTGGCTGCTGTGCGGGCTTCATTCTGACTGGCAGAGCAAGGTGGTTATTCCACTTCTGGAAGCGCAACACCTTTTGTCGAGCGTGACGCTCGCCGGCGAACTGCACGGCATGGACGTGTTTGAACATCTTGCCGCGGCAGACCTCAACCTCAATCCGAGTCTGTGCGAAAGCCTGAACATGGTGACGGTGGAGGCTGCGGCAACGGGCACGCCCACGATCAGCAGCGACGGCGCCGGCATCGCCGACTGGATACTGCGATACGACGCGGGCCTCGTTGTCCCCGCAGGGGAAAGTGCCCCGCTTGCCGATGCTATACTGCGCGCCTTCCGGAACCGTGCCGAGCTTGCACGCTGGTCTTCCGCAGCACAGGCCATGTCCGGGGAGTTCGCCATTGAACATGTCGCCGGGCAGCTTCTTCGGTTGTTGAACGCGCATCCAGCCGGGGATTTATCGTGAGGGTTCAAGCATGAACGCCGAGCCGGACCAGGCCATCCGCGCGCTTGCCGCCGACGATTTGTATCCCGCGGTGCTCAAGCTGTTCGATGCCGCGCCAGCGGGACGCATTCTCGATGTTCCCGCCGGTCACGGCGCGTTTGCTCTGGAGCTGCTGCGCCTGGGGCATACCGACATCGACTGCCTCGACATCAATGCCGACGCGTTCCGCCTGAAGGACAAGGTGCGCTTCACGCAGCACGACGTCATCGAACCGCTGCCGTTTCCCGATGCGCATTTTGATTACGTCTTCAGCATCGAGGGCATCGAGCATTTCGAGAACCCCTTGACGTTCGTGCGCGAATTGTGCCGCGTGCTGAAGCCGGGCGGCCGGATTTACATCAGCACGCCGAACACCTTCTCGGTTGATGCGCGGCTGAAATACCTTGTCTCCGGATACTTTCCCCGATTCAAGCCTCTGATGCAGGCCCCGGACAAGGTCATGGACCAGGATGTGGATGATGCGCACATCAGCCCGATCTATTTCTGGCAGCTTCATTACTTCCTGATGCAGGGCGGCATCCGCGTTGACCGCGTGGAGGCGAACGCCCTGGTCAGGAAGAATCAGTGGGCAAAGCGCCTGTTCGAGAACTGGATTGCGGGCATCATCCGCAAGAACATCCGCAAGCGCCACTTTCCGGATCACGGCGTCACGTCGGACGCGGTATTGTTTGGCGATTGCATCATCCTCGAGGGCAGCAAGGCCGCGTGAAAATCCTCTATGCCTTTCCCGAGCCGTTTCCACTGGAGCGTGCGCGGGGCGTGCAGGTGGCGCACAGCACGGCGGAACTGGCACGCCAGGGCGTCGATGTCGAACTGTTCCACGTGCCCGGAATTGCTGCCGATCCGCTGCAGTACTACGGCATTGTGAAGCCGCCATCGCTGATGCTGATGCCACTGTCACGATCACTGCCCTGGCCGCTGTCGCGCATTCATTCCAATCGACTTTTCCTGCAGCGCTTCGAGCGTCACCTCAACGCATCAGCCGAGGCGATCGTGCTGGTGCGCCACCTGAAGCTCGCTTCCCTGCTGCTGGAACGGCATCCGGACTGCCGCCTCGTGTATGAGGCGCATGAGGTGTTCAGCGATACGGCGGCACCGGAAAAACGGGCGGCGCATTTTGCGATGGAAGCCCGCGTCATGCAGCGCGCCGCGCTGGTGCTGGCCAATTCAGCGGCAACGGCGCAGCGCCTCAAAGACCTGCATGGCGAACGGCCGGTTGAAGTGCTGCATAACGGCGTCGACTGGCCGGAACGGTTTCCGGACAAGGACTGGGCTCATGCAGCACAGCACATCATCTATGCGGGCAGTTTTTTTGCATGGAAGGGCGTGTCCGATCTGGTGCTGGCGTCGAATGTCCTGCCCGGATGTCGGATCACTCTGCTCGGGGGCAGTGCAGAACAGGTTGCGCGTGAGCAAAGCCGGGCGAGCGGAATAGGCGCGCAAATCGAATTCAAGGGACATACCGCGCACGCCGAGGTGGCCAATGCGCTGGCACAGGCCTGCATTGCCGTGCTGCCGAATCGCGACGATCCGGACAGCCGGTTCACTTCGCCGATCAAGCTGTTTGAGTACATGGCGGCCGGCTGTGCCGTGGTGGCCAGCGATCTGCCGGCGTTGCGCGATGTTCTGGCCGACGATGAGGCGATATGGGTAAAGGCGGGCGATCCGGCGGATTTAGCGGCTGGAATACGCCGGTTGGTGGACGATCCTGTGCGTGCAGCCGGAATGGGCCGGCGAGTGCATGACAAGGCCCGCGAGCATACGTGGCAGGCGCGCGCCGTAAAACTTCTGGCGTTGCTGCGCACCATCGAGTAATGAATGGCTGCGGCCTATCGCTACGGTCATTCGCCACGGTCATTCACCACGGCCATTCTTCGCGGCGGATTCGCGCGCTTAGCGGACTGCGCCTGGCGCAAACAAGGTCGTGGGGTGTCTTCCGCGTGCTCGCGCCATGCCGTCAATCTCGGCCGCATCAACGGAATTGGCTGCCACCCACTGCTTGAGCGCTGATCGCTGCTCAGCCAGCAAGGCCTCGATGGTGTCGGGCTCCAGGCGTCGTCCCAGTCCCGGGCAGGTTGCGCTTTCCTTGCCCAGGAGCGCCTTGTCGAGAACGATATCGCCCAGAATCTTCTGGAAGTGCGAGGACTCGCGATACCAGTGCATGCGGGCTTCGGCATTCCCTTCCGGCGGCATGGCTTCGGCGGTGCAGGTGCTGACGCCGCTGAAATCCCACAGATCGATAAGGTCGGGCCTGGGCGATTTCGCAGCCAGCGCTACAAGGTCACGCTTCCACTTTTCATACTCCGGCCAAAGACCCGCTGCGGCGAACAGATAGACCTCGCGGGCATGGATGGGATTGGTGATCAGTGTGATCCGGATGTTGTCCTTCGCAGCCAGCGAGAACATCTCTAGGAGCTGTGTCATCAAGGCGTTG
>CAMCYY010000073.1 GCA_945885335.1 Bordetella parapertussis
AGATCGAGCCGGGTGGCTATCTGTTTTACGACTCGACAAAACCGATGCCGAAGTCGAAATTCCGCGATGACATCAACGTGATCGGCATGCCGCTTACAGAAATCTGCAACTCCACTTATACCGATCCGCGCCAGCGCCAGCTGTTCAAGAACATCATGTACGTCGGCGCTCTGGCCGCCCTGCTGGACATGGATGCAGAGGAGATTGCCGGTGTCATCGGTGATCAGTACCGCGGTAAGGAGAAGTTGCTCAAATCCAATATTCATGCGCTGCAACTGGGGCTGGACTACGCACGAAACCACTTCGAGTGTCCCATCGGCCTGCGCGTGAAGAAATCGGATGGTGTCGGCAAGCGCATCCTGATCGATGGCAACAGTGCTGCGGCCCTCGGGTGTGTCTATGGCGGGGCCACGGTCTGCGCTTGGTATCCGATCACGCCGTCGTCCTCGCTGGCGGAGGCCTTCTCCGCATATTGCAACAAGCTTCGCGTCGATCCCAAGACCGGCAAGAACAAGTTTGCCATCGTGCAGGCCGAGGACGAACTGGCATCCATCGGCATAGTCACTGGTGCGGGCTGGAACGGCGCACGGGCTTTTACCGCGACCTCAGGCCCTGGCATTTCGCTGATGCAGGAGTTCATTGGCCTGGCCTACTTCGCAGAGATCCCGATCACCATCATTGATGTACAGCGAGCCGGCCCCTCGACCGGCATGCCGACGCGCACTCAGCAGTCTGATGTCATGTCATGTGCCTATGCCTCGCATGGCGATACCAAGCATGTTCTGCTGTTTCCCGAGGATCCGCGCGAATGCTTTGATTTCGCCGCCGAATCTCTGGATCTCGCCGATCGCCTGCAGACCCCGGTGTTCCTGATGACAGACCTCGACATTGGCATGAACCAGCGGCTGTGCGAGCCCTTTGCATGGGACGACAGCCGCAGCTACGACCGCGGCAAGGTGATGTCCCACGACGACCTGGAGGCGAGCAAGGACTTCGGCCGCTATGTCGATGTGGATGGTGACGGCATTCCCTATCGCACCCTGCCGGCGACCCATCCCACCAAGGGTGGTTACTTCACACGCGGCACGTCCCGCAACACCTACGCCATCTATACCGAGTCAGGTCCCGATTACACCTATAACATGCAGCGCCTGCTGCGAAAATTCGAGACCGCGAAGGAGCTCGTGCCCAAGCCGGTGGAGCGCAAGTCCGCCAAGGGGAGCCGTTTCGGCGTGATTTATTACGGATCGACCAGTCCGGCCATGAAGGAAGCGATAGACCGGCTTGAAGAGCAGGGCCTGCACGTCGATGCCCTGCGCATCCGGGCTTTTCCTTTCCATGAAAGTGTCACTGATTTTGTCGCTGCGCATGATCATGTCTTTATCGTTGAACAGAATCGCGATGCGCAACTGCGCACGCTGATGATGAACGAGGGTGCTGTCGATCCCGCCAAGCTGATGCCGGTGCTGCACTATGACGGCACGCCGATAACTGCCCGTTTCATTGTTGGCGAAATCGCTCAGCGCCTGTCGGCATTCAATGTGCAGCCCATGAAGAAGGGCAGGGCCGCCTAGGGCTCGCGCAAGTGCACGAGTACGCGAGTACCTGAGTCTGTGCAATCAAACCGGGGTTACAAATGACTTATCTGGCAAAACCCAAGCTGCACCATCCGACACTGCCGGCCAACCGGTTGGGCTATACGCGGCGTGACTATGAGGGCAAGATCTCGACCCTGTGCGCCGGCTGTGGCCATGATTCGATTTCCGCTGCCATCATCCAGGCCTGCTGGCAACTGGCGATCGAGCCGCACAAGGTCGCCAAAATGTCCGGTATCGGGTGCTCCTCGAAGACGCCGGATTATTTTCTGGGCAATTCGCACGGGTTTAACACCGTCCATGGCCGCATGCCGTCGGTGCTGACGGGGGCCAACCTGGCCAATCGCGAACTTCTCTACCTGGGGGTTTCGGGAGATGGCGATTCCGCCTCCATCGGCTTCGGCCAGTTCGCCCACAGCATCCGCCGTGGCGTGAACATGGTCTACATTGTCGAGAACAATGGTGTCTATGGACTGACCAAGGGCCAGTTCTCGGCAACCGCCGACAAGGGTTCCAAGTCCAAACGCGGCGTCCTGAACAGCGATGAGTCCATAGATCTGGTGATGGTGGCGTTGCAACTGGGTGCGACTTTCGTGGCCCGCAGCTTTTCAGGCGACAAGGCACAGCTTGTGCCGCTGATCGAAGCGGCCATTGAACACAAGGGCTCGGCTTTCATCGATGTCATTAGCCCCTGCGTGGCGTTCAACAATCATGAGGGATCGACCCGAAGCTACGACTACGTCCGCGAGCACAATGAAGCTGTCAACCGCATCGATTTCATCAAGACCCGTGAGGAAATCACGACTGACTACGCGCCGGGCACCGTGCAGGAAGTCATACAGCATGACCGTTCAGTCCTGCGGCTGCGCAAGATTGCGCTGAACTACGATGCTTCGGACCGTGTCAATGCCATGAATTTCCTGCAGCAGCGCGCACAGCTGGGCGAGATTGCCACCGGGCTCCTGTATGTTCAGCCTGGTGCTGAAGACCTGCACGAACATCTCAACACCGTGGATACACCGCTGAATCGTTTGAGCGCAAAGGAACTCTGTCCGGGCAATGCCGCCCTGGACAAACTCAACGCGTCTCTGCGCTGATCGCTTTTCCCGCAGACTGGCAGCATCAACAAAAACGCCCGCAATGCGGGCGTTTTTGATTTGCAGCGACATCCCGCTGATAGCGGGATTCCCGGTTATGCCGGCTTGAACATCGGTACCAGAACCTTGGGGTCATCGGTGGGCTTGAACGTCACTTTCACTTTCTGCCCGATCTGTATGGTATCCAGATCACAGTCGACGATGTTGGTGATCATGGTCGGGCCTTCGTCCAGCGTGACATAGGCCAGCGCATAGGGCACGGGGCCGGCGGCACGGGTAACGCTGAAGGTGTAGACCGTTCCCGTTCCCTTGGCTTCGCGCCATTCGGTATTGGTCGAATGGCAGTGCGGGCACATCGGCCGCGGGAAGTGGTGGTACTTCTTGCAGTCGTTGCAGTACTTGGTCATCAGCTTGCCGGCTGCCGCGCCCTCGAAATAGGGAGCATCGCCCTCATTGAGGTTGGGGGCCGGGATTTTTCTGTCCTGGTATGGTGTGGCCATTTTCTTATTCCCTTTCCATGATCATGGTGGCGCTGCCATGGCGTGTGCCGAGCGAGCCGCCGGTGCCGTGCGCGAGTGCGATGTCGCAATTCTTGACCTGAACCTTCGGGTGGGCTTCGCCGCGCAGCTGGCGCACCGCCTCGATGATCTTGGTGATGCCGCCGCGATTGTTCGGGTGGTTGTTGCACATGCCGCCGCCATCGGTGTTGAAGGGCAGCTTGCCCACGCCTGAGATCAGGTTGCCGTCGGCCACGAACTTGCCCCCTTCGCCCTTCTTGCAGAAACCCAGGTCTTCGAGCTGCATGATCACGGTGATCGTGAAGCTATCGTAGATGGAGGCGTACTTGATGTCGGAGTGCTTCACACCGGCCTCGGCGAAAGCGATGGGGCCGGACACCGAAGCGCCGGAGAAGCTCAGGTCGACGTTGCCGCCCAGCGGGCCTTTAGTGGATTCGCCAGCGCCGATCAGTTTCACCAGCGGCCGTTTCAGGCTCTTCGCGATTTCCGGTGCGACCATGAGGAGCGCACCACCGCCATCGGTGACCACGCAGCAGTCTGCGCGATGCAGTGGGTCGGCAATCATGGGTGAATTGACCACGTCTTCAACGGTCATCACTTTTTGCAGAAAGGCATGCGGGTTGTACTGGGCATGGTGCGAAGCTGCGACCTTGACCCACGCCATCTGCTCGCTGGTGGTGCCGAACTCGTGCATGTGGCGTTTGGCGGCGAGGGCATACATGTTCACCGTGACCAGGCCGTAGGGGCCTTCATAGGGCGCATCCGGCACATTGGGTATGGCCACCCGCTGTTGCGTTCCGCTGCGGCCCTCGGAGCGCGGCCGGCCGGCGAGCGTGATCAGCGCGACCTTGCATTTGCCTTCAGCAATAGCCTGTGCGGCATGCGAAGCGTGGATCAGGTATGAGCTGCCGCCAACATCGGTCGAATCGAAATGGCGGACGTTCAGTCCCATGTAGTCGATCATGTTGAGTGGGCCGAGACCGGGGGCGTCGCCTGCGCAGAAATAGGCATCGACGTCCTTGAGTGACAGCCCTGCATCCTCGACTGCGCCCTTGGCCACCTCAGCGTGCAATTGGGCGAGTGACGCGTGTTCGGCCTTGCGCGTCGGGTGTTCGTAAATTCCGGCGATATACGCCTTACCTTTTATGGACATGCGAGCCTGCCTTCCTGAATGACGGTTTGCAGCACCGGAAAAGCGAAGATGTGCCGCCTGAACGAATGGCTGACGCCGTTCGTGCTTAGAAAATGATGGGTGCTCCTCCTCGGCATATTTTAATCTGCTACGCCCGCGCAGGCGAGTGCAACGCTGAGGGATGCAACGGGTACGAATATCCGAATGGACTTTTCCGCAATGCGGCTGGTTTTCAATCACAAAAAAAAGGCGGGCACATTCGCCCGCCTTGTTCGTCAGTCCGTACCGTAGCCGACAGGGACTGTATCGGCCAGTCAGGCGGTTGTGCCCGCCGGAATCAGGCCGCCCGCCTTGGCCAGTGAGGCGAGGTGGTGGTCGGTATCGCCAAACAGGATCTCGATCATGGTGGAGCGGATGAAGTAATGCCCCACCTTGTATTCGAGCGTCATGCCGATGCCACCGTGCAACTGGATCGACTGCTGGCCGACGTAGCGTCCGGACTTGCCGATATGCACCTTGGCGGCAGAGATCGCCTTGGCACGTTCCACGGCGTCCTTTTCGTCGACCATCATTGATGCAAACATCGCCATCGAGCGAGCCTGCTCGGTTGCCACCAGCATGTCCACTGCGCGGTGCTGCAGCGCCTGGAACGAACCGATCGGCACGCCGAACTGCTGGCGGGTTTTCAGGTATTCAACCGTGATGTCCAGCATTTCCTGCATGCCGCCCACCGCTTCGGCTGACAGCGCCTGAATGGCCGATTGTGCAATGCGTTCGATCGCTTCGTAAGCCTTGCCCGGTTCACCCAGCACGTCTCCCGCAGCTACCTTCACGCCCTTGAGCGTAATGTCGGCAGCGCGCAGGCTGTCTTGGGTCGGATAGGCCTTGCGCGTCACGCCAGGCGCCTTTGCATCGACCAGGAACAGCGCCAGGCCGTCCTTGTCACGCTGACCGCCCGATACTCGGGCTGAAACGACCAGCTTGTCGGCGCAATCGCCATGGATCACGACGGTCTTCTCGCCATCGAGTACCCAGCCGCCTTCACCACTTGCGTCCTTCTGCGCCGTGGTCTTTACATCGGCCAGGTCGTAGCGTGCGTCACGCTCGGAGTGAGCAAACGCGCCCAGCAGCTTGCCCTCGGTGATCTTGGGCAGCAGAGCGGCTTGTTGTGCTTCGCTGCCCGCCGTCTTGAGCGCGCCGCCGAACAGGATCACGGTGGCGAAATAGGGCTCCAGCACCAGTGCCTTGCCGAAGGCTTCCATCAATATCATGGTCTCCACCGGTCCGCCGCCGAAACCGCCGTGGTCCTGGGAGAAGGGCACGCCCAGCAGACCGAGGTCTGCGTATTGCTGCCACAGTTCCCGGCTCCAGCCGTCCGGCGCCTGGGTGTAGGTCTTCCGCTGTTCGAAGCTGTAACGATCCTCCAGCAGCCGGTCCACACTTTCCTTGAGCATCCTCTGCTCTTCGCTTAGATCAAAGTCCATCGTCTAGTCCTCTTATAAGAATTACAGCCCCAAAACAGCCTTAGCTACAATGTTGTGTTGAATCTCGCTTGAACCGCCAAAAATGGATACGGCGCGGTTGAAATAGTAGTTGGGCGAAGCGGTGCCTGCCCAGTCCGGCCCTACTGTATCGTCGTTGCGCGCTTCCAGAAACGCATGCTGATGAGCCATGGCATGCGGCCCGGCCACTTCCATCATCAACTCGGTGGTCGCCTGCTGCAGTTCCGAGCCCTTGAGTTTGAGCACGGAAGTGCGCGGGTCCTGCTTGGAGCCGCCTTTTTTCATGCCGGCGACAACCATCATGTTCGTGATTTCCAGCGCTTTCAGTTCTGTCTCGATCAGCGCCATCTTTTCGCGGAAGCGCGAACTCTCGCCGAGCGGTTTGCCGTCGACCTCAACACGCTGGGCCAGTGCCTTGACCAGCGCCAGACGGGCCTTGGAAAGGCCGACCTTGGCAATGCCGGCGCGCTCGTTGCCGAGGGCAAACTTGGCAATGGTCCATCCCTTGTTTTCGTCGCCGATCAGGTTCTTGACCGGAACCTTGACGTTATCGAAGAAGGTCTCGTTCGTGTGGTGGTCATTGTCCAGCGTGACCACGGGGCGGACCTGCACACCGGGGGACGCCATGTCGATCAGCAAGTAGCTGATGCCGGCCTGCTTCTTCCCGTCGGTGCTGGTCCGGACCAGGCCGTACATCCAGTCGGCGCGATGGCCGTTCGTCGTCCACAGCTTCTGGCCATTGATGATGTAGTGATCGCCCTCGCGGACGGCACGAGTCTTCAGCGATGCCAGATCGGAGCCGGAACCCGGTTCGGAGAAGCCCTGGCACATCCAGATGTCCATGTTGCGCAGCTTGGGCAGGAAGAATTCCTTCTGCTCCGGCGTGCCGTAGGCGCAGATCACCGGGCCGCTTTGCGTGATGTTGTGGCTGAGGGCATCCGGCGCGTAGGCGCGGTAGCTTTCCTCCTTGAAGATGAAAAAGCGCACGGCATCCCAGCCGGTGCCGCCGTATTCCACCGGCCACAGCGGGCAGGCCCATCCCTTCTTGTTCAGGATGCGCTGCCAGTTGACGATGTCTTCCTTCGCCAGGCGCTGCCCCAGCATCTGCTTGCGCCGGATGTCGGCCGGCAGATTGGATTCGAAAAACGTCCGCACTTCAGCGCGGAACGCCACTTCTTCAGGGGTAAAGCGCAAGTCCATTAGCGCGTCTCCATATTGGTGTTTGCCGGTATTTTCCGGTGATTATTCAGCCGGCTGATAGTGTGGCGCTGGTTCATAGCCCGAGGACGCCTTTGGCGACGACATTGTGCTGAATTTCGTTTGTGCCGCCATAAATCGAGGCGGCACGCATCTGAAAATAGTTGCGCGCCGCGGCGCCATTCCACTCGGAAATGAAAGAGGTCTCCGGCCCGCCGGACAGAAATTCCTGTTCGTAAGCCATCGCTTCGGGTCCGGCGATTTCGACCAGGATTTCGGTGATGCTCTGCAGGATTTCCGAGCCTTTCAACTTCAATACCGAAGTGCGCGGGTCCTGGCCCTTGGAGGCGGCTTTCTTCATGGCCGAAATTACCATGAGATTGGTCATTTCCAGCGCTTTCAGTTCCACTTCGATCATGGCCATTTTTTCACGGAAACGCGGTTGCTCCAGCAGCGGCCTGCCGTCCACCATGGTGCGGCCCGCGATCATCTTGGCGTAGGCCACCCGCGATTTGCTGACGCCGACGCGAGCGACATTGGCGCGTTCGTTGCCCAGCAGGAATTTCGCATAGTTCCAGCCCTTGTTTTCTTCGCCGATGCGGTTTTCCATCGGAACCCGGACGTCATCGAAGAAAATCTCGTTGAGGTGATGCGTGCCATCCAGCGTGACGATGGGGCGCACGGTGATGCCCGGCGTCTTCATGTCGATCAGCAGATAGGTGATGCCGCTCTGCTTTTTTGCATTCGGATCGGTGCGTACCAGCGCGAACATCCAGTCGGCTTTATGGCCGTTGGAGGTCCAGGTCTTCTGGCCGTTGACGACGTAGTGGTCGCCGTCGCGCACCGCACGGGTCTTCAGTGAAGCCAGGTCGGAGCCGGATCCCGGTTCGGAGAAGCCCTGGCAGAACCAAACGTCGGCGTTGCGCAGTTTGGGCAGGAAATGCGCCTTCTGCTGCTCGCTGCCGAAGGCGATGATGACCGGCCCGACCAGGTTGAGATTCATCCCCACCAGTTCTGGCGCATAGGCGCGGTTCATTTCTTCCTTGAACAGGAAATAACGAACCACGTCCCAGCCGGTGCCGCCATGCTCGACGGGCCACTGCGGTGCCACCCAGCCCTGCTTGTTGACGGCCTTGTGCCAGTCAATGGTCTCCTGTCGGGTGATGCGCTGGCCCAGCATCACCTTGCTGCGCGTGCTCTCGGGCAACGCCAACTCGCAAAAGGCGCGCACTTCGCCGCGGAAGGCGATTTCTTCAGGAGTAAGGTGCAAATCCATTTCAGTATCCCGTTTGGTTTTACAGTCCCAACTGGCTTTACAGCCCCAGGACGCCCTTGGCAACGACGTTGTGCTGTACTTCGCTGGTGCCGCCATAAATGGTTGCGGCGCGGACGCGGAAATAGTTTGGCGCGGCAGTGGCATTCCACTCCGGGGCGGTGATCAATTCGTCCGCGCCATCCAGGAAGGCAAGTTCATGCGCCAGCGCTGCGGGCCCGGCAATTTCCAGCAGGATTTCGCTCAGCGCCTGCTGGATTTCGGTGCCCTTCAATTTTAGCACCGAGGTGCGCGGGTCCTGGGTGGGTCCCTGTTTTTTCATGCCGGCGACCACCATCATGTTCGTGATTTCCAGCGCCTTCAGCTCCACCTCAATCATCGCCATTTTCTCGCGGAAACGGGGATGCTCGGCGAGCGGACGGCCTTCAACCATGGTGCGCGCGGCGATTGACTTGGCATAGGCGATGCGCCCGGCGGAAAAACCGACGCGGGCGATGCCCACGCGCTCGTTGCCGAGCAGGAACTTGGCATAGGTCCAGCCCTTGTTTTCTTCGCCGATCAGGTTCTTCACCGGCACCCTGACGTTGTCGAAGAAAACTTCATTGACCACATGACCATGGTCCATGGTGATGATGGGACGCACGGTGACGCCGGGCGATTTCATGTCGAGCAGGATGTAGCTGATGCCGCGCTGCTTTTTCGCATTCGGATCGGTGCGGAACAGGCCGAACATCCAGTCGGCGCGATGCGCGCCCGAGGTCCAGATCTTCTGGCCGTTGATGACGTAATGGTCGCCATCGCGCACCGCCGAGGTTTTCAGCGAGGCGAGGTCGGAGCCTGAACCCGGCTCCGAGAAGCCCTGGCAGAACCAGATGTCCAGGTTCTGCACCTTGGGCAGGAAGTACTTCTTTTGTTCATCCGTGCCGAAGTTGACGATGACCGGTCCCACCATGTGCACGTTCATGCCCAGCGGCTCCGGCGCATTGGCACGGTTCATCTCTTCCTTGTAGATGAAGTAGCGCACTGCATCCCAGCCCGTGCCGCCGTGCTCCTCCGGCCACATCGGCGTGGCCCAGCCTTTTTTGTTCAGAATGCGCTGCCAGGTGACGATGTCTTCCTTGGAGAGGTACTGGCCTCTTTGCACCTTGTTGCGGATGGCATCGGGCAGTGCTGATTTGAAGAACGTCCGCGCCTCGTTGCGAAAGGCGGTTTCTTCAGCGGTAAAGTGCAGTTCCATTGGTGGTTCCTGATATTCCTGATGTTGCCGTTACAGTCCCAGCACGCCCTTGGCGACGACGTTATGCTGGATTTCGTTCGTGCCGCCGTAGATCGAGGTGGTGCGTGTGAAGAAGTAATTCGCCGCTGCCGTGGCATGCCATTCCGGAACCAGCGTCTCGTCCGTGTTGCCGCAAAGGTAATCAACCTGGCGGACCATGGCGTTCGGTCCTGCAATTTCCACCAGCAGTTCGGTGATCGACTGCTGCAACTCGGAGCCCTTTATTTTCAGCACCGATGTGCGCGGGTCGGTTGCCTTGACGCCCTGCTTTTTCATGTCGGCGACGACCATCATGTTGGTCATCTCCAGCGCCTTCAGTTCCACTTCGATCAGCGCCATCTTGTCCCGAAAACGCGGATCATCAGACAAGGGTTGATCGCCGACCATCGTTTGTGCTGCGACCATCTTGGCGTAGGCCACGCGGCTCTTGGTGACGCCGACGCGGGCGATGCCCACGCGCTCGTTGCCGAGCAGAAACTTGGCATAGGTCCAGCCCTTGTTCTCCTCGCCGATCAGGTTTTGCACCGGCACCCTGACGTTGTCGAAGAACACCTCGTTCACATTGTGATTGCCATCAATGGTGATGATGGGGCGCAAGGTGATGCCGGGCGTTTTCATGTCGAGCAGGATGTAGCTGATGCCCATCTGCTTCTTGGCACTGGTGTCGGTGCGAAACAGGCCGAACATCCAGTCGGCGCGGTGGCCGTTCGTGGTCCACAGCTTCTGGCCGTTGATCACGTAATGGTCGCCGTCACGCACTGCACGTGATTTCAGCGAGGCAAGGTCCGAGCCCGAGCCCGGTTCGGAGAAGCCCTGACAGAACCAGAGGTCGAGGTTCTGCACCTTGGGTAGAAATTCCTGTTTCTGTTCGGGCGTGCCGAAGGCGATGATGACCGGTCCGACCATGTGCACGTTCATGCCGAGCGGTTCTGGTGCGTTGGCGCGATTCATCTCCTCCTTGTAGATGAAGTAGCGCACCGCATCCCAGCCCGTGCCGCCGTACTCCTTCGGCCACATCGGTGTGGCCCAGCCCTTCTTGTTCAGGATGCGCTGCCAGGTGACGATGTCTTCCCTGGAGGTGCGCTGGCCCAGCAGGTCTTTTCTGCGGATGGACTCGGGCAGGGCGCTTTCGAAAAAGGTTCGCACCTCATTGCGAAAGGCGACTTCTTCCTGCGTGAAACGAAGGTCCATGGTGGTGTCCTTGGCGTGGGCTGCGTTGCTGCCGTATTGCGGGTTCGGTGTGTGGCGTACAGGCGGCGGCAGTCAGTTTGCCTCAGCCGTCATGGTCAATTAATATCAATTCAAAAAAAGTATCTACAACACGAAAGCATCTGCATAGGAATTGTAATCACAGATGCGTGGCGCTCCGGGGCCTCCCCGGCAGGTTCGAGCATGCTCTGGAAATGTCGACCTGGTCAGGCCGGCTTAGTAACGCTAGTCTCCAAGGTCCGCGCCCGGGGTATCGGCATGACTGTCAGCCGACACCTGGCAAAACCCGCCGGACACACTCATTTTCTACATGCATTTTACAGCCGCGGCGTCGTCAGGGATAGCGTGGCACGAGGTGAAATGCCATTCTGAAAATACTGCTTTGCGTATGTTCGCATATGCGGATTTCGAGATGCCAGAATCAGGTGCGGGTGGTCGAATCCCCAGACGACTATGTGTTCACGGTATGTTCACAAGCCGAGTATCGCCTTGGCCACAATGTTGTGCTGGATTTCATTTGATCCGCCAAAAATGGAAATGGCGCGGCCGAAGTAATGATTCGGTGCCGCAGTGGCCGTCCACTCCGCTCCGATGACTTCATCTGTTCTGGCTTCCATGAAAGCGAGCTGGCGCGGCATGGCATTCGGTCCGGCCACCTCCAGCATCAGTTCCAGCGTGGCCTGCTGCAGTTCCGAGCCTTTGATCTTCAGCACCGACGCGCGCGGGTCCTGCTGGTGCCCGGCCTGTTTTTTCATGTTCGCCACGACCATCATGTTCGTGATTTCCAGCGCTTTCAGTTCCACTTCGATGAGTGCCATCTTTTCGCGAAAGCGTGCATCCTCGGACAGGGGCTTCCCTTCGACCATGATGCCGTCGGCGCGCCGCTTGATATTCAGCAGACGCTGCTTGCACAGGCCGACGCGGGCCACGCCGGCGCGCTCGTTGCCGAGCAGGAACTTGGCGTAGTCCCAGCCGCGGTTCTCCTCGCCAATGCGGTTCTTCATCGGAACCCGCACATTGTCGAAAAAGGTTTCATTGGTGTGGTGGTCGCCATCCAGTGTGATCACCGGGCGCACCTGCAGCCCGGGGGATTTCATGTCGATCAGCAGGTAGGTGATGCCCTTCTGTTTTTTTGCGTTCGGATCGGTGCGCACCAGCCCGAACATCCAGTCGGCGTTGTGGCCGTTGGATGTCCACAGCTTCTGGCCGTTGACGAGGTAATGGTCGCCGTCGTGTTCAGCGCGGGTCTTCAGGGAGGCCAGGTCCGAGCCGGAACCGGGTTCAGAGAAGCCCTGGCAGAACCAGATGTCGAGGTTGCGGATTTTCGGCAGGAACCATTCCTTTTGTTCCTCGGTGCCGAAACGGCAAATTACCGGCCCCACCAGGTTCGTGTTGAAGCCGAGCGGGTCGGGTGCATAGGCGAGATGCATTTCCTCGCGGAAGATGAAGTAGCGCACTGCATCCCAGCCGGTGCCGCCGTATTCCATCGGCCACATCGGCACTGCCCAGCCCTTCTTGTTCAGGATGCGCTGCCAGGTGACGATGTCCTGCTTCGATAGCCGCTGCCCGAACACCTGCTTGCGGCGGATGTCCGTTGGCAGGGATGACTGGAAAAATGTCCTGACTTCGTTGCGGAACGCGATTTCCTCGGCCGTATGGCGCAAGTCCATGTCATTCTCCTCCGTCTTTTATGTCTGGCTGCTACAGCCCGAGTATCGCCTTGGCGACGATATTGCGCTGGACTTCGTTCGTGCCGCTGAAAATGGAGACAGCGCGTGCCATGAAATAGGAGTGTGCCGTTGCCGCCGCCCAGTCCGGCCCGAGGGTTTCGTCGGTGCGGCATTCGTAGAAACCGGTCTGGCGCGCCATGGCGTGCGGGCCGGCCACATCCAGCAGAATTTCGGTGGTGAGCTGTTGCAGTTCGGAGCCCTTCATTTTCAGCACCGATGACTTGGGGTCCTGCCGGCCATCCTGGCGTTTTCCGGCGATGGCGCGCATGTTCGTGATCTCCAGCGCCTTCAGTTCCACTTCGATGGCGGCGAGCTTTTCACGGAAACGCACATTCTCCGACAGCGGCGCGCCGCCCTCCATCACACCGGCTGCCAGCGCCTTGGCTTTGGCGATGCGCGCTTTGGACAGGCCCACGCGCGCCACCGTGGCGCGCGCGTTGCCCATGAGGTGCTTGGCATAGTCCCAGCCGCGGTTTTCCTCACCGATGCGGTTTTCCATCGGCACCTTGACGTTGTCGAAGAACACCTCGTTCAGGTGATGTGCGCCGTCGATGGAAATGATCGGCCGCACCGTGATGCCGGGGCTTTTCATGTCCACCAGCAGATAGGTGATGCCCTTCTGTTTCCGGGCACTGGCATCGGTGCGGAACAATCCGAACATCCAGTCCGACACATGCGCGCCCGAAGTCCAGATCTTCTGGCCGTTGATCAGGTAATGGTCGCCCTCGTTTTCCGCCCGGGTTTTCAGGGCGGCCAGGTCCGAGCCGGCGCCGGGTTCGGAAAAGCCTTGGCAGAAAAAATAGTCCATGGCCGCAATCTTCGGCAGGAATTTTTTCTTCTGCTCTTCGCTGCCGAAGGCCACCAGGGTGTTTCCTGCCAGATTGATGTTCTGCGAGCGCTGCTGCGGTGCGTAGGCGCGATGCATCTCTTCGGCAAAGATGTAGAGCTGTGCTGCAGTCCAGCCCGTGCCGCCCCATTCGGGCGTCCATTCCGGCGCCACCCAGCCTTTTTCAGTGAGGATGCGATGCCATGCAACGAGGTCTGTTTTTGGAATGTACTGGCCGCGGTACATGCGGCGCTGGATATCCGCAGGCAGGGCGGCCTTGAAAAAGGCGCGTACCTCGTCGCGAAAGGCAATCTCTTCGGGATTGAAACTCAGATCCACGGCGGCTCGCTGCTTGAAAGACAACGGGGAAGGCTAGGGAATAACTGAACAAGGGGGCATGCCCCCTT
>CAMCYY010000074.1 GCA_945885335.1 Bordetella parapertussis
CGCCTCGACATTCGCCGCATCGGTGCAATCAAGAAATCTGATGAAGTGATCGGCTCCGAGACGCGCGTCAAAGTGGTCAAGAACAAGGTAGCCCCGCCGTTCCGCGAAGCGATTTTCGACATTCTTTATGGCAAGGGCATTTCGCGCGAAGGTGAGATCCTCGAGCTGGGTGTGAATGCCGGCTTCGTGGACAAATCCGGCGCCTGGTACGGCTACAAGAAAGACCGCATCGGCCAGGGCAAGGACAACGCGCGCGAATACCTGATGGAGCACCCGGAAATCGCCGCCGAGATCGAGGCGTTGATCCGTGAAAAACTGGGCGTGAAAAATCCGGTTGCCACGGACGGTGTGAAGGGTGGCGCCAAGGCCGCGGCCGAAGCCTGATCCGCAGCAAGAACAAACAACAAGCACATACGGGTAACACACAGAGCCGTCGATGCCGCCGCGCAGTCCATCATTGCGCGAGCGGGCGTTGCGGTTTCTGGCAGCGCGTGAGCACAGTCGTGCCGAGCTGAAGCGCAAGCTCGCGCCACACGCGGAATCCGCAGAGCAACTGGAGACATTGCTCCAAGAGCTCGTCGGCAGGCAACAGCAGTCCGATGCGCGCTTTGCCGAGGCGCGTTCCCATGTGCTATCGCGCAAGTTCGGCGCCTCGCGCATTGCCCATGACCTGCGTTCCAAGGGTGTCAGCGACGAAGAGGCTGCGCATGTCGTGGATGCAGCGCGTGGCACCGACCTCGAACGCGCCCGGGAGGTCTACGCCCGGAAATTCCGTGCCCCACCCGAATCCCGTGAAGACCGCGCCAAACGCATGCGCTTTCTGCAGTCACGCGGTTTTTCCTTCGATGTGATCAAACAGGTGCTGAACGGTCTCGAAGGGGAATGAGGCGATCGGTGCGTCATACGCGTTGACCTTGCTACACTGCGGCCATGTCAACTGCAGGCTGGGTCAATGAGCGACAGCGCACTCGATGAACTGAGGTCCGCCTACCTTTATCGGGTTATCGCGGAGACGGAACACGGGACGGTGCGCGAGGCCTTGTTCCTTGAGCTGGCAACATCGGCAGAGGGGCAGGCGCGCATCTGGGCAGATAAATCTGGCGCTGCACTCCCTGCGTATGTGCCCGAACTGCGCATCCGTCTGGTGGCCGCAATGGTGCGGCGTTTTGGCGTAAGGGCCATGCGCGGTGTGCTGGCGGCGACCAAGGTACGCGGCCTGTCCATTTATTCACATCCTGCGCCCGGCCACGCCTCCCCAGGGGCTCCAGGGGGAATGGAGCAACGCCATGAAGGGATGGGCCTCGGCGGAAATCTGCGTGCGGCCGTGTTTGGCGTCAGCGACGGGCTCATCTCCAATGCGTCATTGATGCTTGGCGTCGCGGGTGCTTCGTCGGACAACAAGGTCATTCTGCTGTCTGGCGCGGCAGGCTTGTTGGCAGGAGCATTTTCCATGGCGGCCGGCGAATGGGTGTCGGTGCGTTCGCAGCGTGAAATGTACGAGCATCAGATCGGCCTCGAGCGCGATGAACTGGACGAATATCCCGAGGAAGAGGCTGAGGAGCTGGCACTGGTATACGCCGCGCGCGGCCTGCCAAAGGACGAGGCGCTGGCCCTGGCTCAGCGTCAGTGCGCCGATCCGGTCAACGCCTTGAGGACCCTGGCGCGCGAGGAGCTTGGCCTCAATCCGGACGAACTGGGCTCGCCCTGGGGCGCAGCCCTGTCCTCATTCCTGGCATTCGCCGTCGGTGCAATCATTCCCCTGATTCCCTTCATTCTTGGCACCGGGATGCCGGCATTGGCTGGCACGCTGGCAATGACGGCGCTGGCCTTGTTCGGCGTGGGTGCTGCCATCAGCCTGTTCACCGGCCGTGGCGCGCTGCGTGACGGCCTGCGCATGCTGCTCATCGGCTCGGCAACCGGTGGCCTGACCTATGTCATCGGCAGCCTGCTGGGTGTGGGCATCGCCTGACGGCTGCGGCGCAATCCGCAGCGCGGCGGCCTGTGCGTTGCGCTGTCTCATGTTTCGGGCGAAAATCCCTGTCTTTCAATCATTTGCCGAGCTTTCGGCGGAAGCGGGATTGCTCCCGCGCAGTGATATCCCCATGAAATCCTCCGAAATTCGCGAACAGTTCCTCAAGTATTATGAATCCAAGGGCCACACGCGTGTGCCCTCCAGCCCGCTGGTGCCGGGCAATGATCCAACGCTTTTGTTTACCAACTCAGGCATGGTGCAGTTCAAGGATGTGTTCCTGGGCACGGACAAGCGGCCTTACGTGCGCGCGACCTCGGTGCAAGCCTGCTTGCGCGCGGGCGGCAAGCACAATGATCTGGAGAATGTGGGCTACACCGCTCGCCATCACACCTTTTTCGAGATGCTGGGTAACTGGAGTTTCGGCGACTACTTCAAGCGCGAATCGCTCAAGTGGGGCTGGGAGCTGCTGACCGAAGTCTACAAACTGCCCGCCGACAAGCTCTGGGCCACGGTCTACCACGAGGACGATGAGGCTTACGACATCTGGACGAAGGAAATCGGACTACCGCCCGAGCGTGTGGTGCGCATCGGCGACAACAAGGGCGGCCGGTACATGTCCGACAATTTCTGGATGATGGCCGACACGGGGCCTTGCGGTCCCTGCTCGGAGGTCTTCTACGACCACGGCCCCGAAGTGGCGGGGGGGCCGCCCGGTTCACCCGATGCGGAAGGCGACCGCTACATCGAAATCTGGAACCACGTGTTCATGCAGTTCGACATGCAGCCCGACGGCAGCGTGAAGAACCTGCCCGCGCCCTGCGTGGACACCGGCATGGGCTTGGAGCGCCTGGCCGCGGTGATGCAGCATGTGCATTCCAACTACGAGATCGATCTGTTCCAGGAATTGATCAAGGCCGCGGCGCGCGAGACGTACACCAAGGATCTTAACAATCCCTCGCTCAAAGTCATCGCCGATCATATCCGTGCCTGCGCCTTCCTCGTGAGTGACGGCGTGACTCCGGGCAGCGAAGGGCGCGGCTACGTGCAGCGCCGCATTATTCGCCGTGCGATACGTCATGGCTACAAGCTCGGCCAGAAGACGCCGTTTTTCCACAAATTGGTGCCCGACCTTGCGAAGTTGATGGGTGCGGCTTATCCGAGCCTGGCGGCCAAGGCCGCTCAGATATCCGAGGTGCTCAAGGTCGAAGAGGTGCGTTTCTTTGAAACGCTCGAAAACGGCATGGGCATTCTCGATGCGTCCATTGATGAAATGAACAATAGTGGTGCTAAGCCTGCTTCGGTTGTACTGCCAGGCGATGTGGCATTCAGATTGCATGATACTTATGGCTTTCCGCTCGATCTGACACAGGACGTTTGCCGTGAGCGTGGCGTGACCGTTGATGAAGCAGGATTCAACGCTGCCATGGACAAACAGAAAGCGCAGGCGCGCGCTGCAGGCAAGTTCAAGATGGATCGCGTGCTTGAATACCTGGGCGCAGCCAACCAGTTCGTTGGCTATGAGAAGCTCGAGCAACAGGCCAAGGTTGTCGCCTTGTATTTCGAAGGCGCGCCGGTCAAGGCGTTGAAGTCAGGCCAGGAAGGCATCGTTGTTCTCGACGATACGCCCTTCTATGCGGAAAGCGGCGGCCAGGTTGGTGACGAGGGTGCGATCGTCGCCAGCGGCGTACGCTTTGATGTCAGCGACACGCTGAAGGTCAAGGCCGAAGTGCATGGCATGCATGGCACGCTCGCACAAGGCACGTTGAGGGTCGGTGATGTCGTAAAGGCGCAGGTCGATACCGAGCGGCGCACCGCCACCATGCGCAACCACTCGGTCACGCACATCATGCACAAGGCCTTGCGCGAGGTATTGGGCGATCACGTGCAACAGAAAGGCTCCCTGGTGGATGCCGAAAAGACGCGTTTCGACTTCTCGCATAATCGGCCCATGACCGACGACGAGATCCGCGAGGTGGAAGCGCGGGTCAACGCCGAGATACTGCAGAACCTGCCTACCCGGGCGCGCGTACTGCCGATCGAGGAAGCCAAGAAGACCGGGGCCATGATGCTGTTCGGCGAGAAATACGGCGACGAGGTACGGGTGCTGGACATTGGCACATCGCGCGAGTTGTGCGGCGGCACGCACGTGGCGCGTACCGGTGACATTGGCCTGTTCAAGGTGCTGGCGGAGAGCGGCGTTGCCGCAGGCGTGCGCCGGCTCGAGGCCACCACCGGTGCCACGGCGCTGGTCATGCTGAACACGCAACAGCAGGAGCTCCGCGAGATCGCGCACAAGCTCAATGTGCCACCCATGGGGGGTATGGTGGCGCTGGCCGTCACGAAGCTGCTGGATGACAAGAAGTTGGCTGAGAAGGAACTCGCGCGCCTGAAGTCGAAGGTGGCTTCATCGCAGGGCGATGATCTCGCCAGCCAGGCGGATGATGTCGGTGGCGTGAAGGTGCTCGCGGCGGCGCTGGAGGGCGCAGATGTGAAGACGCTGCGCGAGACACTGGACAAGCTGAAGGACATGCTCAAGTCCGCAGCGATCGTGCTCGGAACCAGCGAAGGCGGCAAGGTCACGCTGATTGCCGGCGTGACAGCTGACCTGACATCAAAACTGAAAGCCGGCGACCTGGTGAATTTCGTGGCGCAGCAGGTGGGCGGCAAGGGCGGCGGACGTCCTGACATGGCCCAGGCGGGTGGCACAGATCCATCGAAACTGCCGGAAGCACTGGCCTCGGTGCGCGGCTGGGTGGCGCAGCGCCAGCAGTAAGCCTGTCCTTCTTGCAAAGGAAATATACATGAACACCATGGCGACTTACCTAGCCCGCACAGTGACAGTTCTGGCCGCGGCGCTGTTGTTTGCCGGTGCCGTGCAGGCGCAAGACCAGGCAGTCGAGGCAACGACCGCCACCGGTGAAAAAGTGAAATTGTTCCCGAATGGCCGCTGGGAATTCGTCAACCAGCAGAAGGCTGCGGTGCAGCGCCAGGCGGTAGAGGCGGACATTGCACGTGACCGTGCCAGCCAGGGCGGACTCTTCGGCTTTGGTCGCCGTGTTCAGGAAGGCGACAAGGATTACAACCGGGGCTCGCTTAACCCAAAAACTCGTTAATTCTGGACGCTGCGCGCCGGATTAACTCCGGGCGATGGAACGGCGGTAGCCCCTCATCGCCAGGTGCGTTCAAATCAAAAGCCGATGCGCTGTTTTTTCGGAGCGCGGTTTTCGGCAACATCTGTCGCAAGCATTTCATCTCTTTCTGCCAGCTTCGCATTGCTGAAGCTGAACCCGAAGCCGAAGCCGAAGCCGAAGCCGATGACGCGGCGCATTTCGCGCGGACTGAACTGCGACAGTGATTACAGCGCCTGCTCAGAAGGCCATTCTGGAAACTGGCAAGCTGCGGGGAGCCTGAAGCGATCCGAGCTCCTGCCCGATATTCCGGCGATTGCCGAAGAGCTGCCGGGCTTCGAGATGGTTGGCTGGGCTGGCCTGATGGCGCCCACTGGCACGCCGGCGGCGATCATCAATGCAACGAACCGGGACATCGTGCAGATTCCCGGCTACGCCGAAGTGAAACAGAAGCGGTCTGCCGACGCTGCCGACGGACCGCAATTCACGCCCGAATAACTCCGCGACACGATACCGCGCGAGATCGACAAGATTTCCCGGCTGGTGAAGGAGATCGGCCTCAAGCTTGAATAAGGCGCTGACTTGCCATTCGGGCGTATTCGTGTTTGAATAATCACTGTATTTGACGCGTCTGACCATGACCCACATCTTTTATTTCGGATACTTTGGATTTCCCCGGCCACTGGCGGAGGAAACGGTCTAGTTCACGCTCAAGAACACCGAAAACCGCCAGAGATCACAGCCTGGCGGTTTTTTTTTGCCACTTTCACTTTCAGCAATACATATACGGAACAGGAAACGCGATCATGGACAACAAGCAGAAAGCCTGCTCGGCCGATGCCCCGATAGACCGGACCTCGCTCACCGATGATGAGCGCATCGAGGATGTGGTGCCGCTACCGGCGCCGGACAACCTGATCCGCTTTTTTCCCATCCAGGGCACGCCGGAGGAGACGCTGATTACGGCAACCCGCCGCCAGGTCAAGCGCATCCTCAAAGGGACTTCAGATCGCTTGCTGGTCATCATCGGGCCGTGTTCCATCCATGATCCCAAGGCCGCCATCGAGTATGCGAACCGGCTCGCAGCGGAACGCAGCCGCCTGGCCGATGACCTGGAAATCGTGATGCGGGTGTATTTCGAGAAACCACGCACCACGGTTGGCTGGAAGGGACTGATCAACGATCCCTACATCAATGGCAGCTTCCGCATCAACGAGGGGCTGCGCATTGCGCGCGACCTGCTGGTGCAGATTAACCGCACCGGTGTGCCGGCCGGTTCGGAATTCCTCGACACGATTTCCCCTCAATACATCGCTGACCTGATCAGCTGGGGCGCGATCGGTGCACGCACCACAGAATCGCAGGTGCATCGTGAACTGGCGTCGGGGCTCTCAGCGCCGATCGGCTTCAAGAACGGCACTGACGGCAATGTCAAGATTGCGGTGGATGCAATCCAGGCGGCGCGGCAATCGCACCATTTCCTGTCAATACACAAGAATGGCAATGTCGCCGTTGTGAAGACACGCGGGAACGAGGATTGCCACCTGATTCTGCGTGGCGGCTCGGCGCCGAACTACGATGCTGCCAGCGTCGCCGCGGCTGCGAAGACGCTCAAGGCGGCGGGCGTGAGCGAAAATCTCATGATCGATTTCAGCCATGCCAACAGCCGCAAGGACCATCGCTTGCAGGTGGATGTTGCTGCGGATGTTGCGCGCCAGCTGGAGGGCGGAGAAGAGCGCATCGTCGGCGTCATGATCGAATCACACCTGAAGAGTGGCCGGCAGGACCAGGTTGCTGGTAAAACGCTCGAGTACGGCAAGAGCATTACCGATGCATGCCTGGGCTGGGAGGAGAGTGTGCCGCTGCTCGATGTGCTTGCCGAGGGCGTACGCAAGCGCCGTGCACTACATTCAAAGAAGAAAAAGGGCTGATCCCGACGGCTTCACGTAATCGGTGATCCCTCGGCAGTTCACTTGGAGGCGCGGCGTATAATCGTTCCGTCCTCCTTTCTTCCATTGCCGATGACCGCAGCTCCCCGCACGTGGCTGTACGCGCTGGTCGTCGCCACGATCGCGTTCAAGCTCTGGCTCTCCGTGGTTTTCCCGATCACCGGGGATGAGGCCTACTTCATCCACTGGGGCATGGTGCCCGCACTGGGCTATTACGATCATCCACCGATGGTGGGCTGGTGGCTGGCGCTTCTGGTGCGGATTTCAGACTCAGCCTGGGTACTGCGCCTGCCGGTCACGTTTTTGCCTGCGGTAATGGCGCTGGTGCTTTATGCCGTGTTGCGTCGGCAGGCACAGGTGGGTGAGGACAAGGCCGCATTCGCTGCGCTCGCCGTGTTGCTTACACCGATCCACGTCTGGAATGTCTTCATCACTACAGACACGCCGCTGGCCATGCTTTCCTTTCTGTCGGGGCTGGCTTTCTGGCGGGCGGTGCGCAGCGTAGAGGGTGGCAGGGCAAACGGATGGTATGCGCTGGCCGGTGTGCTGCTCGGGCTGGCGTTCTTGTCCAAGTATTTCGCGGCGCTGCTCGGGTTTGCCTACCTTGTGTACATGCTGGTTTCACCACGGGCGGCTCGCAACTGGAGCGGTCTCGCCATTGCTTTTGCCGCCGCGCTGCCGTTCGTTGCCTTCAATCTCTACTGGAATTACGAGAACTGCTGGGCGAACCTGATGTTCAACCTTTACAACCGCCACGACGATGCGGGTCTGTCATGGCGCACGCCGCTGCTGTTCGTGCTGGTTGCGCTGTCTGTGCTTGCGCCCCCCGCGCTGCTGGCGCTGGCGCGCCGGCGCGAGTGGGGCAGCGGTGGGTGGATTGCCCGCCTGCGCACCGACACGGACCTGCGCGTGCTGGCGGTGCTTGGCGGTTTTCCCTTCATTCTTTTTGCCATGCTGTCGCTGGTGCGGCAGGTGGGCCTGCACTGGGTGCTGTCTTTCGTGCCCTTCTTTTTTGCCGCCTGCACGCTTGCGCTGGAGCGCAAGTGGCTGCTTCGCACGGCCGCATTCCTCGGCACGTTCAGCCTGATTCACGTGATTGCGATTTTCATCATCGCATCGCAGCCCCTTGAGCGCTGGCAGGGCACGAAAATCTACGACGGAATCGTGTTCCACTTTCGAATCCACGACATCCTGAAGGAGTTGAAGCCTTACGAAGCAGAGTTTGAACTGGCTGCGGACGGTTATTCCGCAGCGGTCACGGCGTCCTACTATCGCGGCAGGTATGTGTCTGTTTTTGGCGAGGCCTCATCGCATGCGCGTCACGACGACCTGGCCACGGATTTCCGCAAACTGGCCGGCAGGAACATCATGATCCTGCGCAAGTCGCCACCAACGGATGCTGACTACAAACCTTATTTTTCATCCGTGGAGTACCGTTCGTTCGAGTTGGCAGGCGCCACTTTCCATGTCGTGCTCGGACGGAATTTCGATTACGACCGTTATCGCGATGTGGTGCTATCCAAGGTACGCGACCGTTACTACGCGATACCGCGATATCTGCCGCAGGGCGCCTGCAGTTTCTGCGAGCGCTATTTCGCATCTTCATGCCCGGTACGTTGAGCCAGGGCTGACCGCATGGACTCTCCCGGCAAACTCGCCCTGTTGATCCGGCTGATGCGTCCCTATCAGTGGATCAAGAACAGTTTTGTTCTGGTCGGCCTGGTGTTCGGCCATGGATGGGATGATCCGGACCTGATGCGGGAAGTGCTGCTGCTGTTCGCCGGCTTCTGCCTCGCATCAAGCAGCATTTATGTGCTTAACGATGTATTCGATCGCGAGGCGGATCGCATTCATCCGGAGAAACGGAACCGGCCTGTGGCCGGCGGTGGAGTCAGTGTGTCGTTGGCGCTCGTGTGGGTGGCAGTATTGGGCATTGCAGGGCTCGGACTGGCGTGGCTGGTATCGGCTGAAGCGGGACTGCTGGTTTCCGCCTACGTCGTGCTGAACATCGGCTACAGCGCGGGTCTGAAACATGTGGCTGTGTTGGATGTGTTCCTGATCGCCTCCGGCTTCATGCTGCGCATTTTGGTTGGCACCCTGGGTGTGGGCATTGAGCCATCCCGCTGGCTGCTCGGGTGCGGCCTCATGCTGACGCTGTTTCTGGGATTCGCAAAACGACGCGCCGAACTTGCCAGCATCGACAGCGTCGATGTTGCGGCGCAGCGAAAATCGCTTGCAGCCTATTCATTGCCGCTGCTGGACCGATTGATCACAATTTGCTCAGCCGGTGCGGTGATCGTATATGCGTTCTACACACTGGATGCCGAGACCATTGCCATTCACGGTACGGATCAACTCATCTGGACGCTGCCCATCGTCCTCTATGGCGTTTTTCGCTACCTGTATGCGCTCTACAGGGAAGGTGCAGGTGCAGACCCCGCCAGGGATGTGCTGCGCGATCCGCACTTGGTCGGTGCACTGATAGGCTGGATTGCGCTGACTTCCTGGCTGATCACACGCACCTGACTTTGCCTGCGACTGGCGTGTCATAGCCGTGCAGGGGGGATTTGGGCATAATCATTCAACGTCCGCGTACTTGGCGAAGACCAAGCGGGATAAGAGAACCTATCTCAAAAATATCCACATGATGCGTTTTGACCCAAAGCGGATGGATGCAAGGCGCGAGGCCGCAGCCATGGCGGTGCCATGGCTAGCGCCGAGCAATGCCGCAGACATCGCTTTAGGTCAATACCCGAAGGGACGGGGTAATTTTTCTCCATGGCGTCGTTGCTTGTCGCTTGCAGGCACCAGGCCTGCGGCGCTCCGCGCGCCTAGCCATGAAGCCAAATTACCCGCGTCGCACATGCGGCTATTTTTGAGACAGCTCTAGGGAATCAGCAGGTAAAAAGCACGGCCGCGATCCCATGAATAACAAGCCAGAACAAGTTCGTTTGCCGCATCTCGTGTTGCTGGGCGATGCCACGCCTTATGCCGGGCAGATGCATGCGCTCATCGAGCGATCTCCGCTGTTCGAGAATTTTAATCTTGCGGAAATCCGCTTGATGAGTCATTTTATGCAGGTATTCTAGGCAGATCCTGGGGCGGAGCTGGTGCGCGAAGGGGATGGTGGAGATTTCCTGATGCTGATCATTGAGGGCGGCATTGAGGTTTTCAAGCAGGATCGGTGGAATGCACCGCGCCTGATTGCCATGCTTGATCGCGGGCAGACCGTCGGCGAGATGTCGATGATCGATGGTGAGCCGCGCTTTGCAAGTTGCATTGCGGCGGCGCGTTGTGTCGTCGCGGTGTTGACTCGAGAGAGCCTTGCACGCATCATCCTCGAGCAACCGGTGCTCGGTGCGAAAATACTGATGGAACTGGTGCTCATGCTCTCCAAGCGATTGCGCCAGACCAGCGCGAAACTTGTCAGTTACATGGATAAAGATGAAAGCGGAAGGCCGGCGCAGTGATGCCGGTTTTTGTTTTCTACGACTGACGGATGGCTGACATTCGAGGGAATTTTACGTCTCGGAATTTGTATCCCCGGGTTTTGGATTCGTGGCAGAATACGCGACGATTTTGTCTTAGTGTCTTGATGTCTTAGAGGAGGAGCTATGCAAATTAAAAACGGCAAAGACTTCTGGGCCGGTCTGATGTACGTCGGCTTCGGAGCGGCATTTTTCCTGATTGCCACCAACTACAACATGGGTACCGCCTTGCGCATGGGTCCCGCATATTTTCCGACGGTGCTGGGCGGGATGCTGATAGTCATTGGCCTCGCGGTGTTGGCGCGCTCTTTCTTTTCGAAGATCGAGAACCCGTGGAGGCTGTTCGAGTTCCGCCCTGTCAACTTTGTGGCTTCGGTGGTCATCGGCGGGTTTGCCTACTGGCAGATCAAATGGCTGCAGACCACATCGGAATGGCTTGAGTTTGCGGTGATTGGTGCGTCGATCATTCTGTTCTTCGCATCGTTTGGCAAGCGTTCTCTCTGGCAGATCCTTGCTGCAACGCTGGCTTTCGGCTACCTGCTGAGGCCCCTTGGGCTGGTCTTGTCATCCTTCCTGCTTACAATCGGGGCAGGGATGGTCAGCCCCGAATCCAGGGTAAAAGAAGTGGTGATTCTGGCCGTTGCCCTCGCAGTATTCGCGTGGCTGACGTTTGTCGTCGGACTCGACCAGCCGTTCCCGGTCTGGCCGGCGTTCTTCACGGAATAAGGGGGAGACACCATGGATCTGTTAAATAATCTACTGCTCGGCTTTCAGGTTGCGCTGACGCTGCAGAACCTGTGGTTCTGCTTCATCGGCGTGCTGCTTGGCACGTTGATCGGAGTTCTGCCCGGGATTGGACCGCTCGCGACCATCGCGATGCTGTTGCCAATAACCTTCACGCTGCCGCCCACGGCTTCGCTGATCATGCTGGCCGGCATCTATTACGGTGCGCAGTACGGTGGATCAACGACGGCAATTCTGGTCAACATCCCGGGTGAGAGCTCGTCGGCCGTGACGGTTCTTGATGGTTATCAGATGGCCCGAAACGGGAGGGCCGGCCCTGCGCTGGGGATTGCCGCACTGGGTTCGGTGATCGCCGGTTCGTTCGCCACGCTGGTGATCGCGGTTGCCGCTCCCCCCCTTTCTGAGATAGCTCTGAAGTTCGGGCCTGCCGAATACTTTGCCCTGATGGTCATCGGTCTGGTCGGAGCTGTTGTTCTGGCGCGCGGTTCGGTGCTCAAGGCGATCGGCATGGTCGTGCTCGGCCTGTTGTTCGGCATGATCGGTACAGACGTCAATTCGGGTGTTGCCCGCTTTACCCTGGGCATTCCGGAACTGTCCGACGGCATGGGCTTCATCACGCTGGCGATGGGTATCTTCGGCTACTGCGAAATCATCATCAATCTGGAAAAAGGCGAGGCACGCGAAGTGTTCACCGCCCGCATCGGCAGCCTGTTGCCGAGCTGGGATGACATGAAGTATTCGCTTCCGGCGATCGCGCGTGGAACCGTGATTGGCTCTGTTCTTGGCATCCTGCCAGGTGGCGGTGCGCTGCTCTCCTCGTTTGCAGCCTACGCCATCGAGAAGAACATCACGAAGGATCGTGAAAAGTTCGGTGAAGGCAACATCCGCGGCGTTGCGGCTCCTGAGGCTGCCAACAACGCCGGCGCCCAGACGTCCTTCATTCCCATGCTGACGCTCGGCATCCCGTCGAACGTGATCATGGCCATGATGGTTGGCGCGATGATGATCCAGGGCATTGCTCCCGGACCCCAGGTGATGACTGAGCGCCCGCAGCTGTTCTGGGGTCTGATCGCCAGCATGTGGGTCGGTAACGTGCTGCTGGTGGTCCTCAACATGCCGCTGATCGGCATGTGGGTAAGTCTGCTGAAGGTGCCATATCGCATCCTCTACCCCTGCATCCTGCTGTTCTGCGTAATCGGCGTGTACTCCATCAACAACAATGCCTTCGATGCAATTCTGACGGCACTGTTCGGCCTGTTCGGCTACATTCTCGTGAAAACCGAATCCGAGCCCGCGCCGATGCTGCTGGGTTACATCCTAGGGCCGCTGATGGAGGAAAACCTGCGCCGGGCGATGCTGCTGGCTCGTGGTGATTTCTTTGTCTTCTTCCAGCGCCCTATCAGTGCGACTCTGCTGGTTGTGGCGATCCTCCTGCTGTTGTTCGTGCTGCTGCCAAGTATCCGCAAGAAACGCGATGTGGCATTCGAGGGTGACGACTAGAATCACGTAGTCAGCAACTCTAAAAGACGCAAGCTTGCGTGCGTCTTTTTTTTTGGACTGCGCGGAACGCGGATGGTGGGGAGGAGCAGCGGCCTTGGATTGCCGGGCCGCAGCTCATCGGATCGGCAGCTGGAAAATCTCAGGCGTTCCTGTTCTGTTGCCAGAGAACGTCGCCGTCCTTGTCATTGAGGGTTCGTGCGAGGACGAACAGAAGGTCTGACAGTCGATTGAGATAGATCCTGGACAGATCGTTGGTTGCTTCCGCCCGTGCCAGTGTGACCAGGCTGCGTTCGGCGCGGCGGCAGATCGCGCGGGCCAGATGGGCGAGTGCCGCCGCTCGGGTACCTCCGGGCAGGATGAATTCCTTGAGCGGCATCAGGTCGGCATTGAAGGTGTCAATCAGCTGCTCAAGGCGTGATACCTGTGCATCCGTCATGGCTTTGCGCCCGGGAATGCAGACTTCGCCGCCCAGATCGAACAGATCATGTTGTATGCCATGCAATGCATCGGCAATTGGTGCCAGGAGTGGTTCGGCCAGCAACATGCCCAAGCTTGAGTTCAACTCGTCGATTTCACCGAGTGCGACGACCCTCAGTCCGTCCTTGGGCGCGCGCGAGCCGTCGCCCAGGCCGGTCTCCCCGCTGTCGCCGGTGCGCGTGTAGATCTTGGAAAGACGGTATCCCATGTTGCTATCCGAAAAGTCCTCAGGAGGGAGGGAATATAGCACTCCGCCCTGTGCCGGGGGACTCGGTCGTCCCGGCCCGGATGTGATATATCTCCCAGATGGGCTTGGTATCAGCCAGGCGCGCGGCGACCGTGACTTTGCCTTATCCACGGACCATTCCGTAAAAAAGAAAAATTGAATGACGAAGTCCAAAGAACCGCCGCTGATTGATCGCTCGACGATTGCTTTCGCGGTTGCCGCGCTGCTGGCGGGCGTTCTGTGCGCG
>CAMCYY010000075.1 GCA_945885335.1 Bordetella parapertussis
CGTCCGGCAGCCTGTTCGGCGCAACCGGTTCGGCGAATTTCCTGTCCCGCGCTACAGCGGTTCTTGCGGCGATTTTTTTCATCACCAGTCTTGGCCTTGCCTATGTCGCGACGAACAAGCCGCGCGAAGCCGGCGGTGTGATGGATGCATTGAAGGAATTGCCGGCAGGTGCGGCCCCGTCTTCGGCTGCAGGATCGAGTGATCCGGCGAAACCTGATTCAGCAAAAGCGGCGGAACCGAAGGCCAACGAGGTGCCGAAGTAGTAGAATATTGGCGTTGAATCCGTCGGGAACGAAGCACCTCAGCGCAGTTTCCGGATGGAATGCAGAAATCAGACTCGGTGCAGGTGTCAGGCCCGGTCATGCCGACGTGGTGAAATTGGTAGACACGCCGTCTTGAGGGGGCGGTGGCGAAAGCTGTGGGAGTTCGAGTCTCCCCGTCGGCACCAAAACAGGCTAAATGGCCAGAGCTCGGCCAGGAACGGACGGCAAGTCTGTCCGGTTTCAAATTTGAGATAAGGATGTGATTGCGTGAGGTGGATCGTAGAGGCTGAACAGGTTGCCATCGCTACCGCCGTCGCCGCATCCCCGTCGCCGCTTCATTTTCCGGGCAGGGCAAGCTGACCATGCTCGAGAATTATTTCCCCATCCTCGCCTTCATCGTCGTCGCGATTTTTGTCGGCGCTGGTCCGACCATCGCAGGCTGGGCGGCCTCGACCCTCCTCGGCTGGAATCGACCGGACAGCGAAAAGCTTTCCCCCTACGAGTGTGGCTTCGAGGCTTTCGAGGACGCGCGCATGAAGTTCGACGTGCGCTACTACCTCGTGGCGATCCTGTTTATCCTGTTCGACCTTGAAATCGCCTTCCTTTTTCCCTGGGCCGTGGTGCTGGATGAAATCGGCCTGTTCGGCTTCGTGGCCATGATGATTTTCCTCCTCATCCTTGTCGTGGGCTTCATCTACGAGTGGAAAAAAGGCGCGCTGGAATGGGAATGATGCAAACGAGAGGTCTGCATGGGCGCGTCTGACGGACTGATGCAACAGGGCTTTGTCACCACATCGGTGGACAAGCTGATCAACTGGACGCGTACCGGATCGCTGTGGCCCATGACCTTCGGCCTGGCCTGCTGTGCCGTGGAAATGATGCATGCCGGCGCTGCGCGTTATGACCTCGACCGTTTCGGCATCGTGTTCCGCCCCAGCCCACGCCATTCCGACCTCATGATCGTTGCCGGCACGCTTTGCAACAAGATGGCGCCGGCGCTGCGCAAGGTCTACGACCAGATGGCTGAACCGCGCTGGGTGCTGTCCATGGGGTCCTGCGCCAATGGCGGCGGCTACTACCACTACAGCTACTCGGTGGTGCGTGGCTGCGACCGTATCGTTCCGGTTGATGTCTATGTGCCAGGCTGCCCGCCGACTGCCGAGGCGCTGCTCTACGGCCTCGTGCAACTGCAGAACAAGATCAAACGCACCAACACCATCGCCCGATAAGAATCCGTGTCGACCAAACTCGAAACACTGAAGAATGCGCTGGAAGCAGCTCTTGGCGGCAAGGCAAAAAGCCTGACGCTGGCGCTGAGTGAGCTCACCCTCGTGGTCGAGGCTGCGGATTATCTGGCAGTGGCCCGGCAATTGCGCGACAACGCTGCGCTTGGTTTCGAACAACTCATCGATCTCTGCGGCGTGGATTATTCGGGCTGGGGTGATGGTCTTGAGGATGCGCAGCGTTTTGCTGCGCGCTTCGCTGCGACATCGCATCTTCTGTCGGTGAAGCACAACTGGCGCCTGCGCCTGCGTACCTTTGGCACGGAAGACGATTTTCCGGTTCTGGAATCGCTCACAGGCATCTGGCCGAACGCGAACTGGTATGAGCGTGAAGCCTTTGACCTGTACGGCATTGTTTTCAACGGTCACGACGACCTGCGCCGCATCCTGACCGACTATGGCTTCGTCGGCCATCCCTTCCGCAAGGATTTTCCGCTGTCGGGCAATGTGGAAATGCGCTACGACCCCGAGCAGAAGCGTGTGATCTACCAGCCGGTGAGCATTGAGCCGCGTGAAATCACGCCGCGCATCATCCGCGAACAAAATTACGGTGACCTGGGCGGGAAGATCTGACCATGGTCGAGATTCGAGATTACATGCTTAACTTTAGCTCCGGCCGCCCGGCTATGCGAGGCTTAACTTGCGCGCAACGCAAGTTAGCATTCGCTGAAATTCAGCTCGCAAGCCAGTGTGCTTGCGTTGCGGCCTTGATGCGGGTCATCTGATCATGGCTGAAATCAGAAATTACACGCTGAATTTTGGCCCCCAGCATCCTGCTGCGCATGGTGTGTTGCGCCTGGTGCTGGAGCTGGACGGCGAGGTCATACAGCGCGCTGATCCGCATATCGGTCTCCTGCATCGCGCCACCGAGAAGCTGGCCGAGCACAAGACCTGGATACAGTCGCTGCCCTACATGGACCGGCTGGATTACGTGTCCATGATGTGCAACGAGCACGCCTACTGCCTGGCAATCGAGAAGCTGACCGGTGTCGACGTTCCGGAACGCGCGCAGTACATCCGTGTCATGTTCGACGAAATCACGCGCGTCCTGAACCACCTGCTATGGCTGGGCGCGCACGCCATCGACATCGGTGCGATGACCGTATTCCTGTACTGCTTCCGCGAGCGCGAAGACCTGATGGACTGCTACGAGGCGGTGTCAGGCGCGCGCATGCATGCCGCCTACTACCGTCCGGGTGGCGTCTATCGCGACCTGCCGGGTGCCATGCCGCAGTACCTGCCTTCGCCCTACCGCAGCGCAAAGAAGGTGCGCGAGTTGAATGAAAACCGCCAGGGCTCGCTGCTCGACTTCATCGAGGATTTCACCAGGCGCTTCCCGAAACACGTTGATGAATACGAAACGCTGCTGACCGATAACCGCATCTGGAAGCAGCGCACCGTCGGCATCGGCGTCGTAACCCCGGAGCGCGCCAAGGCCCTCGGCTTCACTGGCGCCATGCTGCGCGGATCTGGCATCGAATGGGACCTGCGCAAGAAGCAGCCCTATGAAGTCTACGACCGCATGGACTTCGACATTCCGGTCGGTGTGAACGGCGACTGCTACGACCGTTATCTGGTGCGCATCGAGGAAATGCGTCAGTCCAACCGCATCATCCGCCAGTGCATCGAATGGCTGCGCGCAAACCCCGGCCCGGTGATCACGACGAACCACAAGGTGGCGCCGCCGTCGCGGGTGGACATGAAAAGCAACATGGAAGAGCTGATTCACCACTTCAAGCTTTTCACCGAGGGCATGCACGTGCCGCCGGGTGAGGCCTATGCGGCGATCGAGCATCCCAAGGGCGAGTTCGGCATCTATGCAGTGTCCGACGGCGCGAACAAGCCGTACCGCCTGAAGATACGCGCGCCGGGTTTTCCGCATCTCGCTGCACTCTCCGAGATGTCGAAGGGCCACATGCTGGCCGACGTGGTCGCCATTATCGGCACCCAGGACATCGTTTTTGGCGAGATAGACCGCTGATGCTGAACGCCGACTCACTGAAGAAAATCGATCGCGAGATCGCCAAGTACCCCGTCGACCAGAAACAGTCGGCGGTGATGGCGGCACTGGTGATCGCGCAGGACGAAAAGGGCTGGCTCGCTCCCGAGACCATGAATTTCGTGGCCGGCTATCTGGGCATGCCGCCGGTAGCCGTGTACGAGGTCGCGACCTTCTACAACATGTACAACATGCAGCCCACCGGAAAATTCAAGCTCACGATCTGCACCTGCCTGCCGTGCGGCTTGCAGGGATCGCTGGAGGCGGCTGACCACCTGAAGGCGCGCCTGGGCATTGATTTCAACGAGACTACGCCTGACGGCTGTTTTACGCTGAAGGAAGGCGAGTGCATGGGCGCCTGCGCCATGGCGCCGGTGGTGCTGGTCAACAACAAGCGCATGTGCGACTACATGTCCCGCGACAAGCTTGACGCGCTGGTCGATGAATTGCGCAATTCGGCTTCGGGAAAGGCCTGACATGCTGAACTATGGCCCCGACGCGATTGTGATGGCCGGCCTGGACGGCAGCAACTGGCGGTTGAAGGAATACGAGGCGCGTGACGGTTATACCGCGCTGAAGAAGATCATCGCCGAGAAAATGACGCCGGACGCGCTGATTGCCGAGTTGAAGAAATCCAGCCTGCGCGGCCGCGGCGGCGCAGGCTTCCCGACCGGTCTGAAGTGGAGCTTCATGCCGCGCCAGCTGCCGGTGGCGAAATACCTGGTGTGCAATTCGGACGAAGGCGAACCGGGCACCTGCAAGGATCGCGACATCCTGCGCTACAACCCGCATGCGGTGATCGAGGGCATGATCATCGGCGCCTACTCGATGGGTGCGACGGCGGGTTACAACTACATCCACGGCGAAATCTGGTCGGTGTACGATCGTTTCGAGGAGGCTCTGGAAGAAGCACGCACCGCGGGTTACCTTGGCAAGAACATCCTCGGTTCGGATTTCAGTTTCGAGTTGTACGCGCATGCCGGTTACGGCGCCTACATTTGCGGCGAGGAAACCGCGCTGCTCGAGTCCCTGGAAGGCAAGAAGGGCCAGCCGCGCTACAAGCCGCCGTTCCCTGCCAGCTTCGGCCTGTACGGCAAGCCGACCACGATCAACAACACGGAGACCTTCGCCAACGTTCCCTGGATTGTGCGCAACGGCGCCGATGCCTTTCTCGCTCTAGGCAAGCCGAACAATGGCGGCACGAAGCTGTTCTCGGTATCCGGACACGTCAACAAGCCCGGTAATTACGAAGTGAAGCTGGGCACGCCTTTCTCGACGCTTCTGGAAATGGCCGGCGGTGTGCGCGGCGGCAAAAAGTTGAAAGCCGTCATTCCCGGCGGCTCGTCGATGCCGGTGCTACCGGCCGAAATCATGATGGCGACCGACATGGACTATGACTCCATCGCCAAGGCCGGCTCCATGCTGGGCTCCGGCGCGGTGATCGTCATGGACGAGACGACCTGCATGGTGCGGGCGCTGGAGCGGCTGTCGTATTTCTATTACGAAGAATCCTGTGGCCAGTGCACGCCCTGCCGCGAAGGCACCGGCTGGCTGTATCGCGTCGTGCATCGCATCGAGACCGGGCAGGGGCGCATGGAAGACCTGGCGCTGCTCGACAATGTGGCCGATAACATCGCCGGCCGCACGATCTGCGCACTGGGCGACGCTGCGGCGCTGCCGGTGAAGAGCTTCCTGAAGCATTTCCGGCCGGAATTCGAATATCACATCCAGAACAAGCACTGCCTCGTCACCGGCCCGGACGTACAGCCGAAGTGGGGCAGGGCGGGCGCGTATGGCACTGCCCACAACGTAACCGAGATCGCATAAATGGCCCTGCTCACCCTGGAAGTTGACGGCAAGAGCGTACAGGTACCTCACGGTGCGACGGTCATGGAAGCGGCGAACAAGCTGGGCGTGTTCGTGCCGCACTTCTGCTATCACAAGAAGCTCTCCATAGCGGCGAACTGCCGCATGTGCCTGGTGCAGGTAGAAAAGGCGCCCAAGCCGATGCCGGCCTGCGCTACGCCGGTAACCGATGGCATGAAGGTCTGGACCCATTCCGATGCGGCTAAGAAGGCGCAGAACGGCGTGATGGAATTCCTGCTCATCAATCATCCGCTGGACTGTCCGATCTGCGACCAGGGCGGCGAATGCCAGTTGCAGGATCTGGCCGTCGGCTACGGCGGCAGCGCCTCGCGCTATGCCGAACCCAAGCGCGTGGTGTTCCACAAGAACATGGGGCCGCTGGTCTCTGCGGAAGAAATGTCACGCTGCATCCATTGCACCCGCTGCGTGCGCTTTGGCCAGGAAGTCGCCGGCGTCATGGAATTGGGGATGGTGGGCCGCGGCGAGCATTCAGAAATCGTTTCGTTTGTCGGCAAGAGCGTCGATTCCGAGCTTTCGGGCAACATGATCGACATCTGTCCGGTGGGCGCGCTGACCTCCAAGCCCTTCCGCTACAGCGCCCGCACCTGGGAACTGAGCCGGCGCAAGTCGGTGTCACCGCATGACAGCCTTGGCGCGAACCTGATCGTGCAGATTAAGCAGAACAAGGTCATGCGTGTGGTGCCGCGCGAAAACGAAGAGGTCAATGAGTGCTGGATCTCGGATCGCGATCGCTTCTCCTACGAAGGCCTGAATTCGGAAGACCGTCTGACGCGGCCCATGGTGAAGGACGGCGGCGAATGGCATGAAGTCGATTGGCAGGTGGCGCTGGAGCATGTCGCGAAGCGCCTGGCTGCGATCAAGGCCGCCGAGGGCGGCGAAGCCATCGGTGCGCTGGTGAGCCCGAATGCCACGCTCGAAGAAATGTATCTCACGCAGAAGCTGCTGCGCGGGATTGGTTCGGACAATGTCGATTTCCGCCTGCGCAACAGTGACTTCTCGGCCGACGGCCGCCGCAAAGGCGTGCCCTGGCTGGGCATGGCTGTTACCGACATCGGCAACCTCGATCGCGTTCTGGTCGTGGGCTCTTTCCTGCGCAAGGATCATCCGCTGCTGGCGGCGCGCCTGCGCCTGGCAGCGAAACGCGCACTGCAACTGAACATCCTCCATTCGGCAGACGACGAACTGCTGATGAACGTGGCGAACAAGGCTATCGTGGCGCCGCAGTCGCTGCCCGGAACCCTGGGCCAGATTGTGAAGGCGCTGGCCGAGGCGAAGAGTGCCACGGTCCCTGCAGCGGTAGCAGGACTGGAAGTTGCCGAGAGCTCACGCAAGATTGCAGCAAGCCTGGCGTCTGGCAAGTCCGTTGGCATTCTCCTTGGCCACTTGGCCGAGCAGCATCCGTGTGCCGCTGAGCTCCAGGTTCTAGCCCAATTGCTCGCGGAATTGAGCGGCGGGCGTTTCGGTTTCCTCGGGCAGGGCGCGAATGCCGTTGGTGGTTACATCGCCGGATGCGTGCCGCAGGGCAAAGGACTGAACGCGGCGGACATGCTGCGCGCACCGCGCAAGGCTTATGTGCTGGTCGGTGTCGAGCCGGACCTGGATTGCCATGACCCGGTGCAGGCGGTGTCGGCACTCAAATCGGCTGAATTCGTTGTGGCCCTGAGTGCGTACCGCGGACAGCTGCCCGTGCATGCCGACGTGATCCTGCCGCTGGCGCCGTTCACCGAGACCTCGGGCACCTTCGTCAATTGCGAAGGCCGGGCACAAAGCTTCAATGGCGTCGTGAAGCCCCTGGGCGATGCCCGTCCCGGCTGGAAAATTCTCAGGGTGCTGGGCAATCTGCTCGGTGTTGAAGGCTTTGAGTACGATCAGAGCGAAGCAGTACGCGACGCCGCCTGTAATACGGCGACGCTGGCTTCGAAGCTCGGCAACGGCATTGAAGGCATGAGCATTGCGCTGAAGGGCACGGCTGAGGCCGGCCTGCAACGCCTGGCCGATGTCCCTGTCTATTTCTCGGATGCCATCGTGCGCCGGGCTGAGTCGCTGCAACAGACCCGCGATGCCAGGGCACCGGCGGCGAGATTATCGCCTGCACTGGCACAGCGCCTTGGCGTGGTGGCGGGTGACCGGGTGAAAGTCCGCCAGGCCGGCGAAACCGTCCTCGAAGTAATGCTGGACGCCGGCCTGCCTGATGGTGTGGTCCGGGTGGCAGCTGCGCATCCGGCGACGGCCGCGCTGGGCGCAATGAGTGGCGCGATCATGGTGGAGAAGGCCTGATGGAACTGGTCCAGGCCTTCGAGAGCTATCTCGTCTCCGGGCTGGGCGCGCCCTGGGGGGCCTATGCCTTCACGGGTATCAAGACTCTGGTGCTGATCCTTTGCATCGTGCTGCCCCTGCTGGGTTGCGTGGCCTATCTCACGCTGTGGGAGCGCAAGTTCATCGGCTGGATCCAGATTCGTCTGGGGCCGAACCGTGTCGGGCCTCTGGGCCTGTTCCAACCCATCGCCGACGGCCTCAAGGCGCTGGTCAAGGAACTCATTATTCCGTCGGGTTCCAACAAGTTTCTGTTTGTTCTCGCGCCGGTCCTTGCGCTGGGACCGGCCCTGGCGGCCTGGGCCGTTGTACCGTTTGGCCCGGACGTGGTGCTGGCCGACGTCGACGCCGGCATCCTTTACCTCATGGCCATGACCTCGATGGGTGTCTATGGCGTGATCATCGCCGGCTGGGCGTCCAATTCGAAATACGCCTTCCTCGGTGCCATGCGCTCTGCAGCGCAGATTGTTGCCTACGAAATCGCCATGGGCTTTGCACTGGTGTGCGTGCTCATGGTGTCGCATAGCCTCAACCTGTCGGATATCGTGAACGGGCAGGGCAAGGGCGTTTTTGTCGATCAGGGCTGGAACTTCCTGTCCTGGAACTGGCTGCCGCTGCTGCCCATGGTGGTGGTGTACTTCATCTCGGGTGTGGCGGAAACGAACCGCGCGCCCTTTGACGTGGTCGAGGGCGAATCGGAAATTGTCGCCGGCCACATGGTCGAGTATTCAGGCATGGGTTTCGCGACCTTCTTCCTTGCCGAATACGCGAACATGATCCTGATTGCCACGCTGACTGCGATCATGTTCTTCGGCGGCTGGGCCGCACCGTTCGGTTTCCTGCCTTCCACCGGCGTTTGGCCCTTCCTTTGGCTGTTCGGGAAGATGTTCCTGATTGTGACTATTTTCCTGTGGCTGCGCGCGAGCTTCCCGCGCTATCGCTATGACCAGATCATGCGTCTGGGCTGGAAGGTGTTCATTCCAATCACCATCGTCTGGCTGGTCCTTGTCGGGGCCTGGATGCAGACGCCCTGGAACATCTGGAAGTAAGGGCGACGAACATGGCTGACGCGATCCGCGATTTCTTCAAGACCTTCATGCTCCTCGAGCTGCTGAAGGGCATGGCCTTGACCGGGCGGCACATTTTTGCGCGCAAGATCACGGTACAGTTCCCCGAGGAAAAAACCCCGCAGGGCCCGCGCTTCCGCGGCCTGCATGCTCTGCGCCGCTATCCGAACGGGGAAGAGCGCTGCATCGCCTGCAAGCTGTGTGAGGCGGTGTGCCCGGCGCTGGCGATCACGATCGAATCCGAAGTACGTGACGACGGCACGCGCCGCACCACGCGCTATGACATCGACCTCACGAAGTGCATTTTCTGCGGCTTCTGCGAAGAGTCCTGTCCGGTGGACTCCATTGTCGAGACGCGGCTGTTCGAATACCACGGCGAAAAGCGCGGCGACCTGTACTACACCAAGGAAATGCTGCTCAAGGTCGGCGACGTCTATGAAGAACAGATCGCCAAGGATCGCGCCAGCGATGCGGCGTACCGGTAGCGGCGGAAATCAGCATGAACATTGAAACCATCATCTTCTACATTTTCGCGGCGATCATGCTGTTTGCCGCGCTGCGCGTCATCACGGCGCGCAACCCGGTGCATTCGGCGCTGTTTCTGGTACTGGCCTTTTTCACGGCATCGGCGATCTGGATGCTGCTGCGCGCCGAATTTCTCGCCATCACGCTGGTGCTGGTCTATGTCGGCGCGGTGATGGTGCTTTTCCTGTTCGTGGTCATGATGCTGGACATCAACCTCGATCGCCTGCGCGAGGGGTTCTGGAGTTATCTGCCGCTGGGCGCGACGATTGCCTTGCTGATGATCCTTGAAATGGTGTTGGTGCTGGGCGGACGCTACTTCCGCCTGCAGGCCATGCCGGCGCCGGCTGATCCGGGTGCAAACTACAGCAACACCCGTGAGCTGGGGCGCCTGCTCTATACCGACTACGTCTATCCCTTCGAGCTGGCTGCTGTGGTGCTGCTGGTGGCCATCATCGCCGCGATCGCGCTGACCATGAGGAAGCGCAAGGACACGAAGTACCAGAACCCGTCGCAGCAGGTCGCGGTGAAGCGCGCCGACCGGGTGCGCCTGGTGTCCATGCCTTCGGAAAAGAAGGACTAAGCCATGATGGCCGCGCTGTCACTCTCCCATTTTCTAATCCTCGGCGCGCTGCTGTTCGCGATCAGCGTGGTGGGCATTTTCCTGAACCGCAAGAACGTGATCATCCTGTTGATGGCGATCGAGCTGATGCTGCTCGCGGTCAACCTGAACTTCATCGCCTTCTCCCATTACCTGGGCGACATGGCTGGGCAGGTGTTCGTGTTTTTCATACTGACGGTGGCGGCGGCGGAGTCGGCAATCGGGCTCGCAATACTCGTGGTGCTGTTCCGCAACCTCAATACCATCAACGTCGACGATCTGGATGGACTGAAAGGCTAGGAGAAGGCGCGGGGCAGGTTGCCCGTGCCTATATAAAAGATGAAAGCGCTTTACCTAATCGTTCCACTTGCGCCACTGCTGGGCGCGATCATTGCCGGTTTTTTCGGCCGCAAGATCGGCCGTGCCGGCGCGCACTGGGTGACCATCCTTGGTGTCGCGGTATCCCTTGCCGCCTCCTGCGTGGTCATGTCCGAGGTGCTGAGCGGGGAAGTATTCAACGGCGCGGTCTATACCTGGCTGACCTCCGGCGGTGCCCGCTTCGAGGTCGGTTTCATGATCGACCGGCTCTCCGCGCTGATGATGATCGTGGTGACCTTCGTGTCGCTCATGGTTCACATCTACACAATCGGCTACATGGCCGAGGATCCCGGCTACCAGCGTTTCTTCTCCTATATTTCGCTGTTCACGTTCTCCATGCTGATGCTGGTGATGAGCAACAACTTCCTCCAGCTGTTCTTCGGCTGGGAAGCGGTGGGCCTGGTGTCCTATCTGCTGATCGGCTTCTGGTACAAGCGGCCCACGGCGATCTACGCGAACCTCAAGGCCTTCCTGGTCAACCGGGTCGGTGATTTCGGTTTCGTCCTGGGCATTGCGCTGGTGCTGGTGCATTTCGGCACGCTGGATTACGTGGAGGTCTTCAAGCGCGCCCCGGATATGGCGACCAAGACCATGGAACTGTTTCCGGGCACGCCGTATCTGGTGATCACGGTGATTTGCATCGGCCTGTTCATCGGTGCCATGGGCAAGTCGGCGCAATTCCCGCTGCACGTCTGGCTGCCTGATTCGATGGAAGGTCCGACGCCGATTTCCGCCCTGATCCATGCCGCAACCATGGTTACAGCCGGCATTTTCATGGTGTCTCGCATGTCGCACCTGTTCGAGCTGTCACAGGCGGCGCTGTCCTTTGTACTGGTGATCGGTGCCATCACGGCTTTCTTCATGGCGCTGATTGCGGTGGTGCAGTACGACATCAAGCGAGTGGTGGCCTATTCAACGCTGTCGCAACTGGGCTACATGACCATGGCGCTGGGCGCCTCGGCTTACTCCGCAGCCATGTTCCATCTCATGACCCATGCCTTCTTCAAGGCAGTGCTGTTCCTGGGCGCAGGTTCGGTGATCATCGCCATGCACCATGAGCAGGACATGCGCAAGATGGGCGGCCTGCGCAAGTATCTGCCGGTCACTTACGCCGTGGTGTTGATCGGTGCGCTGGCCAATGCCGGCTTTCCGCCCTTTGCCGGATTTTTCTCCAAGGACACCATCATCGAGGCGCTACATGCATCCCAGACACCGGGTGCCGGCATTGCCTACGTGGCGGCGCTGTTGGGTGTTTTCGTCGGTGCGCTGTATTCCTTCCGGCTGGTGTTCTTCGCTTTTCATGGCAAGGAGCGTTTCGACAGCCACGCGGAACATGGACACGTTAGCCACGATGCCCACGGCCATGGTGGCACGCCGCATGAGTCACCGGCTGTGGTAACCGTGCCGCTGGTGCTGCTGGCCATTCCATCAATCTGCGCCGGCTGGCTGATTGGCACTGTGGTGTATGGCAACTATTTCGGCAATGCAATTTTTGTAGCTGAAAACCATGGGTGGATTGCCGAGATGGGCCGCGAATTCCATGGCGTGTTCGGCATGATGGGCCATGGCCTGACCACGCTGCCGTTCTGGATGGCGGTGGCAGGGCTCGCGACCGCCTGGTACCTGTACATCCTGCGGCCCGACCTGCCGGCGGTGGTGCGCGGGCGTCTGGCTCCTGTGGTCCGCATCCTGGAGAACAAGTACGGCTTCGATACGTTCAATCAGTGGTTTTTCGCCAGCGGTGCGGTCAGGCTCGGCACTGCCCTGTGGCGCTTTGGTGACGTCACGATCATCGACGGCATCATGGTCAACGGCACCGCCCGCCTGGTCGGATGGATTGCCGGCGTGGTGCGCTGGCTGCAATCGGGTTACATCTACCAGTATGCGTTTGCCATGATCATCGGTGTGTCGGTCCTGCTGTTTGTCTGGGTGTTCGACGTGACATCCCTGTTTGCAAATTGGGTGAGGTAGCGTGATGCCTGTACAAGCTCCCTGGCTCAGTCTCGCCATCTGGATTCCCGTCATCGCGGGGCTGGTTGTGCTGGCGAGCGGGTCTGACCGCAATGCACGTGAAGCACGGGTCATCGCGCTGGTGGGGGCGATTGCCGGCCTGCTGGTCACGATTCCGCTGTTCGCGGATTTCGATATCACCAGCAGCGCTATGCAGTTCGTCATCAACAAGCCGTGGATAGAGCGTTTCAACATCAATTACCACCTCGGCGTAGACGGCATCAGTGTGCTGTTCATCCTGTTGAACAGTTTCATCACTGTGCTGGTCGTGATTGCTGGCTGGGAGGTTATCAAGACGCGCGTGGCACAGTACATGGCGGCCTTCCTGATCATGTCCGGACTGATGAACGGCGTGTTCGCGGCGCTGGATGCGGTGCTGTTCTATGTGTTCTTCGAGGCAAGCCTGATTCCGATGTACATCGTCATCGGCGTATGGGGCGGGGCGAACCGGGTCTATGCGGCGATCAAGTTCTTCCTCTACACGCTGCTCGGCTCGCTGCTGATGCTGGTGGCCTTCCTGTACCTGTACAACAAGTCAGGCGGCAGCTTCTCCATCCTTGATTACCACAACCTGCCGCTGACAATGGAGGCGCAGATACTGCTGTTCATCGCCTTCCTGCTGGCCTTCTCGGTGAAGGTGCCGATGTGGCCGGTGCATACCTGGCTGCCGGACGCCCACGTGGAGGCGCCGACCGGCGGCTCGGCGGTGCTGGCGGCGATCATGCTTAAACTGGGCGCCTACGGCTTCATCCGCTTCTCGCTGCCCATCCTCCCCGACGCCAGCCATGCGCTGTCCGGTTTCATGATTACCCTTTCCCTGATTGCCGTTGTCTACATCGGCCTCGTGGCGCTGGCGCAGTCGGACATGAAGAAGCTGATTGCTTATTCGTCGATTTCGCACATGGGCTTTGTGACTCTGGGCTTTTTCATCTTCAACGCCTGGGGCATCGAGGGCGCGCTGATCCAGATGATTTCGCACGGCTTCATCTCCGCTGCCATGTTCCTGTGCGTCGGGGTGATGTACGACCGCATGCATTCGCGCCAGATCGCCGATTACGGCGGTGTAGTGAATACCATGCCGAAGTTCGCCGCCTTCCTGATGTTTTTTGCGATGGCCAATTGCGGCCTGCCGGCAACCTCGGGTTTCGTCGGTGAGTTCATGGTCATCATGGGTGCCATGAAGTACAACTTCTGGATTGCCTTCCTCGCCGCGACCACATTGATCTTTGGTGCCGCCTACACGCTGTGGATGTACAAGCGGGTGATTTTTGGCGAGATTGCGAACAGCCATGTCGCCGAATTGAAGGATATCAACGGGCGCGAGTTCCTGATTCTGGCGTTGC
>CAMCYY010000076.1 GCA_945885335.1 Bordetella parapertussis
CTTCACATGTCCTGCCCGAACAGATCGGCAAGACGGTATTACGCTACATCGACCAGTTTTCCCAGCGCGCCGGTCGCCTGACGCTGCTCGGCCTGTCGGTGCTGGCGGCGACATCCTTCCTGACCATGCTCAACATCGAGCGTGCCTTCAACATCATCTGGCAGTTGAAGCGCCGGCGCCCTCTGGTGCAGCGCATTGTCGTGTACTGGGCCATTCTCACGCTTGCGCCGGTACTGATCGGGGCCAGTCTGACGATGACTTCGTATCTGGTCAGCGCATCCGCCGGGCTCTCCAGGGCCGTGCCGCTGCTGGGCGTCGCGGTGTTGTGGCTGGTGCCCTTTGTGCTGACCATTGCCACCTTCACCTTGCTGTACTTCATTGTTCCGGCGCGAACCATCGAGTTCCGCCATGCCTTGATCGGCGGCGTGGTGGCGGGGGTGTTGTTCGAACTGGCCAAGCGTGGATTTGCGGTCTACGTTTCCAAAGTGCCGACCTATACGATGGTGTACGGGACCTTCGCCACTTTTCCGATATTCCTGCTGTGGATCTATCTTTCATGGGTAGTCACGGTGCTGGGGGCAGTCGTGACCGCCAGCCTGCCGGATTACGGGCATCTGCGTGCTTCGCGCGCGACGGTACAGGGCCTGGAATTCTGCGAGGCCACTGAAATTCTGATTGTCCTCGCAAAAGCCCATGCAAGCGGGGAGGTCATCGATCTGGCGCGAATCGCGGCACGGACGCACCTGCCACGCGACCATTGCGAGCGACTGCTGGAGTCATTGGCCGCCGCCGGATGGGCCGGCCATGTGGATGGGGGCCGGTGGGCATTGATCTGCGACTCGGCTGCGATACGCATGTCCGATGTCTGTCGGCGTTTTGTCCTGTCCCCGCAGTCGCTCGCTGCGGTGGCCGCGCATCCGGGGCTTGCATCCGTGCTGACGCAATTGGCGGCGGGGCTGGATACGGCCCTGGCCATGAGCGTGCGCGACCTTCTGGACTGCCCGCCAAAACCGGTTGCGGCTTGATCTGGAAGCCCGAAGGGGCGCGGGGGATGGGCTAAAATGCGAGCAACCTTTTATCGGCTCTGTCATGTCCACAGCTTCCACTCCCCCCACTAAATCCATTCCGGCATGTGAGCGGCTGATCGTCGCACTTGACCTGCGCTCAGCGGACGAGGCGAAGGCTTTTGTCACCGCGCTGGGCGATGCCGCCTGTTTCTACAAGATTGGCCTGGAACTGTTCATGGCCGGCGGCTACTTCGAACTTATTGACTGGCTGGTTGCACGCGGCAACAAGGTCTTTGTCGATCTGAAGTTTTTCGATGTGCCGGAAACAGTGCAAGCGGCGGTGCGGGGCCTGCGCAATCGCGGCGTGACCTTTGCCACCGTGCATGGCAACCAGGCCATGCTGGAAGCTGCGGGGCGAGAAAAAGGCGAGGTGAAGATTCTTGCGGTCACCGCACTGACCAGCCTTGATCGTGGCGATCTGGATGACCTTGGTTTCCAGGTGGATGTCGAGAAACTGGTCCTGTCCCGCGCCCGGCGGGCGCTGGAGGCGGGCTGTGATGGCGTGATTTCCTCGGGCCTTGAGGCGCCGGCGCTGAAGCGCGAACTGGGCTCCAGGGTACTGGTGGTGACACCGGGCATAAGGCCGGTGGAGAACAAGCCGGTGGATGACCAGAAGCGCACCGTGGATGTTGCCCAGGCTTTTGCCAATGGTGCTGATTACATTGTTGTGGGCCGGCCCATCCGCCAGGCTGCCGATCCCCGTGCGGCTGCGCTGGCCGTGCAAAAGACGATCAGCGCCGCGTTTCCTGTCTAGAGGCCTGCGCAGGCGGACTTGGCGCTATTGCATTGGTGGTGGGGGGGTGAAGAGGCTTTCGCCAGGCTGTGGTCGTAATTCCATGAATTGCGCAGCACCGCGTTCACCAGATTGGGATACTCCGGTTTTCCCAGACTGCCGTTGTAGCGGCCCAGTGCGCGGAATACATTCCCTTTTTCGATGTCCAGATAGTGCCGCAGGATGACGCAGCCGTAGCGCAGGTTCGTGCGCAGCTCGAACAACCGGTCACCATTGTTGCCGATGATACCGATCCAGAACGGCATGACCTGCATGTACCCGCGGGCACCAGCATCGGAAACGGCGTGCTTGCGGAAGTTGCTTTCAACCTGGATCAGGGCCAGCAGCAGCTGTGGATCGAGTCCAAACCGGGTGGCCTCGTAATGCACCGTGCGTAGAAACTCCAGACGTGTTTCGAAGTTCGGTATGCGCCGCTCCAGGCGGCGCGACATTTCGCTCAGCCAGTTGACGGCTTCCAGCGAGTTGGAAAAACCGTGGCGGGGCGCTGGTTTGTCGGCAATTGAGGCATGCAAGCCGGCGCGCACGCTGGCGGCCAGTGGTTCATACATTTGATTGCCCGCCGACGCTTCACCTGCGATCGCCGTGCCGACAAGCAGAATGCTAGCGTAGCGGCGCAGGGACATCAGCTCTGGAGTCGTCCGAGCAGGAACGCGGCACAGTCGGCAAGTGCAATGCGCTGCGCTTCCTTGTCGCGGCGTCCCTGGTATTCGATCAGGCCTTCCTTGAGGCCGCGCTCGCCGATGACGATGCGGTGCGGTATGCCGGTCAGTTCCATGTCGGCAAACAGCACGCCGGGACGTTCGTCGCGGTCATCAAGCAGTACATCGATGCCGGCGGCCTGCATGTCTGCATAGAGCTTCTCGGCAGCGGCACGCACCGCGTCGTTTTTCTTCATGCCAATGGGAATGATGGCGAGGCGGAACGGTGCGATGGCATCTGGGAAGATGATGCCCCGGTCATCGTTGCCCTGCTCAATGGCGGCGCCGACGATGCGCGTGACGCCAATGCCATAGCAGCCCATTTCCATCATCCGCTGTCTGCCGGTTTCATCGAGGAAGGTGCACTTCAATGCTTCCGCATACTTGGTGCGCAGCTGGAAGATATGCCCCACTTCGATGCCGCGGCACAGTTCTAGCGTGCCCTTGCCGTCGGGACTCGGGTCACCTTTTAGCACGTTGCGGATGTCGGCGACCACCGAAGGTTCGGGCAGGTCGCGCCCCCAGTTGACGCCGGTCAGGTGAAAGCCCGCCTCGTTGGCGCCACAGACAAAATTACTCATCGCGGCCACGGTGCGGTCGGCGATCACACGCACGCTGCCTTCCACGCCGACCGGGCCGATGTAGCCGGCCTCGCAGCCCATGTGCTGTCGGATTTCAGCTTCAGTGGCGAATCTGAAGGGGGAGAGCCCCTCCAGCTTGCACGCCTTGATTTCGTTCAGCGTGTGGTCACCGCGTACCAGCAGCAGATGGAAGGCACCCGGTTTGCCTTGCTCGTCTTCGTGGACCAGGGCGATGGCTTTCACCGATTGCTGCAGCGGGAGTCCGAGCAGTTCGGTGACTTCCTCGCAGGTTTTCCTGCTAGGCGTGGGTACCTTGGTCATGGCAGCATCTGGCGTGACGCGGGGCGCCGCCGGGGCTACTGCTTCAGCCAGTTCGACGTTTGCGGCGTAGTCCGAGTCAGCACAGAACGCAATGGCATCTTCGCCGGAGTCGGCCAGTACATGGAATTCATGCGACCCCGTGCCGCCAATGGAGCCGGTGTCGGCGGCCACCGCGCGAAACTGCAGACCGAGGCGTGTAAATATCCGGCCGTAGGTCTCATACATGCTCCGGTACTCGCGCTCCAGATCTTCGTAATTCGCGTGGAACGAGTAGCCATCTTTCATGAGGAACTCGCGCCCGCGCATCACGCCGAAGCGCGGGCGGCGTTCGTCGCGGAACTTGCTTTGAATCTGGTAGAAGTGTACCGGCAGCTGGCGATAGCTGCGAATCTCGTTGCGTGCGATGTCCGTGACCACCTCTTCCGAGGTGGGCTGGATCACGAAGTCCCGGTCATGCCGGTCTTTGAAGCGCAGCAGTTCCGGGCCGTAGGCCTGCCAGCGCTTCGATTCCTGCCACAACTCGGCAGGCTGGACGAGCGGCATGGACAATTCGATTGCGCCGGAGCGATTCATTTCTTCCCGCACAATTGCCTCGACCTTGCGGAGTACTTTAAGGCCCAGGGGCATCCAGGTGTATATCCCACCGGCCAGGCGGCGGATGAGTCCGGCGCGCAACATCAGGCGGTGGCTGACGATTTCCGCGTCCGAGGGGGCTTCCTTGAGGGTGGAAATGAAAAAACGGCTGGCGCGCATGAAAACTTTCTGGTCGGTGTTCAATCGGGAGCAAACGGCGGCACATTTTACTTGAAGCATGCGCTGCGGGGTGTCGCTGGTGCCGGGCAAGTCGCCTTCAATTAAGAAGGGAAATGTGAAAGAATGACTGTAATCAATCTTTGCTGGAACAAGCATGTTCGATCGAGAAGGCTATCGCCCGAACGTCGGCATCATTCTGTGCAACTGGCGCAACGAGGTCTTTTGGGGCAAACGGGTCAGGGAACATTCGTGGCAGTTTCCGCAAGGCGGCATCAAGCACGGCGAGACGCCGGTGCAGGCGATGTATCGCGAATTGCAGGAAGAGGTCGGGTTGCTGCCCGAACACGTGAAAATCCTTGGACGCACCCGCAACTGGCTTCGTTACGAAGTACCGACACAGTGGCTGAGGCGTGAGTGGCGCGGCAATTACCGCGGTCAGAAGCAGATCTGGTTTCTGCTGCGTCTGGTTGGCCGTGATAGCGATGTGTCGTTGCGTGCCAATGTCAAGCCGGAATTTGATGCGTGGCGCTGGCACGAATACTGGGCGCCGCTGGGTGCTGTCATTGAATTCAAGCGGGAGGTCTATCAGCAGGCGCTGACGGAGTTGTCCCACTATTTGTCTCGCGACCACCGTGGTGGGCAGGAAGGTGCGCCCGGGTATATGCCCGGTGTTTAGCGTTGCTGGAAAGCCCGGGTGTCGCGTTGCTGTGTGTGCGAGGCCGTGTGACAGGAGCGCTTGACGTCAAAACCCACCGAAACTAAACTTGATCTACATATTAGATTTACTCTAATTTCATCAAAGGAGGCAACCATGAAACTCAAGGGCTCTAAAACCCAAGACAATCTTAAGGCTGCGTTTGCCGGAGAATCCCAAGCCATTCGCCGCTATCTGTATTTCGCAGCAAAAGCAGACGTTGAGGGCCAGAACGATGTTGCTGCGGTGTTCCGCTCAACCGCTGAAGGTGAAACCGGTCATGCACATGGTCACCTCGAGTATCTGGAGCAGTGTGGCGATCCCGCAACCGGCCTCCCTATTGGCGGTACCCGCAACAACCTGAAAGCAGCCATTGCGGGCGAGACACACGAGTACACCGACATGTACCCGGGCATGGCCAAGGAGGCCCGTGGCGAAGGTTTCGACGAAATTGCCGACTGGTTCGAAACCCTGTCCAAGGCTGAGCGCTCGCATGCCAATCGCTTCCAGAAGGCACTGGACGCGCTCGTCGACTAGCAGTTCCGGGAAGTACAACCCCGCAGGTCGGCTGACGCCGTCGCGTCACCCACCTGCGGTACTACGCCTCAATCGAATCCCATGAGCACACGCGAAGGCGGGCTGAAAGCCCCTACACGCCATCCGCTTGACTGGCAGTCCGTCGATTTTTATGACGTGGCCAAACTTGCCGACGAGCTCCACCGGGTCTATGACATCTGTCATGGTTGCCGCCGCTGCGTCAGCCTGTGCACGTCGTTTCCTACGCTGTTTGATCTCATCGACGACGGCAATACCGGGGAGATGGACGCGGTCGACAAGAAGGATTACTGGAAGGTCGTGGATCAGTGTTACCTGTGTGATCTGTGCTACATGACCAAATGCCCGTATGTGCCGCCGCATGAATGGAACGTCGATTTTCCGCATCTGATGCTGAGGGCCAAGGCGGTGAAGTTCAAGAAAGGCGAGGTCAGCTTTCGCGACCGGTTGCTTTCCTCTACTGATGCGCTAGGCAAGCTCGCTGCGATTCCGGTTGTGGCGCAAACCGTTAATGCGGTAAACGCCAATGGCGCGGCGCGTGCGGTCATGGAGAAAGTGATTGGCGTGCACAGGGATCGCAAGCTGCCGCCTTACAGCCCGTCGCGATTCAGGAGCTCTGCCGCGACATCGGCCACGCATGCGGTCAGGGACGGGAAAAGCACGCCGGGCAAGGTCGCTGTCTTTTCTACCTGCTACGTCAACTACAACGAGCCGGGCATCGGGCATGATCTGCTGGCTCTGCTCGACCACAATGAAATTCCTTACTGCCTCGTCGAGAAAGAAGCCTGCTGCGGCATGCCAAAGCTGGAGCTTGGTGACCTGGATGCCGTGGCGAAACTGAAGGCGGTGAATATTCCACCGCTTGTGGCGCTGGTCAGAGAGGGCTATGCGATCGTGACTGCAGTGCCGTCATGCACGCTGATGTTCAAGCAAGAGTTGCCGCTTTTGTTTCCGGATGACGCCGACGTGAAGGCGGTGAGCGATGCCATGTTCGATCCTTTTGAGTATTTTGTCCTGCGCCATCGGGATGGTTTGCTGAAGACCGGGTTTGTCCGTGAGCTTGGGCGTGTTTCGTACCACATCCCCTGCCATTCCCGGGTGCAGAATGTCGGACAGAAGACCCGCGAGATGCTGCAGATGGTGCCCGGGACGACGATCAACACCGTTGAGCGCTGCTCAGGACATGATGGCACCTGGGGCGTGAAGTCAGAGTTTTTTGACAATTCCATGAAGATCGGCCGGCCCGTATTCAGGCAGATGGCTACGGATGATCCGGATTACATCAGTTCGGATTGCGCGATTGCCGCGCGCCATATCGAGCAGGGCATGGGCGACACCCGGGCGAAGAAGGAGCATCCGCTAACCCTGCTTCGCATTGCTTACGGACTTTGATGGCGATGACATCCGGCAGCATGCCCAGAATTACCAGAGACAGCCTGCTTACCTTGGAAGCCTATTCCCGGCAGCGTTCAGCTTTCCGCGCCGAAGTCATGGCGCACAAAAAGCTGCGCAAGATATCCCTCGGCGAGCATGTAACCTTGATTTTCGAAGATGAACTTACCGTCCGCTACCAGATTCAGGAAATGCTAAGGGCGGAGCGTATTTTCGAGGAGGATCTCATCCAGGATGAACTGGATGCCTACAACCCGCTGGTTCCCGATGGCCGGAATTTCAAGGCGACCATGATGATCGAGTTCCCCGATCCGGAGGAAAGGCGGGTGTGGCTCGGGCGCTTGATTGGCATCGAAGACAAGACCTGGGTGCAGGTCGAGGGTTGCAAGAAGGTTTGGGCGATCGCCGACGAAGATCTCGAAAGGGACAATGGGCAAAAAACCTCGGCGGTGCATTTCCTGCGTTTTGAGCTGACGAATGAAATGGCGGCGGCACTAAAGTACGGTGTCGCGCTCTCGACCGGGATAGACCATCCCGCATATGCCCAATCTGTAGTGTTGTCGCCGGATGCCCAGAGGGCACTGGCCAAGGATCTCTATTGAAACTGAAAAATCCGGTTGTTTTTTGCGGGCTTGCGATTGCGGCCTGGAGCATTTGTTTTCACGCGTTCGCGCAGTTGTTCGCACGTGATTTTGACGAGCAGGAGTGGGTGGAGCAGCAGGCCAGGTTGCCGGCGTTTCCCAAGGCGGAGAATCTGCTTGTTGCCCGGATAGAGGTTGCCCGGACGTTTCAATTTCTGGTGGATGCCAGTACGATAGATGTGGGTAAGGATGGTGTCGTCCGGTACGTCCTGGTGGCGCGCAGCGCCAGCGGCAGCGAAAACATCAGTTTTGAAGGGTTGCGCTGCGAGACCCGTGAACGCAAGCTCTATGCTGTGGGACGACCCGACAAGACTTGGGCGCAGGCGCGTAATTCTGCATGGATTGCCTACTCAAAATCTGCCACCAATCATTACGCTGAGCTGGCAGCGATGTTTTTTTGTCCCGATGCGCTGGTTGCCCAGAATGCCGGGCAGGTGGTCAACTTGCTGAAGAGCGGCAGCTTCAAGGCGCCACCGTTTTTTTCTGGCCGGTGAAGGCTGAAGCGCTGTCCGATTCCGTTCAGAGAAGAACCAGATTGTCCCGGTGGATCAGTTCGGGCTCATCCACATAGCCGAGGATCATCTCGATTTCCGACGAGGCCTTTCCTGCAATCTTGCGTGATTCAGCAGCGCCGTAGTTGACCAGGCCGCGTGCGATTTCTGTGCCTTGAGGTGTAATGCAGGCGACTACAGCGCCTCGCTCGAATTGCCCCTCAATTGCGGATACGCCAATCGGAAGAAGGCTTTTCCCGCCCAGTCGGAGCGCATTTTCCGCTCCAGCATCGATTCTGATTCGACCAGCAACCTGGACGTGGTCGGCAAGCCATTGTTTTCGTGCCGCGAGGGGCGAGGTGTCAGCGCGAAGCAGGGTGCCGATGGACTGTCCCTGGACCAGGCGCGGCAATACATCGGGCTCTTTTCCCGAGGCAATGTGGGTGTCGGCACCGCTGCGCGCTGCGCGCTTGGCGGCGACGACTTTGGTGATCATTCCGCCGCGGCCTATCGCGGAACCTGCACCGCCGGCCATTTCTTCCAGTGAAGGATCGGAAGCGCGTCCTTCGCGTACCAGGGTGGCGGCGGGATCCTTGCGGGGATCGGCGCTGTAAAGCCCGTCCGTGTCAGTCAGTATCACCAGTCTATCAGCCTCAATCAGGTTGGTGACCAGTGCGCCAAGCGTGTCGTTATCCCCAAACCGAATTTCATCCGTGACCACCGTGTCGTTCTCGTTGATGATGGGGATCACGCCCAGCGCCAGCAAGGTCAGCAGGGTGGAGCGCGCGTTCAGATAGCGCTGGCGGTCTGCCAGGTCGGCATGGGTGAGCAACACCTGTGCAGTTCGCATCCCATGCTCGCGAAAACTGGATTCATAGACTTCAATGAGGCCCATCTGGCCCACCGCAGCCGCAGCCTGCAGTTCATGCATGCTGTGGGGGCGTTTGGACCAACCCAGCCGCTGCATGCCTTCGGCGATGGCGCCACTTGAGACCAGCACCACGTCGTGTCCGAGCGAACGCAATTGCGCTACCTGCCTGGCCCACTCGGCAATCGCCGGGCGATCCAGTCCCTGCCCGTGGTTGGTGACGAGCGAACTGCCTATCTTGACGACCAGTCGTTTATTGTTCGACATCGGAGTCCTGATCACGTGGCAGCGAGTCCAGGTGTTTCATGATGGCAAAGCCCAGTTCGCGGCAACCGTCTGCCGTGAGGGCTGAAATGGCAAAGCTCGGGCCTTTCCAGCGGAATGCCTTTACGAAGCGTTTGACCGCCTTATCCCGGTCGCCCTCGGGGAGCATGTCAATCTTATTCAGGACCAGCCAGCGCGGTTTGTCGTAAAGACCTTGATCATATTTTTTCAGTTCGGAAACGATGGCTCGGGCATCTTTTACCGGATCGACGTCGGGATCAGTTGGCGCCAGATCGACAATGTGCAGCAGCAACCGTGTTCGGGCCAGATGGCGGAGGAACTGGTGCCCAAGACCGGCACCTTCGGCTGCACCCTCAATGAGGCCGGGTATGTCGGCGATAACGAAACTGCGGTCCGTATCGACACGAACCACTCCCAGGTGGGGATGCAGGGTTGTGAAAGGATAGTCGGCAACTTTCGGCTTTGCGCTGGAAACCGAGCGAATGAAAGTTGATTTCCCGGCATTGGGCATGCCCAGCAAACCGACATCTGCCAGCACCTTCAGTTCGAGGCGCAGTTTACGGCTTTCCCCAGGTTCGCCCGGTGTGAATTGCCTCGGGGCACGATTGGTACTGGATTTGAAGTTGATATTGCCCATACCGCCGCGGCCGCCCTGGGCCAGTGTGGCTACTTGCCCATGGCGAGCCAGGTCGACGAGAACCTCACCGGTATCCATGTCGGTGATGACGGTGCCCACCGGCATGCGAAGTTCAATGTCCTCGGCGCCGGCGCCATTGCACTGGGCGCCACGGCCGCCTTCGCCATTTTTTGCGCGATGCAGCCGAGCAAAACGGTAGTCGACGAGTGTGTTGATATTTCTGTCCGCAATTGCCCGGATGCTGCCACCCCGGCCGCCGTCTCCGCCATCGGGACCACCGCGGGGGATGAATTTTTCCCGGCGAAAAGAAACCGCACCGTTGCCACCTTTGCCGGCGCTGACCTCGATCTTTGCTTCGTCAATAAACTTCATGGAATGTCACAAATGAAAAAGCCCTACCGCGAGCGATCGGGCTTTTGCGGGGCATGGCCCCGGGAGCCTACGCTGTAATGATGCTGACCACGTGCTTGCCAGCTGGGCCTTTTGTGGTGAACAGAACCTTGCCCTGCGCTGTTGCAAAAAGGGTGTGATCCTTGCCCATGCCAACGTTGTCACCGGCGTGGACGCGGGTGCCGCGTTGACGCACGATAATTTCACCGGCATTGACCTCTTGTCCACCGAAGCGCTTTACGCCGAGCCGTTTTGAATGTGAGTCGCGGCCGTTACGGGAACTTCCGCCTGCTTTTTTGTGTGCCATAGTTTTCTCCTTAGCCTTGGTTGATCCGGGGTAACCGGATTAACCGCTGATGCCAGTGATTTCGAGCTCGGTATAACCCTGCCGATGCCCTTGATGTTTTTGGTAGTGCTTGCGCCGGCGCATTTTGAATATGGTCACCTTGTCGCCCTTTCCATGGGCGATGACCTTTGCTTTGACCTCGGCACCTGCAACAAGCGGGGTCCCAATCTTGATGCCTTCGCCCTCGCCAAGAGCAAGCACTTCGCTTAGCACCAACTCGGCGCCGACTTCAGCCGCCAAGCTTTCCACTTTGAGTTTCTCGCCGGCGGTAACGCGATACTGCTTACCGCCCGTTTTGATTACTGCATACATGTCAGGTGCCCCAAGAAGTACTTGAAAACCAAATATTATACGCTAATCCACAAGGGCTGAACAACTACGGCGTGCTATGCTTTACATCCGGTCTCGTAGGGGCTGACGTGAGGCAAAAAAACCGTCATTCCACTGTCTGGCATGCTTGGGACGGTTCAAAAAACCGCGTAATAACTTGATTATTAGAATTGTTTTTGCACTTGCAACCTGATTTTCTCAGCCCGATCGTTTCAGCCGACATGGCGGCGCTGGATGACCTCATCCGCCGTCGTATGCATTCGGAAGTCGCGCTTATCCGTTCCATCGCCAATTACATCATCGGCGGTGGCGGCAAGCGCATGCGCCCGGTTCTTGTACTTCTTTCTGCAAAAGCCTGTGGCTATGCTGGGGCCCGTCACTTGGAACTGGCCGCTGTGGTCGAGTTCATCCACACCGCCACATTGCTCCACGACGATGTAGTTGACGAGTCGGGGTTGCGGCGGGGACGTAAAACCGCTAACGCCGAGTTTGGCAATGCCGCCAGCGTGCTCGTCGGCGATTTCCTGTATTCACGTGCCTTTCAGATGATGGTGTCAGCAGGGAACCCGCGTGTCATGGAAGTGCTGGCGGACGCGACCAATACCATTGCCGAAGGTGAAGTGCTCCAGCTTCTCAATACGCATAATGCGGAGGTGACCGAGGCGGAATACCTTGCCGTCATTCACCGCAAGACCGCCAAGTTGTTTGAGGCAGCTGCGCAGCTTGGCGCGATACTGGGCGGTGTCGCGCCGGATGTGGAAAAAGGACTGGCACGGTATGGAATGCACCTCGGGACGGCGTTTCAGCTTGTGGACGACGTACTCGACTATTCCGGCGATGCGGCGAGTACCGGAAAGAATCTTGGCGATGATTTGAACGAGGGCAAGCCGACTTTGCCGCTTATTCACGTGCTTCAGAGTGGATTGTCTGAGCACGTATCAACTGTCCGGCGGGCGATAGAGCAGGGTGGACGGGATACTTTCCCCCAGGTTCTGGCAGCAATCAATGCAACCGGGGCGCTGGCGTATGCTGAGGATGCCGCCAGACTGGAGGCTCGACTCGCGCGCGAGTCAATTGCGATATTGCCTCAATCACCGTGCAAGGACGCACTTCTCGAATTGACGCACTTTGCGGTTGATCGCGACCACTAGCGACATTGAGTGCGGGACTCCGAGGGGCATCTCAGTGTCCTTCATTCGCCATGATCCAGCCATGGCTCTTATACCGCCAAGGTTGTCGCGAGTAGCCTGTGCTGGTACCATTCACATGTTCCTTCCGTAATTCCGGGTGAAGCTTCACCGGTTGCATGGTTTGCGGGAGATGTCCATCTCATGAGTCGCTGCAATGTCATGCATTCAGACCTCAATGTGGATTCGGGGTGTAGCTCAGCCTGGTAGAGTACTGCGTTCGGGACGCAGGAGTCGGAGGTTCGAATCCTCTCACCCCGACCATCCGGTTGTTGATCGCTTCTTGCGCCCAGTGGCGTTTCGATGATCACTGTTACCGGTTTGGTGCCTCGCTGCCATTCTTGGAGACTGCGTGGGCAAACTTCTTCTCTTGATTCTCGCCGTTGTCGTTGCATGCATTGCGCTGAAGGGCATGGGCAGGCTTCGCGCCCAGCGTGGCGCGCGCGGGCGGCAGAACCCGGTGCCTGCGGTCAAGGCGGTAGATATGGTTCCGTGCGCGTTTTGCGGGGTTAATTTCCCCTCCGGCGAGGCGGTTGCCGGCGAGGGGCGCCTTTTTTGTGACGCAGAGCATCTCCGCCAGTTTCTAAGCCGGGGCACCTGACATGCAGGAGGTGAGGATTCCGATGCTGGCGCTGCCTGAGTCACACAGCGACTCCGTCGACTCTTTCTGGGTGTCTCTTCGCTACTTCAATTTCTACAGGATTGCGGTCGCTGCGGTTTTCCTGCTTGTCGTTCTGGTCTATGGTGATTTGCTTAACCTGGGCAGTCATGCGCCGCAGTTGTTTACTGTGGTCAGCGGCGTCTATCTGGCCCTTGCGATCTGCTTTCAGGCGGTAATGCGCAAATGGCCGGTCTATTTTGATCTGCAGTTGTCAGCGCATGTCATTACGGACATTGTTGCGTTTGTGGTGATGATGTATGCATCGAACGGGTTTCGCAGCGGTATCGGTGTGATGTTACTGACATCCCTTGCGGGGGCAGCACTGGTCAGCCGAGGGGCACTGATGCTCTTTTACGCAGCCCTTGCGTCAATTGCACTGCTGCTTGAGCAGTCATATTGGGTTCTTGTTCATGATGCAGGAACGGCCAACTACCTGCAGCCCGGACTCCTTTCCATCGGATACTTTGCAACCGCCTTGATCACCAATCAGCTTGCACAGCGCGTGATCATGAATGAGAAAGTTGCTCGGCAGCGGGGCACCGATCTTGCCAACCAATTGCGTATCAACCAACTTGTCATTCAGGACGTCCAGGACGCGATTCTCGTCGTGGATTCCAATGGACTGGTGCGGCAACGCAATCCGGCGGCCGGCAACCTGCTCGGGCGCCCTGCGCCTGAACTTGATCAGATCGAGTCCTATTCGAACGAACTGGCTGAGCATCTGGCCCGCTGGCGGGATTTCGCTGGGCCGGCAGTGATCATGCTGCAGT
>CAMCYY010000077.1 GCA_945885335.1 Bordetella parapertussis
GCCGACAAGAAGATCATCCACAAGAACAAGGCCTCACGCCACAAGAGCCGCCTTGCCGCCCAGATCAAGGGCATGGCCGCAGCAGCGTAGTTACAGCCGCTGGGTTCAAATAAAAGCAGACTCTCGGGTCTGCTTTTTTATTGCCTGCCGGGTTAGGGTTGTCATGCGGCCCGGAACTTCCCCCCGGGCCGTCAGGACGCCTCCCCGGCCTCATTCCCGCCACGCCTTCCAATGCGCCCCGGTCGCACCTGGAGCTCATTGTCGCTGGCGAAGCTGAGCAGGAACTTGAAGGCAATCGGCTCGATCTCTTCCAGTTGCTTGTCCACCACCACGCACTTCACGCCTGCGGACGTGATCGGCTGCACGTAGGGCGAATATTCCATGCGTTTTTCGGTGCCGAACACCGACAAGACCCCGCACAGCCGCTCTGCCCAATCGCTGGGGCGGAATGTTTTTCCGTCATGGGTCATCCCCCGGATCACGACTTCGTAGCTTTCATCGGACATGGGAAATAGCCGGAATTCCTGTGTAAAAAGGCGATAAATGGGGCGGCAAAACAGCGTCCACCATCATGCCGGCCACCGGTGCTGCGAGAATTCTAGCACCGGGCGTGCCCTATGCAGACGTCATAGAGATGCGACAAAATGCACACGAATCAGTCCTTTATATTGCCCAGTTCAAATCGTCATGCTATATCTATCGCAACTGCTTGATAGGTGGAGGGGCCATGCTTTCGTCATCATTGCTCAAATACGGATTCCGCATTCGCACGCGCCATGGACTGGTGGTGGAGAGCCTCACCATCCAGGGTCGTGATGAAGCCGACGCCGAACGCAAACTCCGCCAGATGTACCTGCATTGCGAAATCCTCGCCCGCACAGTGTCTCCGGGAATGCGCAAACCTGAACAACTCAGCTTCGAGGATGTCGCGTCGCTGTTGAGCAAGTAGTTTCCATTCGGTCTCACCGGCCACGTCAGATTTCCCAGAACCCGCCGGACAGCAACTCATCCAGCAGCGCTTCGTAATCCTTCGCCCCGCGACTCTCGGGCGCATGAGAAAAAATATCCAGATTGCGCGCCGGACTCTCGGCCACTGAAACGTTTTCCGCAATGCGCGTGCGGCACAGTTCATCGCCAAAGCGCTGCTGCGCTTCCGCGGCAATGTCATGCGACATGCGGCGGCGGCCATCGAATCGCGTCAGCAGATATCGTCGCGCCACACGCTGCTTGAATACATGCTCCATCGCCTTCAGCGTACCCTCCAGTTGCACCGCACCGCGCAGCGAAAGGTAATCAGTGGAGATCGGAATCAGCACTCGCTCCGAAGCGAATATGCCCGACATTGATAACACGCCCAGCATGGGACAGCAGTCGATGACCATCGGCCGTGCAATCGCATTGGCGCCTGCGGATTCAAACGACCGGTCCAGCCCGAGCTTGAGGCGGGTCAGCACGCCAGGCCCTTTTCCGAACAGCGTATCCACCTTGATCAGCTCGGCATGCGCCGGCAGCAGGTCAGCCGTCCCGCCACCAAGTGCGGCCGGGCGTACCAGCGCCGATAGTGGCTTGGTTTCGCTGTAGAACGCAAACAGGCTGTCATTGCTCGAGGATACCGGCGCGAGAATCGAGGACAGATGCGCCTGCGCGTCGAGGTCAATCAGCACCGGGCGCAGACCGCGCCGTGCAACCGCTGCGCCAAGATTGAGCGACGTGGTGGTCTTGCCCACCCCCCCTTCTGGTTGAAAACCGTCAGACGGCTGCGCATTTAGGGCCTCGAAAAATCCTTTGGGCTTGTGCTAAGATATTGCCGTAGTTCAGTTTTTTCATGTTTTTTTGATGCTTTTTTCATTATGGCATAGAGCGACCCTGAAGCTCCGGTCGCTTTTTTTATTTCCGGCCAGCACCCGCGGTGTTTGCTTCATCGTTTGGGTGAGGCAAACTCCATTCCTGCGTTGCAATGACATTAGATTGGATGCGTTGCAAGAATGCGATGCGAGATACGACGATTACCTATTGATCCTGACTGAATGGTTGCCGCCATGACCGATACGCTGATGAACACCTACAATCGCCTCCCGGTGACCTTCACCCATGGTGAAGGCGTCTGGCTCTGGGATGACCAGGGCAAGCGCTATCTGGATGCGCTAGCCGGAATCGCCGTCAACACGCTGGGGCACGCACACCCGAAGCTGGTGAAAAGCATTACCCAACAGGTCGGCCGGCTGATGCATGTCTCCAACCTGTACGGCATTGCCGAATCGTCGAAGCTTGCGGATAGGCTCGCCGAAATCAGCGGCATGGACAACTCGTTTTTCTGCAATTCCGGCTGCGAGGCGAATGAAGCTGCGATCAAGCTGGCGCGCCTGTATGGACACCGCAAAGGCATCGAAAACCCGGCCACCATCGTCATGGAAAACGCCTTCCATGGGCGCACCCTGGCAACCCTGTCGGCGACCGGCAACCGCAAGGTGCAGGCTGGCTTCGAGCCGCTGGTGGCAGGCTTTGTCCGCGTGCCCTTCAATGACATCGAAAGCGTGCGCCAGATCGCTGCACGCAACAGCGGCGTGGTCTCGGTACTGCTCGAGCCGATACAGGGCGAAGGCGGCATCAACGTCAGCGCCATCGAATACTTGCGCGCCCTGCGCGAAATCTGCGACAAGAATGAATGGCTGCTGATGCTGGACGAAGTGCAGTGCGGCATCGGCCGCACCGGCAAGTGGTTCGTCTACCAGCACGCCGGCATCATGCCGGACGTTGTGACGCTGGCCAAAGGCCTGGGGGGCGGCGTGCCGATCGGTGCCTGCCTCGCACGCGGCAACGCCGCCGGCGTATTCCATCCGGGTAATCACGGCTCCACCTTCGGCGGCAATCCGCTTGCAACAGCAGCGGCCCTGGCGACGCTGGACATCGTCGAGGAAGACAAGCTGCGCGCCAATGCCGAGGCCATGGGCCAGCTGATCCGCAGCGAAATGTCCAAAGCGCTGGCCGGTACTTCAGGCCTGGTCGACGTGCGCGGCCGCGGCCTCATGATCGGCATCGAACTTGACCGCCCCTGCACCGAACTGGTGGGCGAAGCGCTGGCTGCCGGCCTGCTGATCAACGTCACAGCGGATGACGTCATCCGTCTGCTGCCGGCACTCATCATCAACGAGGCCGAGGCACGCGAACTGGTGGCAAGGCTGGCGCCCATCGTGCTCGCCTTCCTCGCCCGCACCCAGGCCGCCCCTGCTTCTGCACGCGCCAAGGCACACTGAAGGCGGCATTGAAAGCAAGAGCATGCACCAGCCGCGCCACTATCTGCAGTTCAAGGATTTCTCCCGCGAGGAGTATGCCTACCTGTTCGCCCGCACGAAATGGATCAAGGACAGGTTCAAGCGCTATGAGCGCCACTGGCCGCTGGCAGACCGCACGCTGGTCATGATTTTCGAGAAGCAGTCCACACGCACCCGCCTCTCCTTCGAGGCCGGCATGCAGCAACTGGGCGGCGCGGCGATCTACCTGAACACCCATGACTCGCAGCTCGGACGCGGCGAACCGGTCGAGGACGCCGCCGAGGTGATCTCGCGCATGTGCGACATCGTCATGATCCGCACCTTCGAGCAGGACATCATCGAGCGTTTTTCGCGCCACTCGCGCGTACCGGTGATCAACGGCCTGACGAACGAATACCATCCCTGCCAGATCCTCGCCGACATCTACACCTTCATCGAGCATCGCGGCCCGATCCAGGGAAAAACAATGGCGTGGATCGGCGATTCGAACAATGTCTGCAACACCTGGCTGCAGGCCGCCGAGGTGTTTGATTTCAATGTGCACGTCTCCACGCCACCGGGCTATGAGGTGGAGCCGGAGCGCGCCGGCCTGTATGGCACCAGCCACTACGAGGAGTTTCCCGACCCCATGGACGCCGCGCGCGACGCCGACCTGGTGACGACTGACGTCTGGACCAGCATGGGCTTCGAGGCCGAGAACGAGGAGCGCAAGCGCGCCTTCGAGGACTGGCAGGTGGATGCCGACATGATGCGTGCCGCAAAAAAGGATGCGCTATTCATGCACTGCCTGCCCGCACACCGCGGCGAGGAAGTCGCAGCCGAGGTCATCGACGGCCCCCACAGCGTGGTCTGGGACGAGGCCGAGAACCGCCTGCACATACAAAAAGCATTGATGGAATTTCTGTTGCTGGGACAGCTGTCCGGCGACTGAACCGCGCACGCCGGGCGATTGAAGAGAGCCGGATAATCCAGCACCTGCACCAAAGGAGAACGCCATGAAATCCCTGATCACCGCACTGATTACGGCCGCAGTAACGGTATTTTCCGCCGGCGCGCACGCCCAGTCCTACCCGAACAAGCCCATCCGCTTCCTGATGACGGCCCCCGCCGCCAGCTCAATCGACGTCATCGGCCGCATCCTTGCCGACAAGATCAAGGACCCGCTCGGCCAGCCCGTCATCGTGGAAAACCGTGTCGGTGCAGGCGGCACGATAGGCACCGATGCCGCGGCGAAGGCCGCACCGGACGGTTACACCATGGTGCTGTCCTTCAACGGCCCGCTCGCTTTCGGACCGCATATTTACAAATCCCTGCCCTACGATCCGTTCAAGGACCTGGCCCCCGTCATCATCACGACCAGTCAGCCGAACCTGCTGGCAGTCAACGCCACGCTGCCGGTGAAGAATCTGAAGGAACTGATTGCCTACGCAAAGAACAATCAGGGCAAGCTCAACTATGGCTCCATCGGCGCAGGCAGCTCCTCGCACCTGTCCATGGAGTTGTTCAAAATTGAAGCAGGCCTGTTCATCGTGCACATCCCGTTCAACGGCTCGCCACCCGCTGCAGCCTCGCTAGCCGCAGGCGACACCCAGTTGCTCTTTTCCGTGCCCACTGCACTGACGCCGCTGATCCAGGCTGGCAAGGTCAGGGCCATTGCGACCAGCGGTCTGCAGCGTTACTCCGTGATGCCCGACACGCCGACGCTAGCCGAATCCGGAATGTCGAAGTTCGAAGCCATTGCCTGGAACGGCGTGCTGTTCCCGGGCGGCACGCCGCATCCCATCGTCGATCGCATGAACCGCGAAATGGACGCAGCGCTCAAGTCACCCGACGGGCGCAAGCGCCTGCTGGACGCCGGCCTCGATCCGGTCGGTGGCACGCCCGAGGACCTGGCGAAACTGATGCGATCCGAGAGCAACAAATGGGCACCGGTCATCAAGCGCACCGGCGCAGCGGTAGACTAAAACCTTTTTCATCAACAGACTCCTACAAGACAAGCAGAAATGACAAAGAAAAACACAACGGGCAGTAAGGTCAATAACGCCGTCAAGAAAGTCGTGCTCGCCTACTCCGGCGGCCTGGACACCTCGGTCATCCTGAAATGGCTGCAGGACACCTACAACTGCGAGGTGGTGACCTTCACCGCCGACATCGGCCAGGGCGAGGAAGTCGAGCCGGCCCGCAAGAAGGCGAAGCTGTGCGGCGTGAAGGACATTTTCATCGAGGACCTGCGCGAGGAGTTTGTGCGTGATTTCGTGTTCCCGATGTTCCGCGCCAACGCGGTGTACGAGGGCGAGTACCTGCTCGGCACTTCGATTGCACGTCCGCTGATTGCCAAGCGCCTGGTGGAAATAGCAAAAAAGACTGGCGCCGACGCCATATCGCACGGCGCCACCGGCAAGGGCAACGACCAGGTGCGCTTCGAGCTGGGGGCCTATGCGCTGATGCCGAACGTTCGCGTCATTGCGCCGTGGCGCGAGTGGGACCTGCTGTCACGCGACAAGCTGCTGGCCTATGCCGACAAGCACGGCATCCCGGTGGACTACAAGAAACGCAAAGGCGGCGGCGCGCCCTACTCCATGGATGCCAACCTGCTGCACATCTCGTATGAAGGCGGCATTCTGGAAAACCCGAACTTCGCGCCCGAGGACTCGATGTGGCGCCTCACCGTTTCTCCGGAGAAAGCACCGAATCGCCCGGAGATCGTGGAACTCACCTATTTGCGAGGCGACATCGTCGCCATCAACGGCAAGAAGCTGTCGCCGGCGAGCGTGCTGACCGAACTGAACCGCCTCGGCGGCAAGCACGGCATCGGCCGCCTCGACCTAGTGGAGAACCGCTACGTCGGCATGAAGTCGCGCGGCTGCTACGAGACGCCCGGCGGCACCATCATGCTTCGCGCCCACCGCGCCATGGAGTCCATCACCATGGATCGCGAAGTGCTGGCGCTGAAGGATGACCTGATGCCGCGCTATGCACGCCTGATCTACAACGGCTACTGGTTCGCCCCCGAGCGCCTGCTGCTGCAGAAGCTCATCGACGAATCGCAGAAAACCGTAAACGGCACAGTGCGCCTGAAACTGTACAAGGGTACGGTGCTGGTCACCGGGCGCTCGTCAAAGGCTGATTCGCTGTTTGACCCTATGATCTCCACCTTCGATGACGATGGTGGCGCCTACAACCAGGCCGATGCAGGCGGCTTCATCAAGTTGAACGCACTGCGCCTGCGCATTGCTGCAAACCTGAAGAAACGCAGGTAAACACGTCACGGGGGGACCCGGTTTCCAGGCTCCCCCATCGCCCCCCCCTACTTCGAATAGTCCTTAAACAAGCCATGTCCCAATTCGACAACGTCAGCGTAGCAAAGAAAGCCAACGTCTATTTCGACGGCAAGTGTGTCAGCCACACCGTCATGTTTGCCGATGGCACAAAAAAGTCAGTCGGCGTGATCTTCCCCTCGACGCTCACCTTCAACACCGGTGCGCCGGAAATCATGGAATTGAATGCCGGCATCTGCAAAATCCGGCTCAAGGGCGAAACCGCCTGGAAGACCTACAAGGGCGGCGAGAAATTCAGCGTTCCGGCGAATTCCAGCTTCGACATAGAGACCGTCGAGATGCTGGATTACGTCTGCCACTTCGGATAAGCCGGGCAGACGACGCGATTGATTGAACATCCGGCGCGTCGAAAGACGCGCCAGCGTGGTGCACCAACCTACTCGGCCTTGAACAGTTCCATGGCAAGGCGCGTGAGAGAACTCGCATCGGCCGACCCGAAATTCATTTGCCTCCCTGAAGACAGATATGGCGGATGTGTTCAGCGGACGTCAAAGACAATCTTGCCGGTCACCTGCCGCGACTCAAGCAGTGCATGCGCAACCGGTGCCTCGGCAAGCGGCATGCGCCGGATCATGGGCGGTCGCAGGGCGCCGCACGCGATCAACTCCCGGATGCGGTCCAGATGCAGGCGGTCACGCTTGACCAGCGGACGCAGGATGGACACATCCCTGCGAATGGACTCGAGGTCAGGCGGACTGCTGGGCGCCACGTGCACCAGGCGCCCGCCGGGGCGCAATGCCAGCACGCATCGGCGCTGCACGTCCCCGCCGATGACATCGAATGCCACATCGCATGGCGGAACAAGCTTGACGAAATCCTCGGTGGCGTAATCGATTACGCGATCCGCGCCGAGGCCGCGCACGTAGTCATGATTGCGCGCACTCGCCGTTGCAAATATCGTGGCACCAACGTGCTTTGCATACTGCACGGCAACGCTGCCCAGGCCGCCCGCTCCGCCCTGGATGAGAATGGTCTCGCCTCGGGCCAGGTGCGCGTGATCTTCCAGGCAGACCAGCATCGTGTGGCTCGTCAACGCAAGTGCCGCCGTCTCCGCATGCGTCAGGCCGGCCGGCCTGGGAGCGATCAGGGTGCTGCTGATGCAGATGGCCTCCGCATAGGCGCCCTCGATTCCGAGTGCGGTAATGCCGAACACCTCGTCCCCCGGCCGGAACTCCGTCACCTGCGGGCCCACCGTGCGAACCACGCCGGAAAAATAACGCCCCGGTACATGCGGAAATACCAGCTTCACCAGCTTCTGCGCCAGGCCCTTGCGCACCTTGATGTCGGCGGGATTCAGGCTTGCCGCATGGATGTCGACGACAACCTCGCCAGGGCCGGCAATCGGAACCGGGACATCCCTGAGTTTCAGCACCTCGGGGCCACCAAACTCATCCATCTGCATGGCCTTCATGAGTGCCTCGCTCCGGTATTCAGCGTTGCCCACACGCTCAACCGAGGAATCCTGCGGCCAGGCGGCCCACTTCGTCGGCTTTTTCCCAGGCCATGCAGAAGCGCGCGTCTGGCAGCACTTCAACGCGCAGATCGCGGATGCGCGACTCGAACTCCTTGCGGAACTGGACATAGTGGAATTTCTCGCCGATCAGCAGCAGTGTCGGCTGGCTGACGCGCTTCATGTTGCCGGTGGTGTCGTACTTGTTCAAAGCATCCAGCGCCTGCCAGCGGTCTCGGCCGGTCTGCATCTGCGCGACATTGATGCGGTCCATCCATGACTGCGTCGGCTTCAGCGGCGAATGCATGGGATCCTTCTCGAGCATGAACTCGATGGTGCGAGTCAGCGGAAAGCCCGAGGCATCGGTCGGCCGCAGGCCGGTCTTCAGCGGTTCATGGCTCTTTTCGGCAGCGCCTTCTCCGAGATAGATGGGGCAGTTCACGAGCACCAGCTTGTCGATGCGCTCGGGGAAGGCCCCTGCCATCTCGATACACAGCGCAGCACCCGTGGCCTCACCCAGGACATGCGCCTTTTTGATGCCCAGCGCATCCATCAGTTCGACCATCCACTTTGCGTAATCCTGCAGCGTCGGCTGGAAGGAAATGTGATCGGACATGCCGTAACTCGGATAATCCACGGCAATCGGCCGGTATTTCTTCGCCAGCACTTCGATCAGCTCCAGGTGCACTGCCGATGACTGCTGGTTGATGTGGAACATCAGAATGGGTTCGCCCTTACCCGCCGCGTAATAGTGCAGATGACCTGCCGACGTTTTCACCAGCCCGCGCTCGATATCCATGTCTCCGACCCCTTGGTCTTTTGTTATGGAGTGTAGTTTCGCACACTCCGTTTTTGCGTAACCGGTGCAGGGCTCCTGCGCCCCTCAGGCAGGCCGCCGGTATAATCCGGCCTTCAGCACGGCTGGCGCGGCATCCCGCCCCTCGCGGGAGTCTGAACCCGAATCTGAAAAAAATCGCCGCCCACAGCCGCATCAAGGAGGACTTCATCATGCCGTCATTCGACATCATTTCCGAAATCAACAAGGTCGAGCTCAAGAACGCCGTCGAGCAGAGCAACAAGGAGGTCTCGACGCGCTTCGATTTTAAGAACTCCGACGCGCGCATCGAGCAGAAGGAACTCGAACTGACAATCTATGCAGATGACGCCTTCAAGCTCAAGCAGGTCATGGAGATCTTCCAGGTCAAACTCGCCAAGCGCAACGTTGACCTGCGCGCGCTGGACCCGCAGGACATCGAGAAAATCGGCGGCGACAAGGTCAAGCAGCCGATCAAGGTCAGGGAAGGCATCGAACAGGAGACTGGCAAGAAGATCGTCAAGCTGGTGAAGGAATCCAAGATCAAGGTCCAGGCCAGCATCCAGGGCGATGCGGTGCGCATCTCCGGTACCAAGAAAGATGACCTGCAGACCGTGATCAACCTGGTGCGCAAATCGATCACGGACATTCCGGTGCAGTTCAACAATTTTCGCGACTGAAGCCCGGGGCGGCCGGTCTTGCGTCGGGAGACATGGAAATTACCTGATCATAATTTCCATGTAAATGCTTTTGGATAAAAGACTAAATCATGAATATGATCATATTCATGATTTAGACCAGCCCCTGGGTCCAGCGCTCATACAGGCGCTCCGACACGGCATGCAGCGCATCCACTTTCGCCGCCATGCCCGCCTGTATCGCCTCAGGCGTCTGAACCGAAGGCCCGGCCCCTGCCACCTGCTCTTTTTCCCAATCCCGGCACCAGGTTGCGATCATCTCCGGCGTTATTTCGATGTGGCATTGCATGCCCAGGTGCTTGCCGAGGACAAAGGCCTGGTTTGTACAGTAGTTGCTGCCGGCCAGGCGCACCGCCCCCTGTGGCAGCGTGAATGTCTCGCCGTGCCAGTGGAATGAAAGAAACTCAACAGTATCACCCAGCCACTCACGGGCAATCTGGCCGGACTCAGGCGTGATCACGGCCCAGCCGACTTCCTTCACCGGATTGCGTGACACCGTACCGCCCAACGCCTTTGACATCAGCTGTCCGCCCAGGCAATGCCCGATGACCGGCACATCCGCTGCCACAGCAGCGCGGATCAACGCCAGCACCGGCGCTATCCACGGCAAATCGTCGTTGACGCTCATCGTGCCGCCCATGAAGCACAGGCCTGAATAGGCCGTCGGCGTCGCTGGCACCGCGTTGCCTTCATCCAATTTCAGCAGCGTCCAGGGGATGCGGCGCCCATCAAGGTATGTGGCAAAATGACCCGGACCTTCAGTCGGACTGTGGCGGAATATGGCGACCGGCTTCATGCGCATCCTCGGGACTCAACTGGCTTGTATGAAACGCATGCACAGTATTGCATGTCTGGCGACCGCGGCAATCACCAGCCTGCTCTGCGCCGTGCCTGCACACGCAGTGAACGTCGCCGTGGTCGGACTGTTCACGAACAAGGCCGTCGTTCAGATCGATGGCGGACCGCCGCGCACGCTGTCGACCAACCAGAAAACCGCAGAAGGCATCACCCTGCTTGCAGTGGAACGCGACAGTGCGGTATTCGACATTGGCGGGCGCCGCCAGACGCTGAAAATGGGCCAGGCCCATTCGACTTCGAGCGCATCCTCCCGTGCCTCGGTCACGCTGGCTGCAAATCCGCAGGGGCACTTCATCACCGACGGCCAGATCAACGGCGCGTCGGTGCGCTTTGTCGTGGATACCGGCGCCACGCTGATCTCGATGTCTTCTGCAGACGCCAACCGGATCGGCATCAAGTACCGCGATGCACCAACCGGAACCGTGAGCACCGCCAACGGCATGGCGACAGCCTGGCGTGTAAAACTGGACACCGTGCGCATCGGCGACATTTCGCTCAACGGCATCGAGGCCCTGATCATGGAGAACCAGAACATGCCGGTGCTGCTGGGCATGAGTTTCCTGAATCGCATGGAAATGCTGCGCGATGGCCACAGCATGGTGCTGACCAAGCGCTTTTGAATCTGCGCTTTTGAAACCAGTGACGCTGAAAAATCGTCAGGTACGGCCGGTGGAACCACCGGGCCGTGCCGCGCGGAAAACTACTTCGCGGTCTTGTCCTTTTCGATCAGCGCGTAGGCCGAGTGGTTGTGGATGGACTCGAAGTTCTCCGACTCCACGGTGTACCAGTCGATGCGCTTGTCGCGATTCAGGTCGGCGGCGATGTCGCGCACCAGATCCTCGACGAACTTCGGATTGTCGTAGGCCCGCTCGGTGACGAACTTCTCGTCGGGGCGCTTCAGCAGACCGTACAGTTCCGAGGACGCGTGCTTTTCGGCGTACTCCACCAGTTCCTCGATCCAGACCATGCCGTGAGTGCGCGCAGAGATCGTCACATGGGAACGCTGGTTGTGCGCGCCGTAATCGGAAATCTTCTTCGAGCATGGGCACAGGCTGGTGACCGGAACCACCACCTTCATGGTGAAGAATTTCTTGCCGTCGCGGATTTCGCCGGTGAAGGTGACTTCATAGTCGAGCAGGCTTTTCACCTTGGACACCGGCGCTGACTTGTTGATGAAGTAGGGGAAGGTCATTTCGACGTGCCCCGACTCGGCCTCAAGTTTCACGACCATTTCATCAATCATGATCTGGAAGGCTTCCACCGAAATCTCGCGCTCATGCGAGTTCAGGATTTCGACGAAACGCGACATGTGCGTGCCCTTGAACTGATGCGGCAGGCCGACGTACATGTTGAACATCGCGATGGTGTGCTGCGATTCGCCCCCCCGCTCCATGACGCGGATCGGATGGCGCATGGCCTTGATGCCGACCTTGTCGATGGCGATCTTGCGGGTGTCCTCGGAGCCCTGGACGTCGGGTATGGCGTGTGAGTCGCGTTTATTCATGCCAACTCCCTTGTGAAAGTGGGAGGCTAGGAAACGAAAATGAGGGAAAAAATGAGTGACTATTCTAGCACGCACAATCCGCCGCCCTCTTGAGGCAGCCGGAGAAAGGCCCTGTGAAAAGTAGGTGATTTGTCGGCGCCTTGCGCGCCGTCAGGAAGCCAGGCGCGCCTTGATTGAAGCCAAGATGCCATCACGATCAAGGCCAACGGCGGCCAGCAACTTGTACTGATCACCATGATCGACAAAACGGTCAGGCAATCCGAGTTGCAGCAACGGCGTCAAAAGGCCCTGCGCAGCCAGTGATTCGGATATGGCGCTGCCTGCACCGCCCATCACGGCATGCTCTTCCACCGTCACCAGCAATTCGTGCGTGGCCGCCAGTTCGCGCACCAGCGCTTCGTCCACCGGTTTCACAAAACGCATGTCAGCCACCGAAGCTCCGATAACTTCAGCGGCTTCGAGTGCCGGCTTGAGCAGCGAACCGAATGCGAGGATGGCAACACGTTTGCCATCGCGAACCCTGCGGCCTTTGCCCAGTGGCAGCGCCTGCATCGCCTGCTGCGCCTCGACACCGGGACCGCTGCCGCGCGGATAACGTACTGCCGACGGCTGATTGAGTTGATAGGCCGTGTAGAGCATCTGGCGACATTCGTTTTCATCCGATGGCGTCATCACCACCATGTTCGGAATGCAGCGCAGGAAAGCCAGGTCAAAGGCACCGTTGTGCGTAGCGCCATCGCCGCCGACCAGGCCGGCGCGGTCCAGCGCGAACACCACCGGCAAATTCTGGATCGCAACATCGTGGATCAACTGGTCGTAGCCGCGCTGCAGGAAGGTGGAATAAATCGCCACCACCGGCTTCATGCCCTCGCAGGCAAGGCCGGCGGCAAAAGTGACCGCATGCTGCTCGGCAATGCCGACATCGAAATAGCGATCCGGGTACTCCTTCTCGAAGCGCACCAGGCCCGAGCCTTCGCGCATCGCCGGCGTGATGGCCACGAGTCGCTTGTCCTGCTTTGCCATGTCGCACAGCCAGTCACTGAATACCTGTGTATAGGTGGGCTTGCCGCCGCTGGACTTCCTGATGCCCTGTGCGGGATCGAACTGTCCCGGTCCGTGATACAGCACCGGATCGGCCTCGGCCAGCTTGTAACCCTGGCCCTTGCGCGTGACCACATGCAGGAACTGCGGGCCGGGCAGTTCACGGATGTTCTTCAGCGTCGGGATCAGCGCATTCAGATCATGCCCGTCAATCGGCCCGACATAGTTGAAGCCGAACTCCTCGAACATCGTCGATGGCGTGATCAGGCCCTTGGCATGTTCCTCCACCCGCTTGGCCAGTTCCCACAAGGGCGGCATGCCGGCCAGCACCTTCTCGCCGGCATTCTTTGCCGCCGCGTAGAAGCGCCCCGACATCAGCCGCGCCAGATACTTGTTCAGCGCACCCACCGCCGGCGAAATCGACATGTCGTTGTCGTTCAGGATCACCAGCAG
>CAMCYY010000078.1 GCA_945885335.1 Bordetella parapertussis
TGGGCTTCTTCGCGCCGGCCGGCACGCCCGGGCCCATCATCGACAAGCTCAACACGACCCTGGTGTCCATCGTCAGACTGCCGGCCGTCATTGCCGAACTCGAGGCCCAGGCCAGCACGCCGGTGGGCAACACGCAGGCGCAGTTCAAGGCCCACGTGGTGGAGGAGATCGCGCGCTGGAAGAAGGTGGTGGTCCAGGCCGGAATCAAGCCGGCGGATTGATTGTTATTATCAGTTTCGTTTTTTTGGTCACAGCTGACTTAACGCTACAACGTAATTGATATCAATACTTCCAGTCGCCTCTGGCGGCGCCAACGACAACGAGACGCGCCTCTACGTCAACAAGATGACGGCGCTCACCGGCCGCTCCTTCCTCCTCGACTACAAGGCCGGCGCGGGATCGTGGGATTCATCAAGAGCGCCGAGGCACGCGATAAGCTGCTCGCCACCGGTGTAGAGCCGATTGGCAGCACGCCGGAGGAATTCACAGCAGTCATGAAGAACGAAATGGACAAGTTCGGCAAGATCATCAAGGCGGCGGGGATACAGCCTGAGTAGTGGGCACATGCAGGATCGAGGCCAGCCTTGCTTGTAGAGGGGTGATTTGAATCTCCGTTGCGCGCAGTGGCCTAAAGTGTATGAGCCGCCGGGAACCCGCTTCGCCAATACGATTGCCCTGAAGGCAGACGGATGTTGCTGCTATACATTCGTCAATCGCCCGCGGTGATGTTGGCGTCCTGAATAACCCTGTGCCATCGGGTCAGTTCGGTAGCAATCAGTTGCCTGAACTGTTCAGTCGTGCCGCCAACCGCAGTGCCACCGTCAGACTCCAGCGTCGCCACAATCTTTGGGTCTTTCGCCGCAATGGCAAGTTCGCTGCTCAGCTTGCTGATAATCTGTGGCGGTGTCTTCGCTGGCGCCACCAGTCCCAGCCAGGTGGACAGGTCGTAACTCGCGATGCCCTGTTCAGCGATGGTGGGAACATCGGGCAGTATCTTGCTTCGCTCTGCCGTGGTCACCGCAATGGCGCGCAGTTTTCCGGACTTGATGTGTCCAAGCAACGACAAGGGGCTGCCAAAGCTCGCAGTGAGCTGCCCGCCAAGCAGCGCCACAAGAGCGGGCGCGCCGCCCTTGTAGGGAATGAGGCCGACCTTCACCTTTGCCTCACTATGCAGCCAGGCAAATGCCAGATGATAGAAACTGCCTTCGCCGACGGTGCCGGCGTTGAGCTTGCCCGGATTGGCCCGCGCCCGATCCAGATACTCACGCAGACTCGCGATAGGCTCCGCGGGGTTCACCACCAGCACATACGGTGCCTTGGCCAGCTGGGCAATGGGGGTGAAATCCTTGATAGGGTCATATCCGGCCGGGCCGCCCAGGAAGTGCCCGTAGGTGAAGGTTGGATTGACCAGAAGCAAGGTGTAGCCATCCGCGGGTGACTTGGCCACATAGAGATAACCGATCCGGTTCGCAGCACCCGGCTTGTAGTCGATGACGAATGGCCGTCCTGCAGATTCAGTGAGTTTCTGCGCAAACATCCGCCCCTGAACATCCACCGCACCACCGGGCGCGGTGGCGCTGATGAAGCGCACGGGTTTGTTCGGGTAGTCCTGCACATCCTGTGCTGCTGCGGAATTAATCATCACTGCAAATATCGCGGACACGAAGGCAATCCTGCGCATGGCGCTCCCCCTTTGATTTCAACCGACGCGGGCGGCTTCCAATCTGCTGACACGCTTGTCGATCAACATAAATCCATCGTGAGGAAATCGCCGGTCATGCCGGGAGACGCCTCAAGGTTTTCCCCACCATACGTCGGTCAGATTGAACCTCTGATCCTTCGCCGAAAGACGGGGAGATAGCCGCAAAAGAATATCAGAGACTGATTCAGGTGAAATGAGACAATTCAAGCTGATGGCAAATTTTCAGGAAATAATGAGAATCGAGAAAATAAACACCATAGCGGACAACGGTTTGCTGGCACCGTTGATCATCGAGTGGGAATAGACTTGGACGAAGGCCCCAAGCGGGCCGTTGTGGCGGTGGTGCAACTACCCGGCACGAGCGATGTCGAGCTTCAAGCTTCGCTCAACGAGCTGCGTGAACTGGCCAAGACGCTGGGCTTCGTGGTGGTCGGCACCTTCATGCAGAAACGCGCCAGCTTCGATACCACGGCCTATCTGGGGATCGGCAAGCGGCAGGAAATGCGCCGCTTTGTGGAAAACACGCCCGAGCCTGAAGAGGGTGACGATCCATCTCCGGAAGATTCCACCGTCTTCAAGAAGGCCGCCAAGGGCGGCGCTGCCAGGGCCAAGGAAGCGGCGCAGTCCGAAGCCGACCCCGAAACCCGTCGCGCCGACATCATCCTGGTTGACCACGAGATATCCCCCTCGCAGGCGCGCAATCTCGAAATCGAGGTGGGCTGCGAGGTGATGGACCGCACCATGGTCATCCTGGAAATTTTCCACCGTCATGCTCGTTCACCGGCCGCACAGGCACAGGTCGAAATCGCCAGTCTGCGGTATCTGGCCCCCCGGCTGCGTGAAGCAGCGAAACTGGCCGGCCCCCAGGGCAGGCAGCGCAGCGGTACCGGTGGCCGCGGTGCAGGCGAAAAGCACAGCGCCCTGGACCGGCAGAAGATCCGCAACCGCATTGCCGAGCTGCAGGAAGAAATCGCCGCCATGGACGTCGAGCGCAAGACACAGCGCGCGCGACGGCAGGAACGCCAGAGCATCGTGCGCGTTGCGCTGGTGGGCTACACGAATGCCGGCAAGTCCACGCTGATGCGCGCACTGACCGGCAGCGAGGTGCTGGTCGCGAACAAGCTGTTTGCAACGCTGGACACCACGGTGCGCGCCCTGCATCCGGAGATTGTGCCGCGCGTGCTGGTCACCGATACCGTGGGCTTCATCAAGAACCTGCCGCATGACCTCGTCGCATCCTTCAAGTCCACGCTGGAGGAGGCGCTGGAAGCGTCGCTGCTGCTTCACGTCATTGACGCCAGCGACCCCGGTTATGAGCGACAGCTTTTCGTGACCGACGAAGTGCTGGCGGAAATCGGCGCAAAGGAAGTGCCGCGCATCCGCATATTCAACAAGATCGATATGGTTGGCGACATGGCCGCACAGGCCGAACGCGAAGCGGCGCTGCGCGCGCAATACCCCGACTGCATTGTCATGAGTGCGCGCCGCCCCGAAGAGGTGGCAAAGCTGCATGCGACGATCGAGGCATTTTTCAAGCAAGACCTTGTCGAGGCAGAGCTGTTTCTGCCGTGGTCAGAACAGAAGCAGCGCGGGGAAATCTTCTCCAGCTGTGAAGTGCTGGAGGAGCGCGCCGACGGCGATGGCGCGTTTTTCCACATCCGCGGCCAGCCTGATGTGGTGGAGGCCCTGCGCAAGCAATTCGGCCAGGCGCCTTGAGTTTGTTACCTGATACACGGCGGCACAAAAAGCAAATCCCCCCTGTCCCCCCTTTGACAAGGGGGAGACCCTGCGTTCAGCCAATCTGGCACGCCCCCCGTGTTGAGACCCTGCGTTCAGGCAATCTGGTTGCCCCCTTGTAAAAGGGGGTCGACGCGAGGTAGTCGCGCGGGGAAATCTTCTCCAGCCGTGAAGTGCTGCAGGAGCGCGCCGACGGCGATGGCGCGTTTTTCCACATCCGCGGCCAGCCTGATGTGGTGGAGGCCCTGCGCAAGCAGTTTGGCCAGGCGCCTTGATTTTGTTGCCTGATACACGGCGGCACTAAAACCAAATCCCCCCTGTCCCCCCTTTGACAAGGGGGAGACCCTTCGTTCAGCCAATCTTGCACGCCCCCTTGTTGAGACCCTTCGTTCAGCCAATCTGGTATGCCACCTTGTTGAGACCCTGCGTTCAGGCAATCTGGGTTACCCCCTTGTCAAAGGGGGCCGACGCGACGTAGTCGCGCGGGGGGATTTTTCTATCTACTGCTCAGACTGTTTGTTATCAGTTTTGTATAAATAGCTGCCATTCAAAAGCATCAAAGGGGGGATTAATATCAAGCATTCTCGCCAATCCCGCCCCAATACCAGCTACAGCACGCCTTTTTTCACCAGCGCATCGAATTCCTCGCCCGGAATGCCCAGCCAGTTCACGAATACGTCGCGGCCATCCGCGCCGAGCTTGCTGCTGGCCCTGAGCGGCATGCGCGCCACGCCTTCGTAATGCATGGGGCTGTGCTGCACGGTGATGTCGCCGAACTCCGGATGGGTGATGTCCTGCAGCGTGCCGCGGGCATGCATGTGCGGATCGTTGATGACTTCCTGCATGTCGCGCACCGGCGCATGCGGCACACGATGCTGCTGCAGCAGATCGACCACATGCTGGCGCGAGTGCTGCACCGTCCAGCCGCCGACAATGGCATCGATGGCGTCAATGTTCTGCACGCGCAGCTTCAGGTTGGCGAAGCGCGGATCCGTCTTGAGTTGCGGCGCCTGCATGGCTTCGATCAGGCCGGCCCAGTGGCGGTCTGACGGGCAGATGATGGCAATCCAGCCATCGCTGGTCTTGTACACGTTGTAGGGCGCCTCGGCCATGCCGCCATGGCGGTTGCCGGTGCGCTGCGGACTCTGCTTGCCCAGTCCGAGGTACATGCCAAGGTTTGAGGCCAGCGACGCATACACCGCCTCCTGCATGGACACTTCAACCATGCGGCCGACACCGGTCTTTTCGCGGTCATACAACGCGGTCATGATGCCGCCGTAGAGATGGATGCCGGCGAAGAAATCCGCCAGCGCCGGGCCGCACTTCGTGGGCGGACCGTCCGGAAAGCCGGTCACGCTCATGGCACCGGACATGGCCTGTACCGTGAGGTCCATGGCCGGGAAATCGCGATACGGCCCGGAGCGACCGTAGCCCGAACTGGAAGCATAGATGAGGCGCGGATTGACCTTGCGCAGGTCATCAGGCCCCAGGCCCAGGCGGTCGGTTGCGCCAGGGGCGAAGTTCTCCACGAACACATCGGCCTTCTTCACCATGTCCAGCAGCAATTCCTTGCCGCGCTTGTCCTTCAGGTTCATGGTCACTGCGCGCTTGTTGCCGTTCAGCATGGCAAAGGGCAGGGCGGCACCGCCACCCAATGCTGCGCGATGGCGCAGATGCTCGCCGCCATGCGGCTCCACCTTGATCACCTCGGCGCCGGCCAGCGCCATCAGGAAGGTGGCATAGGGGCCGTTATAGATATGCGACAGGTCGATGACGGTGACGCCGGACAATGGGTAATGCGGCTGCTCGCCGATCGGTTGTGCTTGGGTACTCATGAATACTCCGCTGTAAGGATATTGGGCCGCGATCCGGTCAGGTGCCGGAGGCGGCATTGCTGCGTGCCACGATACGTGTCGCCGCCTTGAAGTGGGGAATGTCCACCATTTTGCCGTCCATGTTCACCACGCCCGCGCCGGGATTGGCAGCAAAGGCAGCCAGCACCTTGTTGGCCCATTCCAGCGACTCCGGCGACGGGGTGAACACACGGTTGATGACTTCGATCTGGTCGGGATGAATGGCTGCCTTGGCCGAGTAGCCCTGGCGCTGCGCTTCAGCGGCCTCGGCCTCCAGGCCCGTGGCGTCGCGAAAATCCACATATACCGCGTCGACCGCGATCACCGAGGCAGCAGAGGCTGCCATGAGGCAAAGCGTTCGAGCCAGCTGATAGGGCGGTGTGTATTGACCCTGAGCATCGCGATTGACCATGGCCCCCAGATCGGCGGCGAGGTCCTCTCCGCCCCAGAGCATGGCGCAAAGTCGGGGGCAGGCCAGTTCGCCCGCACTCGTGTAAGTGCCAAGACCGAACATCGAGGCGCCCGTTTCAGTGACGATAGGCAGGATCTGCGTCTGGCCGATGGGCATACTGTCGCGTGCCTCAAGCGCCGTCAGGTAGTCGGACACCGTGCGCAGATCAGCCGCGCCACGGCACTTGGGCAGCATGATGCCGGCGGGTTTTGCCCGAACCACTGCCGCCAGATCTTCCAGCGCATGAGGCGTATCCAGCGCGTTCATGCGCACAAACAATTTCTTGTTCGTCTTTGCCGAGTTCAACACCTCCACGCACATACGCCGCGCGGTGGGCTTGTTCAGCAGGCCGACCGAGTCCTCGAGGTCGAGGATCAGCGCATCGGCTGCAGAGGCAAGCCCCTTGGCGATTTTCCGTTCGCTGTCGGCCGGCACGAATAGCAATGAACGCATGAAATCAGTCCTTATTTGCCTGCTCAGTAAAGGGGGATCGACAAGGGGGCGTTGCCCCTTTGTTCACAACAGGTCCTTCAGAACGTGTTCAGGCCAAGGAATCCATCTTTACCGAAATTGCTGATGATCATCTTGCCCACCAGTTCCTTCAGCGTCTCGCTGGTGCCGCCGCCAAGGGAGCCGTAACGCGCACCGCGGTAGAAGCGCGACACCGGATATTCGTCGGTGAAGCCGTAACCACCGTGGACCTGGATCGCCTCGCTGGTAACGCGAAGGGACATTTCGTTGCAGAACACCTTGGCGCAGGCGGCCTGATAGGGATCGGGGAAGGGATTGGCCGTGGCACAGGCGCGATACAGGATGGAGCGTGCCGCTTCGATTTCGCGGTACATGTCGGCCAGCTTGAAGCGTATGCCCTGGAATTCACCGATGGACTGACCGAAAGCGGTGCGATCACGCGCATAGCGCACCGATTCCTCGAATGCACCTTCGGCAAGGCCGAGTGAAATGCTCGGGTTCAGGCAGCGCTGCGTATTGAACGCCTGCAGCAGACGGCGGAAGCCGTCGTCACGCACGATCAGGTTTTCCAGCGGCAGTTCGCAGTTCTCGAAGCGGATTTCAGCGAGATTCTCGCCGCCCATGGTGTGGTAGCGCGCGGTGGTGGTGAAGCCTGGCGTACCCTTTTCGATCATCACGCAGCCAATCCCGCTGCGTCCCGGCGCCTTGTTGATGCGGCTGAACACGACGAAAGCCTGCGCTTCATCGACACGGCTGATCAGCGTCTTGACGCCGTTCAGTACCAGCTTGTCGCCGACCACGTCGCAATTCGTGCGGTAGTTCGATACGTCGGTGCCGGCATGCGGTTCGGTCATGCACACTGCCAGGATGACCTCGCCTTTGCACACACCGGGCAGCAGGCGGCGCTTGATGCTTTCGGGAGCGAAGGCATCGATGATCTTGGTCTGCACACCCACTTCACCCATGACGGCCATGGCGGTGACGTAGCAGACCTTGGAAATTTCCTCGAGCACCAGTGCGGTGTCGAGCACCGGCAGGCCCAGTCCGCCGTATTCCTCGGGAACCGCCATGCCGAGCACACCTATCTTTGCCAGCTCGCGGATGTTCTCCCACGGGAAAGTGCCATCCATGTACTTCAGAGCGCGCGGCTTGAAGTTGTTCTGCGCCAATTCGCGCACGGTGCCGATCATGGCGCGTTGTTCTTCGGTGAGTTTGAAATCCATTTATGCTTTCCTTGTGCAATGTATTTTGGATCGGACGGCGTATTCGGCGGGATGCAAGCAATGAAACCTGTGGCTACCCGGTAATTTGCAATTATCCCATTCCTGAAGCAGGCATTCCAGCCGGCCCGTGGTCGTGGCGTGTGATATCGGGCCAGATCACAGCGCGCCCCGACGTGAAACCACCCTGGTCGATGCCGATACACCGCGCTGATCGCGCGTGCGCACCAGATTCTCCAGGTCCATGACATGGGTCTGCATGGCGGTGGCCGCCGCCTCGCCGTTGCGCTTGCGGCAGGCTTTGAGGATGCGCTCATGTGCGGCGATGACATGCTCCTGATTGCTCGCGGAGTAGCGTACGCCATGATGTTCACCGCCGGCCAGCACGCTGATGGTGGACCAGAAAACCTCCAGCACCTTGTTGCCGCTGGCACGCGCAATGATGCCGTGAAAGGCACGGTTCTCCTCGAGAAAGGCATCCTGGTCACGCGCACCCTGCAGGTTTTTCATGCGTGCAATGGAGGCCTCCAGATCGGCAAAGTCGGCCTCGGTGCCATTGAGGGCCGCCTCGGCGGTGAGTGCGGGCTCAATGACTTCGCGTGCCCTCAACACGGTAAGAAAGGGCACTTCACGCATGCGCAGGAATACCGACAGCCCGTGGGCGAGCATGTCAATACTGGGTTTTCTCACGATAATGCCGCCCCCCGGCCCCGGACGCAGGCCCAGCACCCCCTGGGATTCGAGGATCTTCAGGCTCTCGCGCAGAGTAGGGCGGCTGACACTGAACTGCTCGAGCAGTTCCGCTTCGGTGGCGAAGCTGCTGCCCGGTTCAAGACGCGCGGCGATGATGCGCTCGAGCAATTGACGGGCAACATATTCGGCCTTGCTGTGATGCCGGCTGACGGGGACGGGCTTCATATTTGTCTTCTTATTCACGATTCAGTTGGCTGACGCATCCACCAGACTCATTTTCCGAACTCATTTGCCAAAAACGGGCGGACGCTTTGCGGCAAAGGCGGCGAGTCCTTCGGCATAGTCGGCGGAGTTGAATATGTCGCCCAGCGCGAGCCGCTCGAGTTCGAGACCCTTTTCCAGCGTAGTTTCCAGCCCCTCATGCACCAGCCGTTTCATGGCAGCGGCACCGGTGGGCGAGCGGGAGGCCAGCAGGCTGGCCATCTGCATGACATGCTCGTCCAGGCGTTCGGCGGGCACCGCAGCGTGGAGCAATCCGATCTCCGCGGCGCGGCGACCATTGACCGGCTCGCCGAGCAGCATCAACTCCAGCGCGCGGCTGGCACCCACCACGCGCGGCAATCGTTGCGTGCCGCCCGCTCCGGGAATGGCGCCGATGCGTGCTTCGGTCAGGCCAATGGAAATGTCTTCCGCACCGATGCGGAAATCGCACGCCAGCGCCATTTCACAGCCACCGCCCAACGCGAGTCCGTTGATGACGGCAATGGTGGGCATGGGCGCTGCGTCAAGGGCATTGATTGCAACGTTGATGGCACGGTTATGGGCGTAACGCGCCGCCTCGTTCATGTCCTTGCGTTCCTTCAGGTCGGCGCCGGCGCAAAACGCGCGGCCCGTGCCGCGGATGAGCAGCACGCGCGCGGGCAGGGCCATGGCCTGCGCCAATGCCTGCTGCAGCGCGGGAACCGTGTCCACGCCGAGCGCGTTCAGGCGCTCGGGTCGGTTCAGCCGAATCTGGATGATGCCCTTGCCGAGATCTTCAACCAGAATATCCGGCTGTATCGTGCCAACATTCGCGTCAGCTTCTTGGGTCATGTTGAGGCCTTTTCATGTTTCACTCTGCCGGCACTGATTCCCGCCAGCAATGCGTCTCGAAAATCTGGATGTGCAATGGCGGCCAGCCGCCGGGCGCGCTCCGACAGGGAACAGCCTCGCAAATCGGCCACGCCATATTCGGTGACGACCATGTCCACATCGGCGCGCGCAGTGGTCACGGGTACGCCAGTCAGCGCCGTCACGATCTTCGAGTGCCGGCCATCAGGCGTGGCTGCGGGAAGCGCGATGATGGCGCGCCCACCCGGCGAGAGCTGGGAGCCACGCACAAAATCAGCCTGGCCACCCACGGCGCCCAGATAGCGCCCGGCGGCAATCTCCGAGTTCACCTGACCGGTGAGGTCGATCTCCACTGCCGAATTAATCGAATACAGATTGTTGATGCGGGACATCACCACCGGACTGTGGGTGTAGTCGGCCGAACGCAGAACGACATCCTTGTTGCCATCGGCAAAGTCGAACAGGATGCGCGACCCAAACAGGCCGCCGGTGACAAGCTGGCCGGCAGCTTCGCCCTTTTTTGCGTTGGTGATGACACCGGCCTGCACCAGAGACACCACGCCATCGGGCACCACGCCGCTGTGGATGCCAAGCCCCCGGTGCCCCGCCAGCGCGCGGCACATGGCCACCGGCAGTCCGCCGACGCCAAGTTGCAGGGTGGCACCGTCCGGGATGAGTTCCGCGACTTTCGCCGCCACCCGCAGCTCCTGCGCGCTGGGCTCGGGGTCGGGAAGAAATACTTCATCCGCATCCGCTTCGGTGAAGACATCGATGTCCTCGCGCCGCACCAGGGCATCGTGACCGGTCATGGGCAGGCGGTCGTCGATTTCCGCCACCACCATCTTTGCCGCCGCGATCAACGCCGGCAGGAAATCGGCCATCAAGCCCGTGGTGTAGTAACCCGGCGTAGTGTGGGGGCGAACCTTGAGCAGCAGCACATCCGCCCTGAGCAGTCCAGCACGCAGGAGGCCCGGAACCTTGGACACATGCGCAGGCACGATTTCGGCGAGATTCGCCGTGGTCAGCACCCGGTTCGTACCCGCACCGTTGAGCGCACGGAAGCGAAAGCGATCGGCGTACTCTGGCTTGAGAGTATCGGTCACGCTCATGCCGACCAGAATCTCGCAATGTGGCAATTCGCCACGCTGCGCCACCAGGCGGCGCGTGAGACCGCGCGGTTCTCCGGTGCCCTGCAGCCAGGTGACCACGCAACCCGGGCTGATGACCGTCCGGAAATCGAATGCAGATGATGCAATGGTCATTGCAAGCGCCCGTTCAGAACGTTCCGGTCGACAGGAAGCCGTCCACCGGATCGAAGTCGGCAACGAGTTTGCGGCCCACCAGGTCTTTCAGCGCCTCGGTCGCACCTCCACCCAGCGTGCCGTAGCGTACGCCCCGATAAAAGCGGGAAATGGGCGCGTCGTCGGTAAAACCATAGCCGCCATGCACCTGCAGCGCTTCGTTGACGACGCGAATGGCCATTTCATTGACAAACATCTTGGCAATCGCGGCCTCATGGGGGTCCGGAAAGGGGTTGGCGCTGAGACAGGCGCGATACAGCAGGCTGCGACCTGCTTCAATGTCGCGGTACATCTCGGCCAGCTTCCACTGGATGCCCTGGAATGCAGCGACGGGCTGGCCGCGGATGGTGCGTTCTTTCACGTACTTGATGGCTTCCTCGAATGCGCCTTCGGCGAGGCCGAGGGAAATGCTTGGATTGAGGCAGCGTTGCGTGTTGAATGCCGACAGCAGCTTCTTGAAGCCGCCCTCACGCAGCAGCACGTTCTCCAGCGGCACCTCGACATTGTTGAACTGTATTTCGGCGAGGTACTCGCCGCCCAGCGTGTGGTAGCGCGCAGTGACCTCGAAGCCGGGCGAATTGCGGTTGATCAGCACGCAACCGATGCCATCGCGCCCGGGCGTCCCGTTGATGCGGGTGAAAACCACAAACCACTCCGCCTCGTTGGCCTTGCTGATCAATGTTTTCACCCCGTTGACCATGGCGCGATCGCCCTTGATCACCGTATTGGTACGGTAGTTCGGGACATCGGTTCCGGCATGCGGCTCGGTCATGCAGACGGCGAGATAGATTTCCCCCGCGGCCACTTTGGGCAGGATTTCGCGTCGGATGCTTTCGGGCGCATAGGTCGAAATGACGCGGGCCTGCACGCCGAGCTGGCTCATCACGCCCATCGCGGTGGGGTAGCAGTTCTTGGCAATTTCTTCCAGCACCAGGGCGGTTTCGAACACGCGCAGGTTGGATCCGCCATATTGCTCGGGGATCGACATCCCCAGCACGCCGATCTTTGACAGCGCCTTCAGGTTCGCCTCCGGGTAGGTGCCATCCAGGTACTTGATCGAATTGCGCCGGAAATCCATGTCGCGGGCCACCTCGCGCACGGCGCCGATCAATGCACGCTGCTCCGGGGTAAGCAGGAGTCTCTGATGAGTCATGGTGTCATCCAGTGAAGGGCCAAATCCTGCAGGGTGAGGGCATGCAAGCCCCGCGAACCCGGGATCTGCCGGGTGCTGCAAGGATGCGGGCCACGCCATATTAAAAAGGACAATGACTGCCTGCGGCGATGCTAGCAATGCGTGACGCTACATGTCAAATCATTTAAAGGAATTGACGCCCTCTGCCTTAGCGCCTATGCTTGGCCGGAAATCAAAAACATCCCGTGCAAATCCTGACCAGCCTGGTCAGGGTTCCTGCCGGGGCATAGCGTACACGTACATAACGTACGTACCGGGCCGACGCGGCCGTCACTCTCAACGGAGGTTCAGACATGACGACCAGCATGAAGAAACGTTCGGCGACCGTTGTCCTTTGCGGCGCGGTTGCCACCATTTTTCTGGGCTCGCTGCCTGTTGTGGCATCGGCGCAGGACAAGTTCCCCTCGCGCCCCATGCGCATGATCATTCCATTCCCGCCCGGCGGCAGCAACGACATCCTGGGCCGTTTTCTGGCGCAGAAGATGACCGAGCGCATGGGTCAGAACGTGCTGGCCGACAACCGTGCCGGCGCCGATGGCATCATCGGTGCGGAGCTTGCCTCGCGCTCCACGCCCGACGGTTACTCGATGCTGATTGTTTCGACCAGCTACACCCAGAACCCGGCCATCCACAAGATGCCGTTCGATCCGGCCAAGGCGCTTATCGCCATCTCCCAGATCGCCACCGGCGCCATTGCCTTCTACGTTGCGCCCGATTCGCCGATCAGGAGCATCAATGACCTTCTGGCCGCAGCCAAGGTGAAGGCGGAAGCCGTGCGCTACGCCACCTCGGGCATTGGTGGGGTGAACCACTTCGCCGGCGAATTGTTCAACGGCATGGCCGGCGTCAAGATGGGCCATGTGGCCTACAAAGGCGGCGGCCCCTCCATGGTGGACGTCATGAGTTCCCGCGTCGAAGTGGGCCTGGGCACGGTGATCCAGGCACTGCCGCTGATCCGCAGTGGCAAGCTGAGGGCCATTGCAGTGACCACGGCCAAACGCTCGCCAGCACTGCCAGATGTGCCGACCATTGCCGAAAGCGGCGTGCCCGGCTACGACGCGGGCGTGTACTGGGGCGTGCTCGGACCAGCAGGTATCCCGCGCCCGATCGTCAACCAGCTCAACAAGGTGATTGGCACCATTCTTCAGGATCCCGAGACGGTGAAACGCCTGCAAAACGAAGCCGCTGAAGCGACGGTGGGTACGCCTGAGGCCTTCCAGAAAATCATTCTGAACGACCTGCAGAAGTGGGCGAAGGTCGCCAAGGAAACCGGCATCAAGGTCGAGTAAGCCGCCGGAACCGGCAACCCCCAATGCATTCGGCAGTTCGCACTGCGAGAGCATTGGGGATCTGATCACAAAGCAAACGGGCCATGGTGGCATTGCCATCAGGGCCCGTTCATTTCACACAGGATCCCCAATGGCCGGCCACATTGACAGTAGTGCTGCAAAAGGCGAACCCGTCATTGACGCCTTCATCAACCTGTCCCGTTCGCTGCGCTGGAAGGATGTGGCCGCCACGACACAGGCCAATGTCAGGCGCGAGTTGCTCGACTGGACTGGTGCCGCCATCGCCGGCC
>CAMCYY010000079.1 GCA_945885335.1 Bordetella parapertussis
CGGCGCCATGATTGCATTCGGCGGTTTCGGCCACGAATACACCTGGGCCACCAGCCTGATCCAGGCAACGCGCGCGCGGGGCACGCGCAACCTGACTGCGGTTGCCACCGCCATGGGCGGCCCGGGCGAACTCAGCCCGATGCACCTGATCGAGAACCATCAGGTGAAGCACATCATCGCCTCCTTCTCGCTGCGGGTCGGCGCGAAGACCGCCTCCGAAGAACAGATCCGCGCCGGCACCGTCACCGCTGAACTCACGGGCCAGGGCATTGTGGCCGAGCGCTGCCGCGCCGGGGCCGCCGGCATTCCGGCGTTCTGGTCGCCGACTGGTGCCGGCACCGACATCGCCGAAGGCAAGGACGTGCGCTACTTCGAGGGCAAGCCGCATGTGCTGGAACACGCCATCCGCCCGGACTTTGCGTTCGTGCGCGCCTGGCGCGCTGATCGCGCCGGCAATCTGCAGTTCCGCGGCAACACGCGCAACTTCAATGTGTCCTTCGCCAAAGCAGGGCGCATCACCATTGCCGAAGTGGACGAGATCCTAGAAACCGGTGCACTGCCGCCCGAGAGCATCGACCTGCCGGGCATTTTCGTGAAGCGCGTGGTGAAGAGCACCTACCCCATGGATGCGGCGCGCCCCAGCCGCTCGACGCGCCGGCCGGCGGATTCGGCGCGCAGCTACAACGGCAAGGAGGCGCTGTCGCGCCTGGGCATCGCGAAACGCGCCGCAGCGCTGATCAAGGCCGGCAGTTACGTGAACCTCGGCTCGGGCGTGCCAGAGCTGGTGTCGAACTTCCTCGGCGACCGCGATGTGCTGCTGCATGCCGAGAACGGCATGCTGGGCTACGGCGGCATCGTCAGCGGCGAAGACATCAATCCCTATGTGTACAACGCCGGCTCCGCCTATGTCTCGACCGAACCCGGCGCCGCCTTCTTCGACAGCGTGACCTCCTTCGAGATGGCGCGCGGCGGCCACCTTGATGCCGTGATTATCGGCGCCTACGAAGTGGACGAGACCGCGAGCGTGGCGAACTGGAGCACCGCCAATCCGCTGATCCGCGGTCTGGGCGGCATCGGTGGTGCAATGGATCTCGTGGCCGGCGGCTCGGAACTCATCGTCGTCATGGAGCACCAGGACAGCAAGGGCCGCGCCAAGCTGCGCCGAAAATGCACGCTGCCGCTTACCGGCCGCGACTGTGTGAGCTGGGTGGTGACTGATCTGGCGCTGCTGCGACGTGAGGGCAATAAATTTGTGCTCGAGGAGACGGCGCCGGGATTTACGGTTGAGGAAGTGCTGGCGTTGACGGAGATGAAGGTTGAGGTTGCGGCTTCGGTGAAAAGCATGGCGTAGCTGATTTATCGCTGTTCCTGAAACGCCCCCTCCCCAACCCTCCTGCGCGCAAGGGAGGGAGAAAACCTGCAAGGGAAATACGTATGGACAAGTTTTTTGCAACGGCTGCTGAAGCGGTCGCCGACATTCATGACGGCGCCACGATTGCCATGGCGGGCTTTGGTCCGCAGCATTGCTGGGCGCGTACGCTGACCGAGGCGCTGCATGCGCGCGGCAGTCGTGAGCTCACCATTGTTGCCACCGCCATGGGCGGGCCGGGGGAGCTCAATCCGGAGCACCTGATCGCCAACGGCCAGGTGAAGAAAGTGATCGGCTCCTTCACGCAGCGCACCGGTGTGCAGATCGCCGCCGAGCGCCTGATCCTCGAAGGCAAGTGCGTGGGTGAACTGGTGCCGCAGGGCATTGTTGCCGAGCGCTGCCGCGCGGGGGGCGCTGGCATCGCGGCGTTTTATTCGCCGACCAGCGTCGGCACCGATATCGCCGCCGGCAAGGACCTGCGCTACTTCAACGGCAGACCCTATGTGCTGGAGCACGCCATCCGCGTGGACTTTGCGCTGCTGCGGGCATGGCGCGCCGACCGTGCGGGCAATGTGCAGTTCAAGGGCAGTACGCACAACTTCAATCTGTCTTTTGCGAAGTCAGCGAAGGTGGCCATCATCGAGGTCGATGAAGTGGTGGAGGTCGGCGTGATTCCGCCCGATGCGGTGCAACTGCCGGGCATTTTCATCCAGCGCATTGTGAAGACCACACACCCGGTCACCCTCACCGCACGCCCCAACAACCGCCGGCCTTCCGATTCGGCACGCAATTACAACGGCAAGCCCGCGCTCACGCGCAATGGCATCGCCCAGCGTGCCGCCGGCCTGATCCGCGAAGGCAGCTACGTGAACCTGGGCCTCGGCCTGCCCGATGCGGTATGCAATTACCTCGAAGGTCGCGACGTCACGCTGCATTCGGAGAACGGCCTGCTCGGCTACGGCCCTATGGCCACGGGCGAGGACATCGACGTCAACGTCTACAGCGCCGGCTCGCAGTTCGTCACGCTCAAACCCGGCGCCGCCTACTGCGACAGCGTCACGTCGTTCGAGATGGCGCGCGGCGGGCACCTCGATTACGTGATCATCGGTGCCTACGAAGTGGATCAGGAGGCGAACATCGCGAACTGGAGCACAGCAAGCCCGCTGATCCCTGGCGTTGGCGGTATCGGCGGCGCCATGGACCTGATCGCCGGCGAACCCGAACTGGTGGTGGTGATGGAGCATTGCGACAGCAAGGGCCGCCCCAAGCTACGCAAGAAGTGCACCCTGCCCCTCACCGCGCCGCGCGCCGTGAAATGGGTGGTCACCGACCTCGCGCTGTTCCGCTGGGACGGCAGGAAATTCGTGATGGAAGAAACCGCGCCCGGCTTCACAGTCGATGAAGTGCGTGCGCTGACGGAAATGCCCTTCGAGGTGGCGCCGTCGGTCGGGATCATGGCCTGAGCCGGAGGAATGCCGTAAACGGTTGATCACATTTCTGTGTTTAATGCCTTTTAAATAAAGACCGTTATTCCAAAATGATAATAATAAACCCTTATGGAATAACTGAACAAGGGAGCATGCCCCCCTTGTATATCCCCCACTTCAGAGGAAAATGCAGCGCAGGTTTTCAAAATCCCGAACTTGATCAGCCATTCCCTAGGTAATCCTGACCCTCGGTACCCGCCGCGCATTCACCGCGGCCAGCGCGGCGGCCATTGCGAAGAACGCGAACTGGAGGTGGAACACGCGCAACACCGCCTCGTCGGCCACCGTCTCGCTTTCGTCCAGCAGTTCCGCCAGGCTCATGTCGGGCAGCAGCCCGAAGATGATGGCGCCGGCAATCGCCGCACCCAGCGCGCCGCCCGAGGTGCGCGACAGCAGCATCAGCGCCGTCACCGCGCCAAGCCGCGCGCGGCCTGCGACGGTCTGCACAATGATCTGCGTGCAGGGAAAGGCCGGCCCCAACCCGAAGCCGACAATCACGCTCAGCGTGATTATCAGCGCCTTGTGCGGCGGCGCGATCGCGAGGCCGAGCAGCCCGACTGCCGCGATCGCCATGCCCAGTGCCGGCATGATGTTCAGGCGCCCGTAGCGCACACCGAGGCGCGTGGAGCCCTGCTGGGATGTCAGCATGCCGATCATGATGGGCACCAGCATCAGGCCGGCCTGCCCCGCGCCAAGGCGCAGCCCCACCTGCAGGTAGATCGGAAAGTAGAAAATCAGCGCCAGCCGGCAGGCCGCGTTGCAGACGATGGTGACCACCGACACGTTGATGGCGGTGATGCGCATCAGCTCCATGGGAAAGAACGGCGCAGCCAGGCGCCGCTCATGCAGCAGCAACGCCGCCCACATGACCACGGCGCCGCCGAAAATGATTGCCGCCCACAGCGACAGCCAGTCAAAGCGATGGCCGGCCGAGGACAGGCCGAACAGCAGCAGCGTGATGGCGAAGATGAACAGCGTGAGGCCACCCACATCGGCGATGCCCGGCGCATCCGGATGGGCCCGTCCGCGCGGCAGCTTGGTCAGCCGCCACACCGCGAACAGTGCCAGCGGCACCTGCGCCGCAAACAGCCAGCGCCAGCTCGCGTGCGCCACGGTGTAACCGCCGATGATGGGCCCGAGCACATTGGCCATGGTGAAGACAATCGCAAAATAGCCCTGGAAGCGCACGCGCTGCTGCGGCGGCACCAGCTCGCCGATCATGGCCTGCGACATGGTCATCAGCCCGCCGCCGCCCAGGCCCTGCAGCGCGCGCCCGGCAATCAGCCAGCCCATACTCTGCGCCGTGGCGCAGGCCAGGCCGCCCAGCACGAAAATTCCCATGGCGACGAACAGCACCTCGCGCCGGCCGTAACGGTCACCCAGGCGCCCGTACACCGGAATCATGCAGGCGTTGGTCAGCAGGTAGGCCGTGGCAAGCCAGGCCGTGTCATGCAGCTGGCCGAACTCGGCGGCAATGACGGGCGTCGAGGTGGCGAGCAGCGTCTGATCGGCGGCCGCCATGAACATCGGCAGCAGGACAGCGCTGAACAACTGAAGGAACTGGCGCGTGTCAACACGCGCTGGGGTCTTCGGCTCGGTCGGGGGTTTGGTGCTGGCGGGGTCTGGGGAACTCATGGGAGGGGGCGAGTATCCCATGGGTGGAGGGGGTTCCTTCATCGGGTTGCCAGGGTGCAGGGGAAGTCACTTGCCAGCGTCAGCAGCGGGCCTTTGGCGCGACGAGAGGTCCGTCTTGCACTCAGGTCCGGCTCAGGTGCCTGCCGGTCTCGCAGACAACAGCGCATAACCTGCAGCGAGGGGCGCGACCACCGAGATGAATTGCAGCGGCTCCGTGCTGGTGCACAGAACCCCATGAGCCTGCCCTTTTCCGGCAACCACCACATCACCTGGAGCAATTGAAACCGCATTGCCCTCGGCGTCGATCTGATACCGGCCTTCACCGGACAGGATGGTCCACGTATCCTGCCCGTCAGGATGGGTGTGGGGCGCGATGTTCTGGCCGGGCTTGACATGCCAGGCCACGATCACCGAATGCGCGGACTCGAGGATCACAGAGCGGATCGGCTCGTCCGCCGAGGGCTGCATGTAATCCTGCAACTTGTACACGCGCTGATAGCTCATTGGCATCTCCTTTGATGTGGGACTGTGATTAGCAAAATGTGTGCCGCGAGCGAGTTGCCTGCGCGGCGTGCAATGCGCACTGCGTACGATGCCGCACAGAATCGGTGCCACAATCCGTCCAGTATCGACTGCATCAGGGGCTTTGCACTGTGCAATTCACCGATCAACCTAACCGTCCCAAGAAAGCCCACGATGAGCAGAAAACTGCTGCTGGCGATTGCAATGACGGGACTGATCCTTGGCGAGGAAGCAATGGCGATAGAAGAACCGGCATTCGACAGACTTGAGCGGATCGAGAATTTCGAAATACGGCAGTACCGCCCGGTGATCGTGGCCGAGACCATTGTTCAAGGCGACATGAGCTCGGCCACGAACGACGGATTCCGCCTGATTGCCGATTATATTTTTGGCAACAACCTGTCGGTGCGCAGGGCCGAGGGCAAGCCGTCCGAGAATATTGCCATGACGGCGCCGGTGCAAATCGAGCCTCTTGCCCGTTCGGAAAAAATCGCCATGACCGCCCCCGTGAAGGTGGAACCCCAGACTGATCCGCCGGGGGGACTTATGCAGAGCCAGCGCTGGCGCGTCCAGTTTTCGATGCCGGCGGAATACTCGATGGCCACCCTGCCAAAGCCGATGAATCCGGCGGTCACGCTCAGGGAAGTGCCGGGCAAGCGCTACGCCGTATTGGTCTTTTCAGGACTCGCCGGCGCTGAAAAGGTGCAGCAAAAAACCGACGAACTGCTGCTTTGGCTCAGGGCCAAAGACAACACGGTCATTGCCACGCCACAACTGGCGCGCTACGACCCGCCCTGGACACTGCCCTTCCTGCGCCGAAACGAAATTCTGGTGGAAGTGGCCGCACCGTGATCTGAGCGGCACGACAATGTCGGAGATACTGACCCTATGCCGCCGGCCCTTCACCCACCGGACTTGTTCCGCAGCGGCGCGAGCATGTCTCCCAGCCCGTTGTGGTCGATTTCCTGCATCAATTGCAGCAGGCGGCCGATTTCGCCTTTGGGGAAGCCCTCGCGGGCAAACCAGTTCAGGTAGTGGCCCGGCAGGTCGGCGATGAGCCGGCCCTTGTATTTGCCGAAGGGCATGATCCGGGTGACCAGCAGTTCGAGGTCTTCAGGCTGCATTTATCGGCTGGTGGTGGTGCCCACCGCGCATCCTTCGATCCTTCGACAGGCTCAGGATCAGGACGAACGGTGGGTTATAGCGTGGCTGAAAACGCTTACTCGTCCTTGCCGTAATGCAAACGCCGATACGGAATGCTCATCACCGTGCGCGAGATACGCATGTCGATGACCATGGGGCAGGGTTTGGCCACCCATTCATTGACCGCGGCACGCAACTGGTCGATGTTCTTCACCAGCGCGCCCTTGCCGCCCATGGCAACACCCAAAGCACCCAGGTCCGGCGTCGGGATCTGCGAGGTTTCCACGTTCATCTTCTTCACCTCGAGCTTGTAGTACTCGGCGCCCAGGGCCTGGTTGTTCGTCACCACCACCAGCAGCGGAATTTCATAGCGCACTGCGGTCTCGAACTCCGCCAGGTGCATCAGGAAACTCGCATCGCCGTCGATCAGCACGGCCGGCTTCTTGCCGGTGGCGGCCATGGCGCCGATCGCCGCCGGCAGCATCTGGCCGATGCAACCGAAGAAATGCCCGGCCTGGTTCATCGGGCGGCGCTTGTGCATCATCATGTTCGACATGCCCGAGGCCATGCCGCTGCCCGAGAACGTGCTGATGTGGGTCGGGATGATTTCGTCGAGCAGCGTGATGCCCGGACGCGGGTCCATGGTGCCCGGATCGATGTCGAACTGCGTCGGGTCCTTCCAGTGGTGCACCAGCTTCTGCTTCACCTCGGGCGTGCGATAGCCGGTGTTCGTGAACTTGCGTTCGGCCAGCGCCTTTTCCAGTTCTGCCGCACCCACCTTCGCATCGGCGTGGATGTACAGGTCAGCGCCGCTCACACCGGCCATCAGCACCTGCGGCTTGGAATCGATCTGGATGATCTTGGCGTCCGGATAGAGGTAGCCGTTCTCCATGGTGTAGCGGTTCAGGCTGGCACCGATGCCGATGACCACATCGGCCTCGTGCATCAGCTTCATCGCGGTACGCGAAGCATAGCTGCCGGAAATGCCGGCGTGATATTCGCACTTGTCGTTCAGCCAGGTCTTGGCCAGCAACGAGGTCGCCATCAGGGCGCCGACGCGTTCGCCGAGTTTCAGCACGAGATCACCGGCATCCGCCCATTGCGCACCACGGCCGACGATGATGACCGGGTTTTTGCTCTTGGCGATGAGGTCGGCGGCACGCTTGATGACATCGGGGTCGGGCTGCACGCGCGTCGGCGTGATCAGCGTGCTGGAAGGCTTGTAGGGATCATCGTCCTCCCACTCTTCCTGCTGCAGGTCCATCGGCACGCTGAGCAGGATGGGGCGGCTCTCGGTGCGCGCCAGGTAAAACGCCTTGCGCACCGCCTCGTCGGCCTGGTCGGCCGTGTGCATGCGCACGAAACCCGCCTCGCAGGCTTCCGCAAACAGCGAAGGATTGAAGCGCTGCGAGTACTCGGGGTCGCCCACCGGGTGTTCGCCGCAGAAGGCCACCAGCGGCGACTCGGCGCGCGAAGCGGTGACAAAGGCGGTGGCCAGTTGCGTCGTGCCGGGGCCGCAGGTGGCGGTGGCCACGCCGACCTGGCGCGTGGCGCGCGCCCAGCCGTCGGCCATGCCCAGGCCCGCACCCTCGTGGCGCACTTCATGAACCTTCACGCCGAGGTTGTGCAGCTCGTGCAGCCAGAACATGTTGCCGTCGCCCATCATGCCGAACGTGGCGGTGCAACCCTCGGCCTGGAATGCGTGTGCCATTCTCTGAAACACCTTCATGTTGTCTCCTCCTTTTTTGGGTCCAGCTTGTTGGCAAATATGTTGCTTGAGTTTCTACTACAGAAATGTGTGACGTTTAATCCGTTATTGGCGTGCCGGTGAGGCGCGCCGTCAGGCGCTTTGAAAAATCCTTGGTCATGTGCTCGACCACCATCTTTGCGCCGCCCTCGACGATCATGGCCATGCGACCGCTGACTTCGGTCTTGGCATCGATGATGATGATGGAACCCGGCGGGTCGGCGCGTTCGGTGACGGCAAAGGTCATGTCGGCCTTGATTTTCGTGCCGCCCTGCTTGTCCTTGCCACGCGATCTGACCTTGCCGGTCATCGCAGCGGGTTCCAGCTCCAGGTTGAACTGCGCACGGAACGTCACCTTGGCCGGGCCGAAACTGACCAGCAGCCCGGCATCGTAGGAACCATCCTCGTGGCGCTCGCCCAGCGATGCGCCCTTGACGCATTCGACCACGGCATGCGGGTCGGACAGTACCGCCCACACGGCCTGCGGCGATGCCGGGACTTCAATACGCTGACTAACTTCAATCATGAAACAAACCTGCTTTCTGTTTTTTCGGGACGAGCCCCAATATAAGCAGAGCCCGTCGTGGCGGATTGACCCTGATCAATCCGCCGAGCGTTTTACTCCGGCTTGATGCCCGCCGTCTTGATGGCCCGGGCCCACTTCGCGATTTCGGCCTTCTGGTAGGCGGCCAGTTCCTCGGGCGTGCTGCCGATGGGGTCGGCGGCCAGATCAAGAAAGCGCTTCTTCACATCGGCGCCGGCCAGCGCCTTGAGGATCTCGGCATTCAGGCGGCTGATGATGGGCGCCGGTGTTTTTGCCGGTGCAACGATGGCATACCAGTTACCGATCTCGAAGCCGGGAATGCCGGATTCGGCGATGGTCGGCATGTCCGGCGCAATCGCGGTGCGCTTGGCACTGGTGACGGCAATGGCGCGCATCTTGCCGGCCTTGATCAGCGGCAGCGCCTGCGAGATGCCGGAAAAATACATCTGCACCTGGCCTGACATGACGTCGTTCATTGCCGGTGCGCCGCCGTTGTAGGGCACGTGCACCATTTTCACGCCCAACGCAGCGCTCATCAGTTCGCCCGCCAGATGCGGTGGCGTGCCGATGCCGGCCGAGGCGTAATTGAGCTTGCCCGGATTGGCGCGCGCGTAATCGATGAGCTCCTTGACGCTCTTCACCGGCAGATCAGGATTCACCACCAGGATGCTGGGCGCAGTGCCCACCAGCGTGATAGGCGAGAAATCGTTGATCGCGTCATAGGGCAGCTTGGCGTAAAGGCTGGGGTTGATGGAGAGCGATGCCGTGCCCGAGAACAGCATGGTGTAGCCATCGGGCGCGGCTTTGGCGACTGCATCGGTGCCGATGATGCCGCCGGCGCCGCCGCGGTTGTCGATGATGACCGATTGACCCATCTGCTCGCCCATCTTCTGCGCCAGCAGCCGGCCGATGATGTCGTTCGGACCGCCCGGCGGAAAGGGCACGATCATGCGCATGGCCCGGGTCGGGTAGTTCTGCGCTTGCGCCGCACCAGGCAGCGCGGTTGCGATCGTGGCAGCCAGCACGGCGAGCGTGGTGGACCCAATTGATAACAGCGTCGATGACAGCGGGGGGAAGCGTTTCAAGAGGCTCTCCTTATTGCACTGCATTGTGGGTATCGGGCCGATGCCATCTGGGTGGCATGCAGACGCCGCAGCCGTCATTCTGCACCATTCCCCGGACGAATGTGCCGGATGAGACAGGAAAATCGCTCGATGTGAAATGCCCGGTGCCACGCGCCATGAGCACCGCGCACAGGATGATGAGCACCGCACCCGCCAGCTCGGCATGGATGACGCGTCGCATCATGCGCAGGGTGGTGCTGTCCACCGCCGGCATGCGGCCCTGCTTCACCGCACCGCGCCAGGACAGGAATTTCACCGTGGGATAAATCGACAGCAGGCCCACCAGCACGAACAGTGAAAGCTTGATGAGGAAGGGTGCGCTGTGAAAGTAGTAGTCGGCGCCCTTCTCGAACCAGAGCACGCGCGCCAGCCCTGCGGCCAGCACTGCACCGGCGCAGATGCCGGTCATTGCGTCGGTGACGATCAGCCGGCGGGCATTGGCAACCGTCAGCTCGCCCCGGATCAGCACGAACTCGACAATGAGTGCAGCGAACAGCCCGAAGGCCGCGAGATGGTGCAGGAAGGCAAAGAGTGCGGTCATCGGGCGCTCCATCGGTTATCCAGGCACGGCGCCGGCGGGAGGCCCTGACGCCGCATGAGATAATTCTCGCCGCACCCGCCTCCCTGCTGCAAGGGAAATCCCGGGCAGGCTGCCCATCCGGTACATCAATAAGAAAGCACCGTGGTTTCCATTTATTTTCCGTATGCACTGGGATTGATGACCTTCGTCGGCATACGCGGCGGGCGCGTGTTGCTCGCCCTGTATGCCCTGCAGCTGGATGCGCCCACCGCCGTGGTGGGCCTGCTCGCCGCGACCTTTTCGGTGCCGCCCATGCTGTTTGCCTACAAGGTCGGGCAGCTCATAGACCGCTTCGGCACGCGCTGGACGCTGCTGATCGGCATCACCGGCGCGTCCCTTGGCGTGCTGGTGCCGTTTTTTCATCCCTCGGTACCCGCGCTGTTCGTGGCGGCCTTTCTGAACGGCATCGCCTTTGCGTTCTACAACGTGTCGATCCAGAACGTGATCGGCCTGCTCAGCACACCGGATACCCGGGTAAAGAATTTCTCCACGTTGAGCCTGATCGTCTCGACCGCCCAGTTCGTGGCACCGGTGATCGTCGGCTTTGCCATCGACCACAGCAGCGCCAACAGCACCTGCCTGCTGATCACGGTGATCGCCGGGATACCGATGCTGATGCTGGTTTTTCGCGGTGACGGACTGCCCGGCGGCACCGGCAAGGCGCCGGCCAAGGGCGAGGGCCTGCGCCAGATGCTGGCCGACCCGTCGGTGCGGCGGATACTGACGATCGGTGGCGTGGCACTGACCGGCTATGACCTGTTCTTTTTCTATATGCCGGTGTATCTACACGGCATCGGCATGTCGGCTTCCGAGATCGGCATTATCCTTGGCATCTTCTCCGGCGCCGGTCTGCTGGTGCGCGGCCTCCTGCCCTGGCTGATCAAGCACCTCACCGTGGAGGGCGTGCTGATCTATTCGTTCTTCGCCGGTGCGGCGGGCTTTCTCGTCATGCCGCTGTTCGAGAACTTCTATCTCCTCGGCATCGTCTCGTTCGTGTTCGGCCTCGCCATGAGCGTGGGCCAGCCCATCACCATGGCGATGTCCTTCTCCAATGCCGCTGACGGGCGCTCGGGTGCGGCCATGGGCCTGCGCCAGACCTTCAACCACACCGCGCGCGTCGCCGGCCCGCTGGTGTTCGGCGTTGTCGGCACGGCCTTCGGCGCCTTCGCGGTGTTCTGGATCAATGCGCTGATGCTGGCCGGTGGTGCCCTGCTGGTGAAGTCGAAGAAAATCAACCCGCCGCAGTCCTAACCCGCTTTGCCCTGCCCGGCCTTCAGGGCAAGATCAACGGCGCGCGGAACCAGCGACAGATTGGCGAGGCGCTCCAGGGACGGATCGGCACTGTCCCGGGCCCTGTCGCGAATCGCCAGCAGTGCCTCACCGGCGGCCGTGTGCATCCAGAACCATTCCTCAAATTCGCTCGCGTCGTGTCGTCCGGGCTGCGCCGAAAGGGCCTCATAGTAGAAGGTCTTGAGTTCGTCGCAGACGAGCTTGATGCCATCGGCCGGCAGCAAATCCGCGCGGAACACCGGCTGCGGTTTTCCCTCAAGCCAAGAGGCGACATACGCGACCAGTTCATCCGTTGAAAGGCCGGTTACGCCCAGGGTGGTATGGCCGCGGCGGGCGCACGCCACTTCGTGCCAGGCCTTCAGCTGGTCGGCCTCGTCGACAAGTCTTTCGGCAAGGGTTCCAGTTGACTGCTTGCGCGGAAAGCTCACCGGGCAGGCCGGTCCATCAGGCTCCGGTCCCAGTGCCTGGTGAGGCGCATCCTCCGGAAAATCCTCCAGCACCGGGCCTGCAGCGCGCTCCAGCAATGACAGCGCAGCCAGCAGCACGCGGCGCTGGAAGGCGGCGTCCCCGGGCACCCCGAACGGACGGCCGAGCATGAAGGGCACCCAGATCGCCCGCGGCGGACTCAGCGCCTCGGTGTGCTCGCGGATCAGGCTGATCTGCGTGGTCGGCACACCTTCCTCTTCGAGGTAATGTCCCAGTGCGCTCACGGCGCACGTGCAGTTGGGTCAGACCGGCGAGAGCAGGACGGCGTCAACCCTGTCGCGCTTCAGAAGCGCAGCCAGTTCGCGCGCCTTGGGCTCGTAGCTGGTCACCGGGGACACCGCACCCATGAACGAATAATGAAAATCCGCAACTGACCCGCCCCCCCCGTCACGCGCCAGTTCCTGCAGCCGCTCAAGCGGAAAGGCAACATTCCAGTCCTGCTGAAATCCGCTACGATCAAAATTGACGGATGAGTGACTCATCACCAGTTCGCCGGCCTCAACGCTGCCGGGAATCACGCGGTAGTCCATCCCCGCAGCGCCGCCGCCAAAGGGACGGTCACCGCGCACATGCACGCCGGCCGTGGTGACGATGGCCACGCGCCGCATCGAGAGCGCCGGACCCGTGGCCCAGGGTCGCCCCTCAAACTTCGGCAGTGTCGGCACCTTCTTCAACATGTTTTCGCCATCGGAGGGGGCAAGATCGGCCAGTCGAACCATGGTGTTCCTTTCGGTCGGTATCGCACAAGGTTGCGGCGAGGCTTTGAGTCAACCCTCATTGACTATAATAAGCCGATGAACGAAATCCGCCGAAAATACTGCCATTCTGCGCATCCCGGCGGGTGGCGCGATCGTTGATGCTGCGTCTGTTTGTCCTCGTTTCCCTGCTGCACCTGTACATCGGCCTGCGACTCATTCCCGACCTGGCATCGGTCGCGCCCGCACTCGCATTCGCGGCGGCGGCTTATCTTCTCGCTTCGAGCACGCTGATCCCGCTGGCCATGCTGTCGCGGCGCATGTCGGCGGCGCGAGGTACGCGCATGGTCTGGGTGCCCTGGACGGGCTTTGTCGCCATGGGCGCTTTCTCGTCGCTGTTCGTGCTTACCGCACTGCGTGATGTCGCGCTGCTGGCGGGCGGCACGGCGGATATGTTTCTTCCCATCGACGCGGCGCTTGAGCGCTTTCGCGTGTTGAGCGCGGCCGGCATTCCGTTGCTCGCTGCGCTGATCACCGTGATCGGCTTTTTCAACGCCCGCCGCCGTGCCGCAGTACGCGAGGTTGATGTCGCG
>CAMCYY010000080.1 GCA_945885335.1 Bordetella parapertussis
AGGGCCAGCCAGGAGTCCGACATCGCTCTCGAGTTGAGGAATCGGGACCGGGAACGAAAACTGATCAAGAAGATTGACGAAACGATTTCCCGCATTGCTGCCGATGATTACGGTTACTGTGACAATTGCGGCGTGGAGATTGGCTTGAAGCGCCTTGAGGCACGCCCCACAGCAACACTGTGCATAGACTGCAAAACACTGGATGAGCTACGGGAGAGGCAGGTCGCGAAGTAACTGCCTTCTGAAATATCCAATAAAAAAGGCGCCTTAGGCGCCTTTTTTATTTCTGACCAGACTAAAAAATCATTGTTGCGTCGCTGGCTGCGGTGCATCCTTGATTGCCTTCATTGAGAGCCGTACCCTGCCCTTTTCGTCAGCCTCAAGGACCTTCACCTTGACGGACTGACCTTCCTTGAGGTGGTCAGAAACATTATTGACCCGCTCATGGCTGATCTGGGAGATATGCAGCAGCCCGTCCTTGCCCGGCAGAAGTTGAACTATGGCACCAAAATCAAGAAGCTTCAGTACCGTACCATCGTAGATCCGGCCGACTTCAACATCGGCAGTGATGTCTTCAATGCGCTTCCTGGCAGCCTCCCCGCCTTCAGTACTGATGCAGGCAATGGAAATCGTGCCATCGTCTCCAATCTCAATCGTGGTCCCGGTTTCCTCTTGAATGCCGCGGATGACCACCCCCCCCTTGCCAATGACGTCTCGGATTTTTTCCGGGTTGATCTTGAGCTTGATGATCCTGGGTGCAAAGCTGGATATTTCAGTACGTGACTTGTCCAGGGACTGGGTCATCAGGGCAAGAATGCCCAAGCGGCCTTCACGCGCCTGGTCCAGGGCTACGCGCATGATTTCCTTCGTGATGCCCTCGATCTTGATGTCCATCTGGAGAGCGGTAATGCCATTCTCCGTGCCGGCAACCTTGAAATCCATGTCGCCAAGATGATCCTCATCGCCAAGAATATCGGACAGCACGGCAAAGCGATTGCCTTCCTTGATCAGGCCCATCGCTATCCCTGCCACATGCGCCTTGACTGGAACACCTGCATCCATCAGCGCAAGACTGCCGCCACATACGCTTGCCATCGACGAGGAGCCATTCGATTCGGTAATTTCCGACACCACGCGCATCGAATAGCCAAACTCTTCGGCGCTGGGCAGAACGTTCACCAAGGCCCTCTTGGCTAGGCGGCCATGGCCGATTTCACGACGCTTCGGCGAACCGACCCGGCCCGTCTCACCAGTCGCGTACGGAGGCATATTGTAATGAAGCATGAAGCGCTCCTTGTATTCGCCCTGCAGCGCATCAATGATCTGCTCGTCACGCCCTGTGCCCAGTGTCGCAACAGCCAGAGCCTGGGTTTCGCCGCGGGTGAACAATGCTGAACCATGTGTGCGCGGCAATACCCCAACCCGGATAGTGATCGGGCGGACTGTACGGGTATCACGACCATCGATGCGCGGCTCGCCATCCAGTATCTGGCTTCTGACGATCTTCGATTCGAGTGCGAACAGGATGTCGCCCACCAGGTTGGAGTCATGGGGCGTGGCAACGCCTTCCGCCAGTTTCGCCGTGACGTTCTTGCCTATCTCGGACAAGCGTGTACTGCGGGCCTGCTTGCTGCGAATCTTGTAAGCCTCACGCAATGGTGCCTCTGCAAGTTCAGCAATACGCCCGATCAGCGCCTCATCCTTGGGCGCCTGCTTCCAGTCCCAGACTGGCTTGGCAGCCTGATCGGCGAGTTCATGAATTGCCTGAATCGCCGCCTGCATCTGCTCATGGCCGTACACCACCGAGCCCAACATGATGTCCTCAGACAACTCATGCGCCTCGGACTCAACCATCAGCACAGCATGCTCGGTTCCGGCAACCACGAGGTTGAGCTTGGTTTCCTTCAATTGCGACATCGTCGGATTGAGAACGTACTGTCCATCAATGAAGCCCACACGAGCCGCGCCAATCGGACCATTGAACGGTATGCCTGACAGCGTTAGCGCCGCCGATACGCCGATCAGCGCTGGAATATCCGGATCGATTTCCGGGTTCACGGAAATCACCGTAGCTACAACCTGCACTTCGTTGTAAAAACCGTCCGGGAACAGGGGGCGAATGGGGCGATCGATCAAGCGTGATGTCAGGGTTTCTTTCTCGGTAGGCCGTCCTTCACGCTTGAAAAAACCGCCGGGAATTTTTCCCGCAGCATAAGTTTTTTCAAGGTAATCACAAGTCAGCGGGAAAAAATCCTGGCCCGGCTTGGCGTCTTTGCGGGCAACAACCGTGCACAACACAACGGTGTCATCCATGCTAACCACTACGGCTCCATGAGCCTGGCGTGCAATTTCGCCTGTTTCCAGCGTCACCTGATGTGCGCCGTACGTAAAGGTTTTCCTGAAAGGGGTCAACGACATGGTTCTCTCAATAAAATTGCGACACAGCCGGGATGGCCAGCGTCATGCTGTGGGCACCACTCGCGCCAATGCGCGAACGTACACAACGGAAATGAAAACGCCCATCTTTGAAGATGGGCGTCAATACATTACTTCCTGAGGCCTAGCCGCTCGATCAACTGGCGGTACTTGCCGGCGTCGGTGCGCTTGAGGTAGTCCAGCAGCTTGCGACGCTGGCTGACCAACCTGAGCAGTCCACGCCGGGAATGGTGATCCTTGACGTTCGACTTGAAATGATCGGTCAGGCCATTAATGCGCGCGGTAAGCAACGCAACCTGAACCTCTGACGAGCCGGTATCGCCGACAATACGCTGGTGCTCGGAAACGATTTGCGCTTTTTGCGCAACGGTTACAGACATTCTTTTTTCTCCGTACGAAAGGCCGGCATTTTACCTTTAAATCAGGCCCTTCCACAAGGGAATTTCAGATAGGGGTCGGCGCCTTGTCGGCCTGTCTGATGCCCAGAAGCCTACGCGGCTTCAGCTTTCCACTCGTATCAAGCTCCCCGATCCCGAGAAATACGCCCGATGCGTCATAAACGGCAGTTTTCCCCGATTCTCCGCCCGAATTTACATCGGGACAATCCACCGCCTGACCCTGCTGGAACTTGCCAGCCGCCTGCATCGACAAATTCACGCGCAGCCATGATCGCACCAGCTCATCCACAGGCCGCAGGATCGCATCCCTCCCGGGATCGGCCATTTCCTCCAACTGCTCCATTGAACAGGCCTGCTCAAGCCCGAAAGGCCCCACCTGGGTCCTTTGCAACCCGGATAGATGGGCCCCACAACCTAAAACAGCACCAATATCCTCCGCAAGCGTCCGGATGTAGGTTCCCTTGCTGCACATCACATCCAGAATGCACTCATCCCCTTCGAATTTGACGAGGTCGAGCCTGAAAATGTGCACTGACCGGGACTTCCGCTCGACCGTCTGGCCTTTTCGGGCCAGTTCGTAAAGCGGACGCCCCTGATGTTTGAGTGCTGAATACATGGGTGGAACCTGCATAATGGCCCCGCGGAAGCGCTCCAATGCCAAAGCCAGCCGCGACGCATCAACGTCAACCCGGGAGCGCTCCAGCACCTCGCCCTCCGCGTCACCGGTCGCAGTGCGTTCGCCCAGTTTTAGGATCGCTCGATAACCTTTGTCCGCTTCGAGCAGCATGCCGCCAAACTTAGTGGCTTCGCCAAAGCATATGGGCAAAACCCCGGTCGCAAGGGGATCAAGCGTTCCGGTGTGGCCAGCCTTCTCGGCCCTGTAAAGACGCTTGACGTGCTGCAGGGCCGCGTTGGAAGAAATGCGCAGGGGCTTGTCGAGCAGCAGCACGCCATCGACGTGGCGCAGATTCCGTCTGGCCTGCACGAGCTTCGGCCCTACTTGGTCTGGACGGTTTTCCGTCCCCGCTTCGCCGGCGGGGGCGGCGCCAGCGCCTCATCAATCAGCTTGGAGATGCGTATCCCAGTTTCAACCGACGCATCATAGGCAAAGTGAAGTTCCGGTGTGTTATGGACCTTGAGTTGCTGGCCAAGCATGGTGCGAAGAAAACCAGAGGCCTTCTTAAGCCCGGTTTCAGTCTGTGCACGCGCCACCTCATCACCCAGGGTGGTGAAAAAAACCTTTGCGTGAGTAAGGTCCGGGGATACCTCGACATCTGTCAGCGTGATCATGCCGACGCGGGGATCCTTGAGTTCAAGGCGGATGATATCTGCGAGCATGCGCCGTATCTCATCTGCAACCCGGCGTTGGCGTTGGACATTGGCCATGGATAAGTCTCTGCAGAACCGCGCGGTCGCTTGAAAAACCGGAAGTCGCTGATCCCCTTAGAGGGACCTTGCGACTTCCTGCACTTCGTAGGACTCGAGCTGGTCGCCTTCCGTGATGTCGTTGTAGTTCTTCAACGACAGGCCGCACTCAAAGCCGGATTTGACTTCCCTGACGTCATCCTTGAAGCGTTTCAACGAATCGAGCTCGCCATCATGAATCACCACGTTATCGCGCAGCAGGCGAATGCGCGAATTCCGGCGCACCAGCCCTTCCGTGACCATGCAACCGGCAACGGTTCCGATCTTGGTGATCTTGTAAATCTGGCGTATTTCGACCAAGCCGAGCACGGCCTCCTTCTTCTCGGGCGTCAGCATCCCCGACAAGGCGGCCTTCACCTCATCCACAGCCTCGTAGATGATGTTGTAGTAACGGATATCGACGCCGCTGGATTCGGCCAGCTTGCGCGCTGCAGCATCTGCGCGCGTGTTGAACCCGATGATGACAGCCTTGGATGCCACGGCAAGATTGACGTCGGACTCGGTAATGCCACCCACCGCACTGTGGATGACGTTGACCTTGACTTCATTCGTGGAAAGCCTAACCAGCGAGTGCACCAGCGCTTCCTGTGAGCCCTGCACGTCTGCCTTGATCAGCAGGGGCATCATCTTGACTTCGCCCTCGCCTATCTGATCGAACATATTCTCCAGATTGGCCGCCTGCTTCTTGGCAAGTTTCACTTCGCGGAACTTGCCTTGGCGGAACAACGCAATCTCACGTGCTTTGCGCTCGTCCGTCAGCACGGCAACTTCCTCGCCGGCTCCCGGGACATCGGACAGCCCCTGTATCTCCACGGGAATGGACGGACCGGCCTCCTGAATAGGCTTGCCATTTTCGTCAAGCATTGCACGTACGCGACCAAAGGCCGAACCTGCCAGCACCACGTCACCGCGTTTGAGCGTGCCCGACTGCACCAGCAGCGTTGCCACTGGCCCTTTTCCCTTATCCAGGCGCGCCTCGATAACGATGCCTCTTGCCGGCGCCTCCGCGACTGCTTTAAGTTCCAACACTTCGGCCTGCAGCAGTACCTGCTCCAGCAGCTCGTCTATGCCTTTTCCGGTCTTCGCCGATACCTGAACAAACGGCGAATCCCCGCCGTACTCCTCGGGCACAACGCTGTTTGCCACAAGTTCCTGCTTGACCCGGTCAGGATTGGCATCGGGTTTGTCGATCTTGTTGATGGCAACGATCAACGGAACGCCGGCTGCCTTGGCATGTGAAATCGCCTCAACAGTCTGCGGCATTACACCGTCATCGGCGGCAACCACCAGAATGACCAAGTCGGTCACCTTGGCTCCGCGTGCACGCATGGCAGTAAATGCCTCGTGGCCAGGCGTGTCCAGAAAGGTGATCATGCCGCGCGGTGTTTCCACGTGGTAGGCACCAATGTGCTGCGTGATACCGCCCGCTTCGCCGGCAGCAACCTTCGCCCGGCGGATGTAATCGAGCAATGACGTCTTGCCGTGATCAACGTGGCCCATGACGGTCACTACCGGGGCACGCGACTTGGCCTCTGCCTCGCCGCCAGCCACCTCGTCGATCAAATAAGCATCCGGGTCATCCAGCTTGGCTGCAATCGCCTTGTGCCCCATGTCTTCGACCAGGATCATGGCCGTTTCCTGGTCCAGAACCTGATTGATGGTCACCATGCTGCCAAGCTTCATCAATGCCTTGATGACCTCAGTGGCTTTGACCGACATCTTGTGCGCAAGATCACCGACCGAGATCGTCTCCGGCACATGAATTTCACGCACCACGGGTTCCGACGGAGCTGCAAACTGGTTGTCCCCTACGGCTTGGCCACCGCCCGCGCCCTTGTGTCTGTTGCGGGCATGCCAGCCTGAAGCCCCCTGCACGTCACCGCGGGTCTTGATGGTACGGCGCTTGGCGGTCTCGTCCTTCCAGACCGTTGTGACAGGCTTTTTCTTCTTGTCGCCTGCAGCGCCATCGGCAACCTTGGGTTTGTGCAAAGTCGTGTCCGCCGGGCCCACAGGGGCGGGGGCGGGGGCGGGGGCGGGGGCGGCGGGGGCAACCGTGACTGCCGAAGCCTTTTGCGCCTCAGCTTTTTTCTGCTCGGAAAGACGCTGTTCGCGTTCCTGCTTCTGAGCCACTTCGGCTGCCTGGCGTGACGCCAGTTCATCGTGACGACGACGCTCAGTCTCCCGTACTGCGGTTTCGCGCGCCCCAACGGTAAAGGGAACTGGAGCGACCACGGGTGCCGCGGGAACTGCCGGTACCGGGATAGCCACTGCTACTGGATCTGGTTCTGGTTCTAGCACCGGCATAGGCACCGGCTCAGGTGCCACGATCACGACCGGAGGCGGAGGCGGTTCGGGTGCAGGTGCCGGCGGCGGCGCCTCTACAAGTGCCGGCGCCGGTGCCTCTACAAGTGCCGGCGGCTGTGCCTCAACAGGTGCCGGAACAACATCCGCATCACGCTTGACGAATACCCGTTTTTTCTTGACTTCAACCTGAATCGTGCGTGCCTTGCCGCTGGCGTCGGATTTCTTGATGATCTCCGAGGTCTGCTTGCGCATCAGCGTAATCTTGTTCTTCGGTTCAGCCGCTCCATGCGACTTGCGCAGGTAGTCGAGCAGCATGGTTTTGTCCTGCTCGGAGAGGATATCCTCCACCATTCCCTTGTTTACACCCGCCGCCCGCAGCTGCTCGAGCAGCACGGAGGGAGGAACCTTCAGTTCCCCGGCGAATTGAGCGACGCTCGTTTGTGCCATTGTGTTCCCAGTTAATCCTTGAACCAGTGTGCGCGGGCCTTCATGATCAGGTCCTTCGCGCGCTCGCCGTCTATGCCCATTTCGACCAGATCGTCCACTGCGAGATCGCCCAGATCATCGCGTGTCCTGATTCCCGCGCCTGCCAGCTTGGCGGCAAGTTCACCGTCCATACCCTCAAGGCTGCGCAATTCCGGATCCACGCCCTCTGCCTGCTCCTCGCTCTTGATCGCCTGCACGATCAGCGCGTCACGGGCACGGCTGCGCAATTCATTCACCGTCGCTTCGTCGAAAGCCTCGATCTCGGTCATTTCATTGATCGGAACATAAGCCACCTCTTCCAGGGTGGCAAAGCCCTCCTGGATCAGGATATCGGCTACTTCCTGGTCGACGTCCAGCTTTTCCATGAACAGCTTGCGCGTCACTTCACTTTCGGCGCGACTCTTCTCCTGCGACTCCGACTCATTCATCAGGTTGATCGTCCAGCCGGTCAGCTCGGAGGCCAGCCTCACGTTCTGCCCGCTGCGACCGATGGCAATCGCGAGATTTTCCTCGTCCACCACGACATCCATGGCGTGCTTTTCCTCGTCCACCAGAATGCTGGACACTTCGGCTGGCGCCAAGGCGCCGATCACAAACTGCGCAGGATCTGCCGACCACAAAACGATGTCGACCCGCTCACCGCCCAACTCCTGTGTGACACCTTGCACGCGAGAGCCGCGCATGCCCACACAGGTGCCAATCGGGTCGATTCTCTTGTCCTTGGCATGCACGGCAATCTTTGCACGCACGCCGGGATCACGTGCCGCCGACTTGATCTCAAGCAACCCTTCCTCGATCTCCGGCACTTCTAGGCGGAACAATTCGCTGATGAATTCCGGCGCCGTACGCGACAGAATTAGCTGCGGACCGCGCAGCGCCCGCTCAACGCGCACCAGGTAGGCGCGGACACGATCCCCAACGCGCAGATTTTCCTTCGGAATCATCTGGTCACGGGACAATACTGCCTCAACCCGTCCCGCCTCTATCATGGCATTGCCGCGCTCGATGCGCTTGACCGTGCCAGTCACCAGCTTTTCATTGCGCGCCAGGAAATCCTGCAGCAACTGTTCACGCTCGGCGTCGCGGATGCGCTGCAGGATGACCTGCTTGGCGGCCTGGGCACCAATGCGACCGAACTCGATCGGCTCCAGTTGCTCTTCGATGAAGTCCTCGACCTGGATGTCGCCGTATTGCTTCTGCGCTTCGGACAGCGCGATCTGGTGCGGCGGCGCCTCGATCGCATCATCCGGCAGCACTTGCCAGCGGCGGAACGATTCGAAATCGCCGGTTTCACGGTCGATCGATACCCGCACTTCAACCTCTTCGTTGAAGCGCTTCTTGGTCGCCGAGGCGATCGCCATCTCGAGGGCGCCGAATACCGTCTCCTTGTGGACGTTCTTCTCGCGCGCGAGGGCATCAACAAGCAATAGCAATTCCCGGTTCACTTGCAACCTCCTGCTCCTTAAATCTTCGGCACGAGACGTGCACGCTCGATGTTGGCGAAGTCAACCGCAAAATGATCGCCCCCCACATCGATACTGACCTGCTCACCTACCATTGCACCCAAATTCCCGACCAGACGCTTGCGGCCATTGACCGGCGCACGCAACCTGATTTCCGCCTCATACCCGACAAAACGGACAAAATCCGCCGTTTTGCGCAAACGCCTGTCCAGCCCCGGCGAGGACACCTCCAGCCGGTCGTAGTTGACCCCCTCGACCGGCAACACCCGCTGCAGTTGCTCGCTTACCCGCTGGCAATCCTCGAGCGTAATGCCGCCATTGGGGTCGCCCGTAGCCTGAATTTTTTTATCAATAAAAACCTGCAATAAACTGTTTTTACGTGAAAAATCAAAATCAGCTAGGTCATAACCCAGGCCTGCAATCGCCTGCACCAACAGTTTTTCCAGCGCATCCAGGCTATGCAGCATTTCGGCACCACAAATAAAAAATGGGCCAGTACAGCCCATTTTTGTCGTTACGGCGGACGGCGCGGTTCTTACCGCATGCCGCCATCCCTCTGTAATACCGATCGATTATAGCAAGATTTACGTTCTTAAACAATGCCAAAGCCCCCCCCTTGTTCAAGGTACACCTGCGGCCCTTTGCATCAAGAAATCACGATTCCAGGGCCGCCAAGAGGCGCTCAAGCTCCGCGGCATCCAGCATCTGCCAACGCCCCCGCGCCAGCCTCGGCGGTAGCGTCACCGGGCCAAAACGTGTCCGGATCAAGCGACTCACGATCAGTCCGAGCGTCTCGAACATGCGCCTCACCTCCCGGTTGCGCCCCTCCCGCAACGTGACGTTGTACCAGCGATTGGCACCTTCGCCGCCCTGATACTTGACGTCGTCAAAATGCGCCGGACCGTCCTCGAGGACAATCCCCTCCTTCAGCGCCTTGGCCTGCTCGCGGGTCAGTTCACCCATGACGCGAACGGCGTATTCCCGCTCCAGGTTGCTGCTGGGGTGCGTCAGACGATTGGCCAGCACCCCGGAGTCGGTAAACAGCAGGACGCCACTGGTATTGAAATCCAGACGCCCGATGGCAATCCATTGCCTGCCCTGGAGCCGCGGCAGGCTCGCAAACACAGTCGGACGGCCTTCCGGATCGTTCGTCGTCACCATCTCGCCGGCCGGCTTGTGGTAGAGCAACACGCGCGCCGTCGCCGTCTCGGCACGAATGCGCACCGGTTTTCCGTTCACCATGACACGATCGGATTCGCTCACACGCAAGCCGATGCTGGCAACCGCGCCATTGACCGCCACGCGTCCTTCGAGGATCAAGGCCTCCATGTCCCGACGGGAACCGAGCCCGGCGCGGGCGAGCACCTTCTGCAGCTTCTCGGAGGCCGCGTCGCTTCCACTGCCAGGCGCTGTTTGCGCCTGGGCACGATCGGCGTGATCGGTCCGACCGGACCGCTCAGGCCGGGTCGGCCGCTGCTGTGGTGTCGCTGTCTTCCGCTCCGCCCTCCTCGCACCCTGACTCTGGGTGCTCTGCGGGCTCTGCTCCTCCGGCTTGCGTGGTTTCGAGCTGGGCCGGATCGGGCTGCGGGGACGGCGTGGGGCTTTTTGGGATTTCAAGGGTCTGGGCTATTTCTTCGAGCGGCGGCAATTCCTGCAGCGTGCGCAACCCGAGGTCATCGAGGAAAAGTTTCGTGGTCGCAAACAGGGCCGGACGGCCCGGTACATCGCGGTGGCCGACCACATCAATCCAGCCGCGATCTTCAAGTTTCTTAACAACATCAGAGGATACCGTCACCCCGCGAATGTCTTCGATGTCGCCGCGCGTCACCGGCTGGCGATAGGCAATGATGGCCAGGGTCTCCATCACGGCACGCGAGTAGCGCGGCGCCTTTTCCGGATTGAGGCGGTCAACATACTCGCCAAAGGCCGGCTTGGTCTGGAAACGCCAGCCGCTGGCAATGTTGACCAGTTCGACGGCACGATCCTTCCATTCCTCGCGCAACTCGTCCAGAAGACGGCGAATGGTATCGGCGCCAACCTCTTCCTCGAACAGGCGGCGCAACTGGTTGATGGCCAGCGGCTCTGGCGACGAGAGCAGCGCTGCCTCCAGCACAACTTTGACTTCACTCGGGCTGAGCATGGATCAGCTTCACATAAATGGGGGAAAAAGGTTCGGACTGCGTCACTTCGATCAGGCTCTCGCGCACCAGCTCCAGCACGGCGAGGAAATTCACCACCAGCATGGGCACGCCCCGGGTCGGGTCGAACAGGCTGATGAACTCGGCAAACTGCCCGCCGGCCAGCCGGCGCAATATCATGCCCATGTGTTCGCGCACCGACAACTCGTCGCGGGTGATCTTGTGATGCTGCATGTTCTTGGCACGGGCCAGCACGGTACGCCACGCCGCAGTGAGGTCGTCCACATTCACGTTGGGCATGCGCTCCACCAGTGTCTGCTCCACCCACACTTCCACCGCATCGAAATCGCGGCCCAATTGCGGCAGCGCATCCAGTTTCTGTGCGGCAAGTTTCATGCGCTCGTATTCCATCAGCCGGCGCACCAGCTCGGCGCGCGGATCATCCTCTTCCTCGACCACCTTGGGGCGCGGCAGCAGCATGCGCGACTTGATTTCCATCAGCATGGCGGCCATGACCAGATATTCAGCCGCCAGCTCAAGATTCTTGTGCCGCATCACCTCGACGTATTCGATGTACTGCAGAGTCAGCTTGGCCATCGGAATGTCAATGATGTCGATATTGGCCTTGCGGATCAGGTACAGCAGCAGATCGAGCGGGCCTTCGAATGTATCGAAAAAGACTTCCAGCGCATCCGGCGGAATGTAAAGGTCCTGCGGCAGCTCGGCCAGCAGCTCGCCGCGCACCTTAATAAGGTGCGGCAGGACCGGATCAGCCATCGGCGTCGGAATCACCCCTTGCACGGGGTCAATGGCCGGAAAGTTTCCTGTGCTCACGAGTAACCCATCACGAGTAATTTAGTCCCATCGCATCGCGCACTTCGCGCATGGTTTCCTGGGCCAGTTTCTGGGCCTTCTCGCAGCCGTCGGCGACAATATTCTTCACCAGTGTCACGTCATCCACATACTTCTGCGCCCGCTCGCGGATCGGCCCTACTTCGGCCAGCACCGCATCAATCACCGGCTGCTTGCATTCCAGGCAGCCGATGCCGGCAGAACGGCAACCTTCGCTCGCCCATTGCTGCGTCTTTTCATCTGAGTACAGCAGGTGGAACTGCCACACCGGGCACTTCGCCGGATCACCCGGATCATCACGCTTCACTCGCGCCGGATCAGTCGGCATGGTGCGGATTTTCTTCTTGATGCTCTCCGGATCCTCGCGCAGCGCAATCGTGTTGTTGTACGACTTGGACATTTTCGCGCCATCCAGACCGGGCAACTTCGAGGCCTCGGTCAGCATCACCTCGGGCTCGACCAGGATCATGCGTCCGCCGCCCTCAAGGTAGCCAAACAACCTCTCCTTGTCGCCCGCCGAAAGGTTCTGCTGCTCATTGAGCAATGCGCGCGCCGACTCCAGCGCCTCGGCCTCGCCCTGCTCCTGGTAGCGCGTGCGCAACTGGGCATATAGCTTGGCTTTCTTGCTGCCCATCTTCTTCACCGCTTCTCTGGCCTTGTCCTCGAAACCCGGCTCCTTGCCGTACACGTGGTTGAAGCGCCGTGCGATTTCGCGCATGAATTCGATGTGCGGCACCTGGTCCTCGCCCACCGGCACATACTTCGCGCGGTAGATCAGCACGTCAGCGCTCTGCAGCAGCGGATAACCAAGGAAACCGTAGGTGGAGAGGTCCTTGTCGGAGAGCTTTTCCTGCTGGTCCTTGTAGGTCGGCACACGCTCCAGCCAGCCCAGCGGCGTGATCATGGACAGCAGCGTATGCAACTCGGCATGCTCAGGCACGCGCGACTGAAGGAACAGCACCGCCTGTGCCGGATCGATGCCGCAGGCCAGCCAGTCGATCACCATGTCCCAGACGTTCTGCTCGATGACTTCGGGCGTGTCGTAATGCGTGGTGAGCGCATGCCAGTCGGCCACGAAGAAATAACAGGGATACTCCGCCTGCAGGCGCACCCAGTTCTTGATGGCGCCGTGGTAGTGGCCCAGATGGAGCGCCCCCGTGGGGCGCATGCCGGAAACAATGCGTTCTTGGTACATGGGTCAGTGCAAAGGTACTTGAAAAAGGGTGGAAACCAGTCCGAGGACAAGAACGAGAATGGGCGTCAGCACCCAGCCCAGAATGTTAAATCCGAACTGGCTGAGCAGCATCAAGCCGATCAGGATGGGAAAGCCGAAACGCTCTGTCTGGCCATAGCGATAAGCCAACCGGTTCGGCAACAGGGAAAACACCACGCGCCCGCCGTCCAGCGGCAGGATGGGCAGCAGGTTGAACAGCATGAACAGCACATTGGTCAGGATGCCGGCCCGCGCCACCTCGTGCAGGAAAATGCCGCCGCCACCGCCAGTCGCGAAGGAAAGCTTCAGGACGATGGCCCAGCCCAGCATCATCAGCAGGTTTGCCCCAGGCCCCGCCGCTGCCACCCACAGCATGTCGCGCTTGGGATGGCGCAGATTGCCGAAATTGACCGGCACCGGCTTCGCCCAGCCGAACA
>CAMCYY010000081.1 GCA_945885335.1 Bordetella parapertussis
CTGACCGCCTGCAGCAGTGTGGTCATGCCGGCGCCCGAGGGACCGATCACCGCCACTTGCTCGCCGGCGCCAATGTCGAGCGTCAGCGAACGCAGCGCGGCCGGCGCCCCGGGCGCCGCTGCCGGATGGCGCGCAGCGATCGCCGCAAGTGCGACGCGAAGGCCCGGACTACTTGATGAGGCCGGCACTGCGCCCCGCCTGCTCGAGCCCCTTGTAGTTGTCGGCACGAGTGGGGATGAACTTGGTCGCGCGTGCCAGCTTGAGGATTTCCGCGCCTTCTGCATTGTTCATGCTGAGGCCGAGCAGTGCTTTCAGAATGCGCTCGCGCTGTGCTGCGGGCATGTCGGCATGCACTGTCCAGTTGTAGTTGAAATACGGCGGCGTGGTGTAGAACACGTTGACCTTGGTGGTGTCGACCTTCTTCTCCTCGACGAATTTTTGCCACACGGTGATGTCGAGCGCGGCGGCATCGACGCGGCCGCTGACCACCGAGGCGATGGTGGCGTCATGGGCGCCGGAGAAAGCCACGCGCTTGAAGTCACGGTCGGGATCGAGGCCGGCCTCGAGCAGGAAGCTGCGCGGCATGAGGTGCCCCGAGGTGCTGGACTGTGATCCGAAGCTCACATTCTTGCCTTTCAGGTCGGCTAGCGACTTGATGCCCGAACTGGTCTGGGTGATGAATACCGAACGGAACTGCGTGTCCTCCTCGCGTTGCGCGAGAGGGATTACCTTGTCGACAGAGCGGATCTTGGCCTGGATAAAAGTGAAGCCGCCTAACCACACCAGATCGACCTGCTTGTTGACCAGGGCTTCGACGGCGGCGGGGTAATCGCTAACCGGAGTGAACTCGACCTTGGTGCCGAGCTGGCGCTCCAGGTACTTGACCAGCGGACCGAACTTGCGCAGCTGCTCGCTGGCGGCCTCTTCGGGAATGGTGGTGACCTTGAAGGTCTGCTGAGCGGAGTCGCAGCCCGCGAGTGCAAATCCCAGCGCAGCCAGCACGCTGCATTGGAGACCCGCTTTCAGGAGCGAGGACAAACGTGAAGAAATGGACATGATTTTCCTGTATGTGGTGAATGCGACTTGACGCCGATGCAACCGGCGCAGACGCAAGGAGCCGATGATCGGTGGGTGGCGCCTCGCGGCGGCCGGTATCGTCCGGCTCGCGGTGCGCACGGCACCGCCAGCGGGTCAGCCCGAAAAGAAGGCGCCCCGGGAGGCGATCAGGAAGGGGACGGCTATCGTTGCCGCCGGGTGGCGACGCTGGACAGCGCTGCAGAGAAGTCTGTGCATGATTGGAACAATGCTACCACGCATTTTGCGGGTGATTCTTTTGCGTTGGCATGTCATTCATGCTGATGCTGCTGTCAATCTGGATCGCTGAGCGGGTTCATGGCGCATACCTCATCGCAGCAGGTGCCTTGCTGCGCTCACCAGTGACTTCAGTCGTCAATGGACTTCAGTCCTCACTGCACCGACGATGGCCGTTAGAGCCTGTAACACAAAGGGGAACGGTCAGAGGTTTGCGGATGCCGCCTGCGGCTTAGGCAACCACGGTGTCCCGTCGGGACGAACCAGCGGCGTAGTGGGACTCCCGGTCAGCATCTCCATGTGGATGCTCTTGGAAACAGGGGCGACCGTTGCGATGAGCGTCCAGCGCTCACCTCTTACAAGGGCAGCGGTGGTGCAACCCCGGACCTGGTAAGTGGCCGGGTGGAGATGAGCTTCCTCAGCACCATTTCCGGAGCGGCGTTGATGAAGAACGGCAGTCTGCGCGCCATTGGCATCACCAGCCCGAAACGCATGGACGCGATGCCCGACATTCCGACCATCGCCGAACAGGGGATGCCTGACTTCGAGATGGCCAACAACTATGGGCTGTTTGCCGTTGCGAAGACGCCTGTCGCCATCATCAACGCCATCAACCGCGATGTTACGCAGGTCGTGCTCCTGCCCGAGGTGGGGGGCAAGCTGGCTGCCGATGGCGCGATGGCGGTGCCCGCGCATACGCCGGCCGAGTATCGCGCCCAGGTCGAGAAGCACATCGCCGATTTCACCCGGGTAGTGAAGGCCTCCGGTATCAAACCGGAGTGATTCTTCGAACAACCTGGCAGCCGCGCGAAACAGTCGTGCTGGGGAAAAGGTGGTTTGAATTCGCTATGCACGGGACAGACGTGCCTTAATCGACAGCGGGGCTTCGAAGTCCATGCACAGTTCTCCGCTCGCGGCTGGCAAGTGGTGGTTTGTTATTCCTCGATCTTGATATTGGCGGCTTTCACCAGCCGCGCCCATTTGTCCAACTCGGTTTTCATGAAGTTGCCGAATTGCTCTGGGCTCATACCGGCCGGCTCGGCCCCGGTATTGGCCAGCAATTGCTTCATGTCGTCCTGATTGAAGACGCGGTTGATCTCGCTGTTCAGTCGGGTAACCGTCGCCCGCGGCGCTGCTGCGGGGGCTAGCACACCATACCAGGTGCCTGCGGCAAAGCCGGGTAAGCCGGCCTCGGACATGGTGGGCAGGTCCGGTGCCAGCGGCGAGCGCTTGCTGCCGGTGGTAGCCAGCACCAGCAACTTGCCTGCGGCGACATGCTGCTGCACGACGTTTATGCCGATGAAGGTCATCTGGATGCGCCCGGCCAGCAGGTCGGTCACCATGGGGCCTACGCCCTTGTAGGCCACGTGCACGCTTTTGGTTTTTGCGATGTTGTCGAATAGCTCGCCTGCCAGGTGCGGCGCGCCGCCTATGCCGGAGGAGCCGTAGCTCAGCTTGGCCGGGTTGTTGCGCGCATAGGTCACCAGTTCCTTTAGGTTCTTCGCGCCGACCGAGGGGTGGACGATAAGCGAGAAGGGGCTGTCCACGATCAGCGCCACCGGTGCGAAATCCTTCTGGCCGTACTTAAGATTGGGGTTCACCGCAGGGCCGATGGTGAGCACGCCAGCCGAGCCGAACAGCAGCGTGTAGCCGTCTGCCGGCGCGTGCATGACGGCTTCAGCGCCGATGGCGCCATTGGCGCCGCCGCGATTGTCGATGACCATGGCCTGGCCCAGCGACTCGGTGAGCTTCACACCCATGGGGCGGGCGAAGTAGTCTGCGCCACCACCGGGGGCAAAGGGCACGATCAGGCGTATGGGCTTGTCGGGATAGGTCTGCGCCTGCGCGAACGGGGCGGCCAGTGCAAGGGCGAGGGCAGCGACAGTGCGCAGGGCGCGTTGCTGCAGGGTTCTGGAGGTGAGGGACAGTTTTGAATTCATGAAGACTCCTTGAAGAGGCTATTGGAAAGTTTCAGGGTTCGAGCTTGATATCGGCAGCCTTGATGACGCGCTCCCAACGCTGGCGCTCCTCCTTCAAGAACTGGCCGAATTGCTCGGGGGTGTTGTTCGCAGGCTCTGCGCCCGTGGCAGCGAGTAGTTCCTTGAAGTCGTTGCCGGCAAGAACACGGTTCAACTCGGTATTGAGGCGCTGGATGATTGGCCTGGGGGTGCCGGCCAGCGCCAGCACACCGTACCAAGTGCCAGCCTTGAAGTTGCTCAATCCGGCTTCCGCCAGCGTGGGTAGGTCCGGGGCGAACGGCGAGCGCCTGTCCCCGGTGGTGGCCAAGGCCACCAGCTTTCCGCTGGTCACGTGCTGGCGCACGGTGTTAAGGCCGACGAAGGTCATGTCCAGACGTCCCGCGAGCAGATCGGTGAGCATCGGGCCGACGCCCTTATAGTTGACGTGCAGGGTATCGACCTTGGCGGTGATGTTGAGCAACTCGCCCGCCAAGTGCGGTGCGCCGCCGATGCCAGATACGCCGTACTTCAGCTTGCCGGGATTCGCTCGTGCATAGGCCACCAGTTCTTTCGCCGTTTTTGTCGGCAACGAGGAATGGACGATGAGCGAGAACGGGATGTCGGCCATCAGCGCGATAGGAAGGAAATCGCGCTCCGGAACATAGTTCAGGGCCGGATTGAGTGCCGGGCCGATGGTCAGCACGCCGGCCGAGCCGAAGAACAGCGTGTAGCCGTCGGGCGCGGCCTTCAGTGCGATATCGGCGCCGATGGCGCCGTTTGCGCCGCCGCGGTTATCCAGGATCACCGGTTGCCCCAGAGCCTCCATGAGCTTGGGACCAAGGGGCCGGGCGATGTAATCGGCGCCCCCACCTGGTGCGAAGGGAATAATGATGCGCACCGGCTTCGTTGGGTAAGTTTGCGCGTGGGCTGGTAGGGGCAGCGCACCGAGCATCAAGATACAGATCCCGCAGAGAAGTTGCTTCCAGTGGTTCATCGAACGGACCTCGCTATCGTTGCTAAGGTTGCAATGATTGTTGATGTTCCTTGCTTCAAGCAGGTTTCGGACCTGCGAACACCGGGCCGAGCGGATACAGCTTCACTCCGGCCCGAAGTTTCCTGTAGGGATACATGCTGGGATCGCTCCAGTGTCCGCCGGGGGCGAGCACCACCAAGATGTCGTCGGCCAGAGGTCCGAAGTCGGCGCGGAAATGCACCGTGCTCTTGAGCGCCAGAATTTTCTGCTCGGCGGGCTCGATGCCGACATGGCGAAACGGCGCCTGGTCGTGGGCCTGCATGCGAACACTGGAGAGTACGATAGACACGCCGCCGATGCGCAGTTGCGCCATCTTTCCCAGATTCAGGTTGCGCCCGCCCACATGCGGGCCGGTGGTGCGCAGGATGCCGCTGCCCAGCTTGGCTACGGTGAAATTTCCGCGAAAGGGCACCACGCCGGGCGGGCCGAACTTGCCGCCCAATGCAATGTCGATCTCTCCGCCTTCGCCGGCCTTGTGTGCGGCATCGGCGGCCTCGGGGTCGTAGAACACGCCGAGGCAGGCGCCTTGGGCATTGTTCTGCACCAACGCGGCCAGCAGGCCGGTGGTGTCGGCGGTGCCGCCGGCGCCGGGATTGTCCTGAGTGTCGGCGAGGATGATGGGGCGCTTGGCTTTTGCGGCGAGCTCGATGGCGCGACGCACACCCTCGTCTGGCTCGTACATCTTCACGGCGAATTCCGGCTCGCGGCGCAGCACGTCGTTGTACAGCTCGTCGGCAGTCTTGTCGGCCAGCGCCTGGGAATAGGCGTGCACCGATATCGAGGCGCCGCACTCGCCCAGGTCCGAGGGCGGGAAGCCCGAGAGATAGGAGCAGTTGAGAACATCGCCGCCCTCCAGGCTGAGCGCCTTCTCGACCACAGCCTTGGACGGATCGATGTCGGTGCACTGCGAGGTAAGCGGGATGAGGAAGGGCGCGGAGCGGTGGGCGCGGCCGCTGGGGCGCCCGCGCTTCAACAGCTCGCTCATGACTTTCGCTGCGCGCTGCCCTGTTTCCTCCTGGTCGATATGCGGATAGGTGAGATAGCCCACCAGGCCGTCTGAGTACTTCACCATGGCCGCGGTGACGTTGGCATGCCAGTCCAGCGAGATGACCACGATGGTGTTCTCGCCCACCGCGGCGCGCACGCGGCGCAGCAGCTCGCCCTCGCCATCCTCGAAATCATCGCTCACCATGGCGCCATGCAGGTCGAGGTAGAGCGCGTCCACCGGCAGCGCCTCCGACAGCCGTCCGATCAGTTCGGCGGCGATGCGCTCATAGGCCTCGCGCGTCACCGTGCCCGAGGCCAGTGCTGCGCCCCAAACGGTGGGCACGATGTCGTGTCGGGCATCCATTTCCTTGAGGAAGCCGGAGGTGGCAAAGGAGGTGTTCTTCAGGCGCTCCAGCACTTCCTTGCCGCGCGACAGCGGCGGCCGCGAGCCATGGGTGTTGTAGGTTTTCCAGTCGGTGGGCGTGGCCACGAATGAATTGGTCTCGTGCATGAAGCCGCCGATTGCGATGCGTGCCATGGCTACCCTCTCCTGGTTGGTGTGCTGTGGGTCATGCTGATGCCGTTTTGTCTTCAGGCCGCGGACTTTGCCGCCTGCTTCTCATGATAAAGGCGCTCCAGTTCCTGGAACTGCGGCCCGCGGTCGTAGAACGGCAGCGGCTCGGTGCGCCCGCTGCGCAGTCGTGCGCGTGTGACTTCGGTGGCCTTTACATCCGCAGACAGTGTCTTTTCGTCGATCACCACACCATAGTCGGCAAGCGCACCGGTGATGGTGATGAAGCCGTCGGCGACATCGTCCTCGACCTGGGACAGTGCCCGGTCCAGTGGATCACCGTAACCGCCACCGCCGGTGGAGAGCACGCGCACCAGGTCGCCGCGCTTGAGCTTGATGCCATCGGAGAAGCCCGGGATCACGCGTTCGTCAGCCTGGCCCGGATTGACGGTGATGCGGCCGGTGCGCCCGGCCTTGCCCCCCTTCACGCCCCAGGGCGGCGTCTTGCGGTTGGCCATGCGCGTGGCCAGAGTGACGTTGTCGGCCAGCATGCGGTAGTCGCGGATGATGCCCAGCCCGCCACGGAACTGCCCGGGGCCGCCAGAGTCCGGCGCGATGTCGAAGCGCTCGATGCGCATGGCGTAGGTGCCCTCGAGGAACTCCATGGGGTAGTTTTTCTGGCGGCGCGAATAGATCACGTCCAGGCCGTCGGCGAAGGGCCGCGCGCCCTGCCCCACCCCCAGGCCGTCTGTACACAGCACCACCTTGCCGGTTTTCGGATCGAGGCTGTGCATGATGATGATGACGTAATCGGGCGAGCCCGCCGGCGTGCCGCCATCGGTGGCCTGGGCAAATGCGCCCAGCACGGCATTCAGGAAGCGGTGCAGCGTGTGCGCGCGCAGGCCCAGCGGCGCCGGGCGCGTCGGCTGCAGGATACTGCCCGGTCGCAACTTCACTTCCTTGATGGTGCGGTAGGCGCCCTGGTTCTGCGACACGGTGCGGTCATCGCGCAACAGAAAGCGCGAGAACATCATGCGGCAGATGTCCGGGTGCAGCAGGTAGTTGATGGGGCCCTTGGCCTGGTCATCACTGCCCGAGCCGTCAACCAGGGTGACTTCATCGCCCTTCACCTCCACCTCCAGCTCGATGCGGTAAGGCGTTTCGGTGACGCAGTCGTCATCGACGTAATCGGCAAAGCGGTAACGGCCGGGCTTGCTGTGTGCGGCGATGTTCCGGCGCACCACGGCTTCGGAGCGTGCCAGCAGTTCCTCGAAGCAGGCTTCTGTCATGTCCTCGCCATAGCGCTCGAACAGCTCGGTGAGACGGCTCTGGCCGATGCGCGTGGCCGCCATCATGGCGCGGGTGTCACCTTCCATCATGTCGGGGAAGCGCGAGTTGCGCAGGATCAGCCGGTACAGGTCGTCATTCAGTGTGCCCGCCGAAACGATCTTCACCTGCGGCACGGCCAGGCCTTCCTGGAAGATGTCGGTGTTGCTGGGCGAGAGGCTTCCCGGACGCGAGCCGCCGACATCCCAGAAGTGGCCGAAGCACAGCGAATAGCCAATCAGCTTCTTGCCCCAGAAGGCGGGCGTGATGAAGCACATGTCCGGCGAGTGCGAGATGGCGCCGTGCAGCAGATAAGGGTCATTGGCCCAGTACACGTCGCCGGGCTGCATCACATCGGCTGGGAATTTTTCCCAGATCGCCTCGATCATGCCGGGCCCGGCGCGGTCATTGGTGGTGTAGAGCAGGCGCGCCCGGCGGTCGGTGAGGCCGGAGAAGTGGTCGCCCTTCTCGCGGATGAAGGGCGACATCGAGGTGCGCACGATGACCGATTCCATTTCATCACCGCAGGACTTCAGCGCGCCCTTGATGATTTCAACAACGACCGGATCAACCGTTTCCACCGCTGTGGCCTTCATTGCGGCACCTCCATGATGATATTGCCGTAGATATCCATGCTTGCCACGTGCCCGGGCAGCACCAGCACCGTGGAAAAGCGCTGCTCGATGACGGCCGGGCCGGTAAGTCGGTGGCCGGGCGCCAGGGTATCGAAGTCGTAGATGGGCGTATCCAAGAGGCCATGGCTGTGGCCAAAGTACACGGCGCGGCTGGTGCGGGCGGCCAGTTGGCTTTCGGCCGCTGTCGCGCGCGGTGACAGACGGATCTTGGCGAGGCGCCCGTAGGCCGATACGCCCAGATTCACCAGTTCCACCGGCAGACTGGGCGAGGACCACGAATACAACTGCTCGTGCTCGCGATGGAAGGTCTGCTGCAGTGCTTCGAGGTCGGCCGCGGTGAGCAGGGCGCCGCCCTGGCTGGCGGCCCGCTCGGGCAGGGTCACGGCGATTTCGTAGGCCTGGTTGATGTAGCGCAGGCTGGCAGTGCGCACGAAGCGCGCATCGGCCTCGGCCACGCCTTCGTCGCGGAACCAGGCCTGGGCGCGCGTTTCGAGTTCCGTCAGGGTGGCATTCAGGCGCTGCAGGTCGAACTGTCCGGAACGCTGAATGATGGTCTGGAAGAAATCGCTCTTCAGGTCGGTGGCCAGCAGGCCCAGGGTGGACAGCAGTCCGGCACTGGCCGGCACGATGACGCGCGGGATGCCGAGCAGCTCGGCCAGGCGGCCGGCGTGCAGGGCGCCGCCGCCACCACCCGCCACCAGGGCGAACTCGCGCGGATCGTGGCCGCGCTCCACCGAGACGGAGCGGATAGCGGCTGCCATGTTGTTGTTGAGCAGCTCGATGATGCCGTCGGCCGCTTCGTGCAGCGACAGCCCCAGGGGCTTGGCGACATGGTCGCTGATGGCTTCCTCAGCCAGCTCGATCCTGAGCGCCACTTCGCCGCCCAGGGAGTCGGGACTGCGTCCCAGCACCAGGTTGGCGTCAGTGACGGTAGCTTCCATGCCGCCACGCGCATAACAGGCCGGCCCTGGCTCGGCGCCGGCGCTTTCCGGGCCAACCTGAAGGCTGCGTCCCATGACCCGGGCAATGGAGCCGCCGCCGGCGCCGATGGTGTTCACGTCCACCATGGGGACATTGAGCGGCAGCCCGGCGATCTCTCCCGCTGAACTGATGGCAGGGCGATTGTCGCGCGACAGGCAGATGTCGGCCGAGGTGCCGCCCACGTCAATGGAGATCACGTTGGGATAACCGGCGGCCTGGCCGACCAGGATGGCGCCCACGGCTGCCGCAGCCGGACCTGAAAGTGCGGTGTGTATGGGCTGGCGTGCCGCCGCCTGGGCCGAGTACATGCCGCCGTTGGATTTCATGATGCGCAGGGGCGCCTTCAGTTCCATCTCGAGCAGGCGGGCCTCCAGGCGTTGGTGGTAGCCGGCCACCTTGGGCATCACATAGGCATTGATGACGGTGGCGGTGGTGCGCTCATATTCACGGAATATGGGCAGCACTTCCGAGGAGATGGAGCAGGGCATGCCCGGCAGCACTTCCTCGACCAGCTGGCGCACGCGTTGCTCGTGTGTGCCATTGGCGTAGGCGTGCAACAGGCAGATGGCCAGGGATTCGATACCCTGCTCCCCGAGGCGGCTGATCGCTGCGCGACAGGCGGCTTCGTCCAGCGGCTTTTCCTCGTTGCCTTCCGGGCTGGTGCGCCCGATCACTTCATGGATGCGTCGCGGTGGCACCAGGCGCGGCGGGCGGATCCAGAAATAGCTGTTGGCATTCTTCGCCACATCGTGCCGGCCGATGTGCAGCACGTAGCGGCAGCCCTCGGTGGTCAGCAGGCCGACCGTGGCGCCCTTGCGCTCGAGAATGGCATTGGTGGCCACGGTGGTGCCGTGGAAGACACCGGCAATGTCGGCTGCGGCAATGCCGGCCTCTTTCAGGATGCGCTGGATGCCGGCGGCAAAAGCCTGCGACTGGTCGCCCGGGGTGGTGGGGGTCTTCACCTGCCACAGGCGTCCGCTGGCGCGGTCTGCCAGGGTGATGTCGGTGAAGGTGCCGCCGATGTCGACGGCGATCGCGTACTGCCCGGATGCGTCGGCTGCCTTGCTGCTCGCCAAGGGGCACTCCTCGTGGGGAAATCGGGAAAGGCATGGCCTGCAGGCCATGTTGCATGACCATAGCACCATTGCCCCTGAGGCAAGGGCGTGGCCGGTCAAGTTTTGCCATAATGTGGCAAAATTCCCATCCCCTGGACAACCCTGTTCCTGATCACGCACATGGCCACTGCCCGCAAACGCCCCGAGCCGGGGCGGCAACCTCGGCGACAGCCGCCGGGCACCCAGTCCATCGGGCGCACGGTCTCGCTACTGAAGGTTCTCGGCACGCGGCGCCAGATCGGCTGGCGGCTCACCGATATCGCCGCGCAGTGCGGGCTCAGCACCAGCACCGCCTACCGAATCCTCACATCACTCGCGGCCATGCGCCTGGTCAGGCAGCGACCGCATGACAAGCGTTATGTGCCCGGACCGGCCCTGTATGAAATGGCGCTCACCGTGCCGTCCTATTTCCAGTTCCAGGCGGCCTGCAATGCGGAGTTGCTGCAGATTTCCCAGAAGACCCGCTGGGTGGTGTTTCTGGCCCTGCGTTCAGGCGAGGAAGTGGTGTGCGCCGACCGCGTCGGCACCACCTCGGTGAACCTGATGAATGAGGTGGGGCGCAAGGTGCCGCTGGCTGGTTCTGCACTGGGCGTGGCCATGCTGCTACGCCTGCCCCCGGGGGAACAGCGACGCCTGCTGGTGGCCAACCGCCGAGCCCTGCGCAGCAATCCAGCGCATCGCGGCCGCACCTACGACGCCATGTGGCAGCGCTCGCAGCGGCTGGGCGTGGGCATCAACCTGGGCAACATCCTGCCAGGCGGCGCCTCGCTGGGCGTGCCCATCGTCAACCGTCAGGGGCAACCGGTGGCGGCCATCAGCGTGGCCGGGCCGCTGGCCGAATTCACCGAGCGGCGCATTGCTGCCGTGACGCAGTTGCTGAAGGAGGCAGCCGCACGCATCGAACGAGATCAAATCGAACTGGTAGCCGATCTGGAGGCAGGCTGAAGGCAGTTCGTTTGAGCCTGCAGGCCGGGGTGCGCTACAGGCAGCAACAGTACAAGGAACTCAACGGCTGTGCCGGTACGTTATTTGCCGGGTACGGGCAACAAATGCCGGGCTGCGTGGGGCGAGTGTGCCTAATCTCGCGTGCAGCGAGCACGCGACGAACACGCGCATTTCGCGCAGTCAAGCTTGCGGAAGGCACGCCTGCCGAACCGCGGTTTCAATATCAACTTTCAGTACTGTCTGCTGTGTGGCGGCGAATTGAAGATCATCGCTGCCATTGAGGGGCCTGCGGTGATTGTCAGTAGACTCATGCGTTTGGGCTAATCTGCGAGACCGCGCGCTGCGCTAGACGGACTGGACGCTGGCGATCTTTCAAGCTGCCTGAAAAATCAAGACAAATGCGCCTCTGCAAAGGGTGGGGTGATCCGCGCGCTCTTAAGCCTGGATCAGCGGGCGAAGGGCGCGCATGTCGTGTATCTCCTCCATGCCCCAGACCAGATCGCAAAGACCACGCGCTTTTTTTGCGCCAAGCACCGGTGCGATCAGGTGGTAGCACTTCTCTTCTACCTCCGCACGCGTCATGGGATTGTTGAACGCGCCCCTCACGGCGGTGGTGTGGTGGCGGACCCGCCTGCCGTCCTTCAGCTTGATTTCCACAATGCCCTGGCGCTTGCCCTGCTCGATGCGCAACTTTTCGAGCTTGTCGTCACCTACGAGTTTGATTTTCTTCCAGAGCGCGAGGACCTTGCGGTCCTTCATGCGCTTGACGTCGTGGGCCGCCTCGAAGGTCAGGTAGCCGTCCAACAGCATGACCGCGCAGATGTACTGCATGCAGATGTCCGGCATGTCGCGATTGTCGGTGGTGTTTGCCCCGCCATGCCAGACGCGAACCACTATCTCGTCCACGTCGTCTGCCTTGATGTCATGGGCGCGGATCAGCTCCAGCAGAGAATCAGCCGGCGCCTGGATGGGCGAACCCACGGACCAGCGCTTGATGTTGGTATTCATGACCTCGTAGGTCTTGCCGAGCTCTTTCACGAGCAGTTCCGGCTTCGGCGGTTCGCCAAGCCGCTCGCGCTCGTCATAGGCCACGAAGAAGGTTCTCTCCCCGACAAACACGTCCTCCACCCCGGTGCAGCCGGACCGCACCATGGTGGCCGCGGTCACGCCGTTGCGGGCCGGCATGCCGCCGAAGTCGAAGGCCTTCTCGATATGATCGATGTCGCTGGTGTAGCAGGACAGGCCCGAGGCCTGCTGTGCGGCGTACGAAAGCACATGACGCACCTGTCTGGCATCCATGCGCGCGAGCACCGCGCCGGCGGCGGCGGTGCCGAAGGTGGGCGCAATGCAATGCACGGAATGGCCGAGGTTTCTGAACCGTGCCGCGTGCAAGGCACGGCCCATGCGGGAACTCACGTCGTAGCCCAGCGTCACTGCGCGCAGGAACGACATGCCGTCGCTTCCCTCCAGTTCCGCCATGGCCAGCGCGCCGGAGACGATGCCGCAGCCCGGGTGGGTCATGGAGGCGGCATGGGAATCATCGGTTTCATCGGCATGCGCGAGCATGCCGTTGGCCAGCGCTGCGGTGATGGGATTGGTCAGTATTCTTGAGCCAATTACTGTGCATTGCTTCGTTCCGCCCTGCGATCTGGCGAATGCGATGGCAGCCTTTCCCGGCAGCAGGCGGGATCCCGATATGGCGGCTGCCAGTGTGTCGAGCACATGGTGCTTGGTGGCTTCCAGCACGCCTGCGGGCAGTTTGCGTTTGCCGGCCGCTGCCACATAGGTGGACAACTGCTTCATCAGCGGTGAAATTTTGGCGTTTTTAGGTTTCTGCATGGTGTGGTGGCTTGAGTGCCCTTTGGTTGAGTGGGAGCCGGATGATTTCAACAGTTGGAATTGTAATGCCGGCCGCGGACTCGTCCACCGTCTGAAGTTCAGGCTCTGTGGCCAGCAACCGGGCGAGGAAATGAGGTTAAATACGAAAGAGTAAAAACACCGTCATAATAATTGCGAACGGCGCCAAGCTGTCACTCGACAAAAAGCTAAGGAAACGCTGATCAAGTCCGGAATTTCGGAAACCTGCGCTGCGCTTCCCTCTGAAGTGGGGATATACAAGGGGGGGGCATGCCCCCTTATTCAGTTATTCCCTTATTGCTGACTGCTGCAGACCAAAGGAGAGGAATCATGAAAAGAATTACCAAGCGGGGCCTGCTGCTCCTGTCGCTTGTCATCGGCTTCGTTCCGGGGCTGAGCGCAGCCCAGACCTATCCGACCAA
>CAMCYY010000082.1 GCA_945885335.1 Bordetella parapertussis
CGCCGACCGGATACTTGCCGGACTTCTTCAGCGCTTCGGTCCACAGTTCGATCTGCGCAATCGTCTGGTTCGCAAACGACGAGCTCATCACATAGGACGGATGGCCGGTGCCGCAACCAAGGTTCACCAGACGCCCCTTGGCCAGCATGATGATGCGCTTGCCGTCGGGGAAAATGATGTGATCGACCTGCGGCTTGATCTCCTCCCATTGGTACTTCTCGACGGAGGCGATGTCGATTTCATTGTCGAAGTGGCCGATGTTGCAGACGATGGCCTGATTCTTCATTTTTATCATGTGGTCATGCGTGATCACATGGTAGTTGCCAGTCGCGGTGACGAAAATGTCGGCCTTGTCCGCAGCGTAATCCATGGTCACGATGCGATACCCTTCCATCGCCGCCTGCAGCGCGTTGATCGGATCGACTTCCGTAACCCAGACCTGTGCCGACAGCGCGCGCAGCGCCTGTGCCGAGCCCTTGCCCACATCGCCGTAGCCGCATACCAGCGCGACCTTGCCGGCGACCATCACGTCGGTGGCGCGCTTGATGCCGTCCACCAGTGATTCGCGGCAGCCGTACAGGTTGTCGAACTTGGACTTCGTGACCGAGTCATTGACGTTGATGGCGGGGAAGGCGAGCTTGCCTTCCTTGTGCATCTGGTACAGGCGATGCACGCCGGTGGTGGTCTCTTCGGTCACGCCCTTGATGGCGGCGAGGCGCTTGGAATACCAGCCGGGTTCGGTGGCGAGCTTTTTCTTGATCGAGGCGAACAGGCAGGTTTCTTCTTCGCTGCTCGGATGGGCGATGATCGAAGCGTCATTCTCGGCGCGCGTGCCCAGGTGCAACAGCAGCGTGGCGTCACCACCATCATCGAGGATCATGTTCGACAGGCCATTGTCCGGCCACTCGAAAATGCGGTGGGTGTAGTCCCAGTAGTCTTCCAGCGTCTCGCCCTTGATGGCGAACACCGCAGTGCCGCCGGCGGCGATAGCAGCGGCAGCATGGTCCTGCGTCGAGAAGATGTTGCACGAGGCCCAGCGCACATCGGCGCCCAGTGCCTTCAGCGTCTCGATCAGCACGGCCGTCTGAATGGTCATGTGCAGCGAGCCGGTAATGCGCGCGCCCCTCAGCGGCTGGGTGGCGGAAAATTCCTCGCGGATCGCCATGAGGCCGGGCATTTCGGTCTCGGCAATGGCAATTTCCTTGCGTCCCCAGTCGGCCAGCGACAGGTCGGCAATGACGTAATCCTTGGATGTGGTGCTCTTAGGTAAGGCGCTCATCACGCGCTCCTTTCAGTCAAAAGAGTTCGTGAGCGCCGTTGCGGTGAGATTCCCCAAGCCTGGCAGGCTATTGAAGGCCTGTCGCAACGCTCCTTGGAGAGGGGGGCATTGTAACGCAAGGCTGGGCGGGGGCGCCAGCACGGGTCATTCGGGGGGGTGTGTTGCCATCCGCAGCCAGCGATAGCACTGGATAATAATGATCATTTTTATTAATTTATATGTTTATCCATAAGCATTAACACGAAAATTATTATCTTTAATAATTTCATGAAATGGATGGCCCTGCTTTTTGACAAGCCGCGTGCGGGAGCACGCCGCCTTGAGATATGGCGGGGCTTTTTCCGCCGTATCTCAAGGCGTTGTAGCTCCCTCTCTCACCACGGATAGCTACAATAGACCTGCTGTAAATCCCCGTCTGGCTTGGCCAGACGGGGATTTTTTTCTTGTATTTCTCGTGGTTAGGCGCGGCTGTCGGGACCTGTTTGACGGTATTTTTCGGGAAAATCATCTCCGGGAACGCTTGCTGGCCCGGCCTTTATATGCATATGAAAGTATGCATAATGTTCCCTTGAAGCTGACATGGGATGAAGCGAAACGGCAGGCCACGCTGCGTGAGCGTGGGATCGACTTCGCCGATGCTGCACTAGTGTTTGCAGGGCCGACGCTGGAGTACGCCGATACCCGGCGTGACTACGGTGAACGCCGGACGATTTGCTTCGGTTTCCTGTCTGACCGCCTGGTTGCGGTCGGCTATGTGCAGCGAGGCAGTGTTCGTCATATTTTTTCGATGAGGAAAGCCAATGACCGCGAAATCGCACGCTATGCGAAGCAACTTGGGCAAGATTGAAGCCCATGTCGTTGCACGCAAGGAATATGAAGAGATTCCCGAAATGACGGCGGCTGACTTGCGTCGTGCGCGCCTGCGTGTCGGCGGCAAGGAGGTGACGCCCAAGGCGTTCTCCGCCGCCGTCAAGGCAAAGCTGGGGAAGCAGCGCGTTTCCATCATGCTGGATGCGGAGGTGATCGAGTTCTTCAAGGCCAGGGCCGGATCTCGCGGTTATCAGACGCTGATCAATCAGGCCTTGCAGAAAACGATGCAGGGCGAAGAGATTGAAACCACGCTGCGCCGGGTGATTCGCGAAGAACTCGCGCAAGGCTGATGCACGTATGCAACGGAGGGAAACTCACCTGCGTATAAATAAAAAAGCCGGCTTGCGCCGGCTTTTTTATCGATTGAGGCAGACTTAAACCGTTGCCGGCTCCTTGATCCCCGCATCCGCAGCCAAGGCCCGTGCCTTGTCCGTGCTCTCCCACGTGAATTCCGGCTCGTCGCGGCCGAAGTGGCCGTAGGCGGCGGTTTTCTCGTAGATGGGGCGCAGCAGGTCGAGCATCTGCACAATGCCCTTGGGGCGCAGGTCGAAGTGTTTTTGCACCAGTTCCGACAGCTTTTCGTCGGAGATCTTGCCGGTGCCCTGGGTGGTGACCAGCACGCTGGTGGGCTGGGCGATGCCGATGGCGTAGGACACCTGCACCAGGCACTTGGAGGCCAGGCCTGCGGCGACCACGTTCTTGGCGACGTAGCGCGCGGCGTATGCAGCCGAGCGGTCCACCTTGGAGGGGTCCTTGCCGGAGAAGGCGCCGCCGCCGTGAGGGGCCGAGCCGCCGTAGGTGTCAACGATGATCTTGCGGCCAGTCAGGCCGCAGTCACCCTTGGGGCCGCCGATTTCGAAATTGCCGGTGGGGTTCACCAGGTACTTGAGACTGCCCTTGATCAGGTTCTTCGGCAGCACCGGCTTGATGATCTGCTCGATCACCGCTTCTTCAAGCTCTTTGTGCGTGATGCCGGGTGCGTGCTGCGTGGAGAGCACGATGGTGTCGAGGGCGTCGACCTTGCCGTCGGTGTAGCGCAGCGTGACCTGTGATTTGGCATCCGGGCGCAGCCAGGGCAGACGGCCGTCGCGGCGCAGTTCGGACTGGCGCTCGACGAGGCGGTGCGACAGCCAGATCGCCAGCGGCATGTATTGGGGGGTTTCGTCGCAGGCGTAGCCGAACATCAGGCCCTGGTCGCCGGCGCCCTGGTCAAGGTCGAGGCCCTTGCCTTCGTCCACGCCCTGCGCGATGTCCTGCGATTGTTCGCCATAGGCCACCACCACGGTGCAGGTCGAGGCGTCGAAGCCGATCGCCGGGTCGCTGTAGCCAATGCGCTTGATGGTCTTGCGCGCGATGTGCTGGTAATCGATTTTGGCGCCGGTGGTGACTTCGCCGGCGAGCACGACCAGATTGTCTTTCACGAGCGTCTCGGCGGCGACTCGCGAGCGCTTGTCCTGCGCTAGAATGGCGTCAAGGATCGCATCAGAGATCTGGTCGGCGACTTTGTCCGGGTGGCCTTCGGAGACGGACTCGGAAGTAAACAGGAAGCTCGACATGCTGGGCACCTATATAAAAGATAGAAAAAACAGGCCGAAAGGGTACCACGACCGGCCCGGCCAACCTAGGCCGGGAAAACATAGATTCTTCCGAATTTGCCCGTGTTGAGATTTCTCGCAGCGCTTCCCCTGTCGTTTTTCCATGCCCTTGGCATTGCCCTTGGGTGGACGGTATGGCTGTTGTCGCCACGCTTTCGCCGTCTGACCCGCGAGAATCTTGCCGCTGCGGGCTATACCGACACCACCCTGCTGAGGCGTTCCGTGGCCGAGGCCGGCAAGGGCGTGCTCGAACTCATCCCCATTTGGTTCAGGCCGCAGGCCGAAGCGGCGCTACTGATTCGCGAGGCACCGGCTGGCGCGGTCATTGAACAGGCGCTGGCCGCGGGCAAGGGGGTCATTATTGTCACGCCGCACCTGGGCTGTTTCGAGCTCATTGCGCAGTTCTACACCCATCGTTACGGCCCGATGACGGCGCTGTTCTCGCCGCCGAAAAAGAACCTCCTAAGCCTGCTGATTTCCGCAGGACGCGGCAAGCCGCGCCTGAAGCTGGCCGAGCCCACCATGCTCGGCATCCGATCGCTGTATCGCGCACTGAAGAACGGCGAGGCGGTCGGTATCCTCCCCGACCAGACGCCGGGCCTTGGCAAGGGCGAGTGGGCGGAATTCTTCGGCCGCCCGGCCTACACGATGACGCTGGTGCAGCGGCTGGCAGAGTCCACCGGGGCTCAGATCGTGCTCAACTACGCCGAGCGGCTGCCCGGTGGTGCGGGTTACCGCGGCTACGCCGAAGCCATGCCGTCGCGCGAGCCCGGCGAGTCGGCGACGCGCCATCTCAACCGCGCGCTGGAGAACCTGATCCGGCGCTGCCCCGAGCAATACCTTTGGAGTTACAACCGCTACAAGGTGCCGGCCGGGGTTGAGACTCCTCCAGGTGCCGGCGGGTGAGGCAAGCGGAGCCGGACCCGTGCTAGCCCGTGCCGGGCTGGGGCTGATGTGGCTGCTGCACGGATTGCCACTGGCACTGTTGTCGGGCATCGGTAGCATGCTGGGGCGTGTGTTGTTTCTCCTTGCGCGTGAACGCCGGCGGGTCTGTCTCACGAACCTGTCCCGCTGTTTTCCGGAAATGGATGAAACGGCACGCCGCGACCTTGCACGGCGGCACTTCCAGGCATTGGCGCGCAGCCTGTTGGAGCGCGCCATTCTCTGGTGGTCATCGCGGCAGCGCATCGAGCGGCTGGTGCAGATCGAAGGCCGGGAACATCTCGAAGCAGCCCGCAGCGCCGGCCCGGTCATCCTGTTTGCGCCGCATTTTGTCGGCCTTGATGCGGGCTGGACGCGTCTCACCTGTGCCATGGATCTGGCCAGTGTGTATTCAAACCAGAAAAGCGCGGTAATGAGCCAGGCGCTGCTGCGGGGGCGGACGCGCTTTGGCGTCCAGCGCCTGTTTTCAAGGCAGGACGGCATACGTCGGGCGCTGGCGGCACTGCGCGACGGCATTCCTTTTTACTACCTGCCCGACATGGATTACGGTGCGCGCGATGCGATTTTTACGCCCTTTTTCGGCGTGTCGGCGGCGACGATTACCGGTCTGTCACGTCTCGCGAAACTGGCTGGTGCGCGTGTCGTTCCCTGTGTGACTCAACTGTTGCCGGGTGCGGCGGGGTACGTCTTGCGCTGCCATCCTGCATGGGATAATTACCCCACTGATGATGTCGAAGCGGATACGCGGCGCATGAATGCGTTTATCGAGCAGCGGGTGCTTGAGAATCCGGCGCAATATCTGTGGACGCACAAACGCTTCAAGACGCGACCGGCCGGTGAGGACAAGTGGTATTGAGGAACTGCGTCTCGGCCGGCGCGCTTGAATGTTCGCGTTGTAACGGCAGACTGCCGTTAAACGCTCACGCAGTTGAGGTTGATTGATCAATGAGTTTTTCCAATCCTGAGCCTGATGCGATTCGCGACCTCTTGAAGGGCGTGAAGACCATTGCCGTGGTGGGCTTTTCGCCCAAGCCGGGGCGGCCCAGCCACAACATTGCGCGCGCCATGCAGCGCTACGGCTTTCGCATCATCCCGGTGCGTCCGGGCATCAGCGAAGGTCTGGGCGAGAAGGCCTATCCCGATCTTGCGTCGGTGCCGGAAAAAATCGACCTCGTCAACGTGTTCCGCGCCAGCGCGAACGTGCCGCCGGTGGTGGATGAATGCGTACGCCTCGGTCTGAAGGCGGTCTGGATGCAGGACGGCATCTTTCATGAGGCGGCTGCGGCGCAGGCCGGTGCGGCGGGCATGACGGTCATCATGGATCGCTGCATCCTGCGCGACTACACAAGGTTATGCGTATTGTGAAGTTACGATTTACCAAAATGCACGGCCTGGGTAACGACTTTGTGGTGTTCGACGGCGTCAGCCAGCGCGTCGAACTCACGCCCGAGCGCATACGCCGCATCGCCGACCGGCATTTCGGCATTGGCTGCGACCAGGTGCTGCTGGTGGAGAAGCCCACCATGCCTGAAGCCGATTTCCGCTACCGCATATTCAACGCCGACGGCAGCGAGGTCGAGCAATGCGGCAATGGGGCGCGCTGCTTTGTGCGCTTTGTGCGCGACCGCGGCCTGACCGGGAAATCCGAGATTCGCGTCGAGACGCTGTCCGGGCTGATTGCACCGCGCCTGGAGGCGAACGGCGAAGTGACGGTGGACATGGGGGCGCCGGTTTTCGAATCCGCGCGCATTCCCTTCATCAGTGATTCCGATGCGCTGGTGCAGCAGCTTGAGGTGAATGGCAGTACGGTGGATATCACCGCAGTCTCCATGGGCAATCCCCACGCCGTGCAGGTGGTTGCGGATGTGGATGCGGCGCCGGTGACCACGCAGGGGCCACTGATCGAGCACCATCCGCGCTTTGCGCAACGGGTCAACGCCGGGTATCTGCAGGTGCTGGATCGGCACCGCGCCCGCTTGCGGGTCTGGGAGCGCGGTGCCGGTGAAACGCTGGCCTGCGGTACCGGTGCCTGCGCCGCAGTGGTGGCGGGCATACGCCGCGGCCTGCTGGATTCGCCGGTGCGCGTCAGCACGCGCGGCGGCGATTTGCACATCGCATGGGATGACGTGAAGGATGTAAACTCCGGCAGCATCAAATCAACTGCCAAGGTCCGCATGACCGGACCCGCAGAGACGGTTTTCGAGGGAGAGATTGAGCTCGATGAATGACGATGACGTTGCACAATATCTGCGGGACAACCGGGGTTTCTTCGAAAACCACGTAGAGCTCCTCACCCAGATTCAGCTCCCCAATCCGCACGGTGGCCAGGCCATCTCGCTGTCTGACCGTCAGGTCCAGGCCTTGCGCGAGGAAAACCGCGCCCTCAAGGCCAAGCTGCAGGAACTGATCGAGTTCGCCGAGGAAAACGACGCCATCACCGGCAAGATGCACGCGCTGGTGCTGTCACAGTCGGCCGCGGCCAGCCTTGGCGAGTGGCTCGCCACCCTGCATGCGGGACTGCGCGAAGGCCTGTCCATGCCGCAGACCGCACTGCGTGTCTGGGGCGGGCGCGCTGGTTCCAATGCTGCGGGTGACGTTGAGGGGCGCGACGAGTTCGCGCCGGTCAGTGACGAGTTCAAGGAATATGCAGCGGGCCTGTCGCAGCCGTTCTGCGGCCCGAGCGGCAGCGTCGAGGCGGCCGGCTGGTTCGGCGATTCTGCTGCCCAGGTGCGTTCCGTGGCCCATATTCCCCTGCGCGATGCCGGTGGTGCCTGCATCGGCCTGCTGGCCCTCGGCAGTGAAGACGTGCTGCGCTTTTACCCGGACATGGGAACGGTCTATCTGCGGCGGCTGGGTGAACTGACGGGCGCCGCGCTGCGGCGCTTTGTCTGAGTCTGAGCATGGATGCCGGGGATGATGATCCCCGCCGCAGCCGGATTGCGGAATTTCTCGCTCACCTGCAGAACGAACGCCGCCTGTCGCCGCACACGGTAAGCGGCTATGGCCGTGACCTTGAGGCCCTGCTCACCGAGCTGGGCGCGGCACCCCTGGAACAACTGCAAAACCCGCAAGTCCGGCGCGCTGTCGCAAAACTGCATGCCCGGGGTCTCTCCGGACACTCCATCGGCCGCGCCCTGTCAGCGTGGCGCACGTTTTATCGCTGGCTGGATCGCTGGCACGGCCCGGTGGCGAATCCCGTCGTTGGCGTGCGTCCGCCCAAGAGCCCCAAGCCCCTGCCGAAGACGCTGTCGCCTGACGCGGCGGCGCAATTGCTCGATACGCCGGTGAGCCAACCGGATGAGGTGCGTGACAAGGCCATGTTCGAGCTGCTGTACTCCTCCGGACTGCGTCTGGCCGAGCTCATCAGCATCGACCTTGCACAGGCGCGGGACATTTGTGTCGACGGTGAAATCGTTGTCACCGGCAAGGGCAGCAAGACGCGCCGCGTGCCGGTGGGCTCGAAGGCGGTTGAAGCGCTCAAGGCGTGGCTGGCGGTGCGCGCGCTGATTGCCATGCCGGAAGAGACTGCACTCTTTGTTGGCGCACGCGGACGGCGCATCGCGCCCAGTGTGGTGGAGCAGCGGCTGGCGCAATGGGGCAGGCGCCTGGGGTTGAGCGTGCACCCGCACATGCTGCGCCATTCCTTTGCCACCCATGTGCTGCAATCCTCCAGTGACCTGCGCGCGGTGCAGGAAATGCTCGGGCACGCCAGCATTTCGACGACGCAGGTTTATACGCATCTGGACTTCCAACATTTAGCCAAGGTCTATGACCAGGCACATCCGAGAGCCAAGAAGAAATGACCCAACATGTTTCAAGCAACGTACCCGCGCTGACCCTCAAACCGGGCCGCGAGAAATCGCTGACGCGCCGCCACCCCTGGGTGTTCTCGGGCGCTGTTGCACAGATGAGAGGTGAAGTGGAATCCGGCGGCAATGTCGCGGTGTGTGCCAGTGACGGACGCTTCTTGGCATGGGCAGCGCTCAGCCATGCTTCGCAGATACGTGCCCGGGTTTGGAGTTTTGATGTGAAGGCAGTCCCCGACGAGGCGCTGCTCCGTTCGCGTGTCGCTGCGGCCGTGGCGCGGCGTGCCGGCATGGCCGCAGACTGCAATGCCCTGCGTCTGGTGCATGCCGAGGCCGACGGTCTGCCCGGGCTAATTGCGGACCGCTATGCCGATACGCTGGTGGTGCAGATAACCTCGGCCGGTGCTGAGCGCTGGCGCAATGTGCTGGTTGATGCGCTGCGCGAGGCGAGCGGTTGCCCCAATGTGTTCGAGCGCTCCGATGCCGATGTGCGTGCACTGGAGGGGCTACCGGTGCGGGTTGGCGTGCTGGCCGGTGTCGTGCCTGACGGACTTACAGGTGGACTAACCATCGCCGAGCACGGCCTGCGCTATCGCGTCGATGTCGTCACCGGGCAGAAAACCGGTTTCTTCCTCGATCAGCGCGACAATCGCGCGGCGGTAGGCGCGCTCTGCCGCGACCGCGATGTGCTGAACTGTTTTTGCTATACCGGCGGCTTCACGCTGTCGGCCCTCGCAGGCGGGGCGCGCAGCGTCCTGTCGGTGGACAGCTCCGCCGCTGCGCTGGAACTGGCGCAACAGAATGTCGTGCTGAATGGTCTGGACGAGGCGCGCACCGAATGGGCCGATGCCGATGTGTTCCGTTTTTTGCGTGAACTGCGCGCCGAGGGCAGGACTTTCGATTTCATCGTGCTTGATCCGCCAAAATTTGCACCGACTTCGAAGGATGTTGAACGGGCGGCGCGGGGCTACAAGGACATCAACCTGAATGCCATGCGACTGTTGCGGCCGGGGGGCATGCTGGCAACATTTTCCTGTTCCAGCGGCATCTCCGCCGATCTGTTCCAGAAAATTGTTGCGGGCGCCGCGGCTGACGCGGGACTTTCATTCGGCATCGAGCAACGGTTTTTTGCCGCGCCCGATCATCCGGTAATGCTGGAGTTTCCGGAGGGTGAATACCTGAAAGGGCTGTTGGTGGCGCGCCGCTAGGTCGCGTCGGCGACGGGCAGGAATGCCGACGGCTTATTGCAACAAAGTTGCATATAGAGCCGGTGCTGTGGTCTAATGCGCGGCTTTCCCGAAAGCCCCGCGGAGCTCCATCATCGATCCGGTCCTGTTGTACATCATCATCGGCACCCTCACTGGCGGCGTGCTGTCCATCGCGATCGCCGGTGTCGTGGCGCTTACCCTGTTGTCGCGCTGGGTCGGCCACATGGTCAGTTTTGCCGTAGGTGCCCTGCTGGCGGTGGCTTTCCTCGGAACGTTGCCCGAGGCGATCGAACGTAGCGACGACATTCACAGCCTGCTGGCCACTCTGCTGGGCGGGCTGCTATTGTTTTTTCTTCTGCAAAAGGCCGCACTGTGGCGGCATAGCCATGTCGAGGTTGATGGTGGCCATGATCACGCGGGCCATCATCATGGACATGGCGGGCACGGGCAGAGCACCGCGGCCATGATCCTGATCGGCGACGGTTTCCATAATTTTGTCGATGGCGTCCTGATCGCCGCAGCATTTGCCGCGGATGTTCAACTCGGTATCGCTACTACGGCTGCCGTGATCATGCACGAGATTCCCCAGGAGATCGGTGATTTCATGGTGCTGCTCTCCAGCGGCTTCAGCCGGCGCAAGGCACTGGCCTGGAACCTTGTTTCCAGTCTTGCCTCGGTGGTGGGCGGCATCCTGGGTTACCTGCTGCTCGACCAGATGGAGGCGGCCATCCCCCATGTACTTGCGCTGGCGGCGGCAAGTTTCATCTATGTGGCCATGGCTGACCTTATACCCGCCATGCAGCGCCGATGGGACGCCAGAGCGACCATCTGGCAGGTTGTGCTGATCGGCGCGGGCATTGCTGCAATCGCCCTGTTGCACACTCATTCACATGGCTGATGCTGTGAGACCCATGAAGCGTCCGCATCCGGCTGTTAAGAGCCCTTTGGACCACCACGCGGAGGCGCGCGAATGCGTGCGCGCAGCCGGACTGCGTGTCACGACAGCCAGGGTGCGGGTGTTGGCTGAATTGACGGCCTCCGGCGGTCTGCTGTCCCATCAGGACATCGAACACCGCCTTGGCCGTCACCCGATGGATCGCGTGACCCTGTACCGGGTGCTCGATTCGCTGGTGGAAAGCGGCCTGGTACATCGCGTATCCGGCAACGACCGGACCTGGCGCTTCGGCGTTGCCCATGGCGCAACTGGCGGTGCAAAAGGCGCAGCGGCGGGCTCGAGCCCCGGCGCGGTCCAGCAGGCGCACGACTTGCACGCTCACTTCCAGTGCAGCGATTGCGGCAAGGTGGTCTGCCTGAGCGAAGTCGCGGCGGGCAGGACATTGCCGGTGCCGCGCGGTTACCGGGCGGAGAGTGTGGAATTGACGGTGCGGGGGCGCTGCCCCCGCTGTGTCGCGTAGAAAAATGCTGGAAACGCATAGCGGAAGGAATTGAAATGGCAAAAAAACAGCAACTGGCGGACAAGAAAGTAGACAAGAAGATGATCCCCGTGACCATCCTCACGGGCTTTCTCGGCAGCGGCAAGACCACGCTGCTGAATCGTATTCTCAAGGAACAGCATGGTCACCGCATTGCCGTCATCGAGAATGAATTCGGCGAGGCGGGCGTGGATAACGAGATCCTGGTCAATGATCAGGATGAGCAGATCGTGGAAATGAACAACGGCTGCATCTGCTGCACGGTGCGTGGCGACCTGCTGCGCATTCTCGCTGACCTCAGGGCCAAGCGCGAGTCGGGCAAGCTGTGGTTCGAGCGCGTCATCATCGAGACCACCGGCATGGCCGATCCGGGCCCGGTGGCGCAGACCTTTTTTCTCGATGAGACGGTGGGTGAGTACTACCTGCTCGACAGCGTGATCACGCTGGTAGATGCCAAGCATGGCCAGCAGACCCTGGACCAGTTCAAGGAAGCCCAGGAGCAGGTCGGCTTTGCCGACCGCATCCTGATGTCCAAGACGGATCTGGTCTCCGAAGAGGAAGCAGAGAAGCTCAAGGCGCGGCTGGTGCGGCTGAATCCGCGCGCGCCGGTGCGCAAGGTGAATTTCGGCGATGCGCCGATCGCTGAAATCCTCGACATTCGCGGCTTCAACCTGAATGCCGTGCTCGAAATCGATCCGACCTTCCTCGAGGACTCGGAACACGAGCATGATGAGCACGTCAAGTCCTTCGTATTCCGCTCAGAGCGGCCTTTTGACCCCGAAAAACTGGAAGACTTTCTGGGCGGAATTGTCAAGGTGTACGGAGAAAACCTGTTGCGCTATAAAGGTGTACTGTATCTTAAGGGAGTCCCGCAACGCGTCGTGTTTCAGGGTGTGCACATGATGATGGGCGGAGACATGGGAAGGACCTGGGGCAGGGATGAGAAGCGTTCGAGCACCATGGTGTTCATCGGACGCGACCTGCCCGAGGATTTGATTATGAAAGGACTGGAACAATGTCTGGCCGCACCGCAGTAGAGAAGGACAATGCCCCGACGGGTTCTGCGGAGGGGGCAAAGCCGCTGACCGAAGCGGCCTTGAGGAAAATGCCGGTCGCGCAGTACATGAATGCGGTGCAGATGGCGTTTTTCCGGGACCAGTTGCGGAACATGCAGCGCGAAATTCTCGACAACGCCAGCAACACTTCCGCTCATCTGCGTGAGCACCACGCAGAGCCCGATGTCGCTGATCAGGCGAGCATCGAGGAAGAGAATGCACTGGAACTGCGCACCCGTGATCGTGAGCGCAAACTCCTGCGCAAGGTCGAGGAAGCAATCGCCCGCATCGATGACGGGAGCTATGGTTACTGCGAGGAGACCGGCGAGGCGATCGGCATTCCGCGTCTGCTGGCACGGCCCACGGCGACCCTGACTATCGAGGCGCAGTCGCGCCGCGAGCAGAAGCAGAAGCTGTTCGGGCGCTGACCCATTGCATTAAAGCATGGCCGCGATGCGCAAGTTGCTGAACCTGTTCCTGGTTGCGTCGCTCCTGGCGGCACAATCGGCGGGGTATGCGCACGCGCTGTCGCACGTGGAGCACGAGCTGTCGTTTTCGCATTGGAGCGAGGCGCATCCGCATGCTGTGCGCGATGGGTCGTACGAGGCTTGCGATGACCAAGGCGGTGATGCTCCGCAGCTCGGCCACTCGAAGGACAACTGCGTCGCCTTCCTTGCGCTGACGGCGGCAGCCTACGGGCCTGTGGCGGTTGCTGGGGTGCCGCCAGTCGGTTTTGATGTTCCAGCGTGGAGTCAGCACTCCTTTTCTCCCCGGCATCACGTTCCCTTTTCCTCGCGCGCTCCTCC
>CAMCYY010000083.1 GCA_945885335.1 Bordetella parapertussis
CCATCGGTGCTCAGAGTTTCCTCGATCGCGAACCACAAAGGGCTTGAATCTACGCATTAGCGAACAGGGATTAAATTAGGGAAACGCTGATCAAGTCCGGTATTTCGGGAACCTGCGCTGCGTTTTCCTCTGAAGTGGGGGATATACAAGGGGGCATGCCCCTTGTTCAGTTATTCCTTAGTTTTTGACGGGAGCTATTGGGGCGGGAAGTAGAATGAGTGCCTAAACTCATCACCCCCTCAGGAACCCCATGCCTCTCTCCATATACCAATCCAGCATCCCCCGCTTCACCCACACGCTGAACAGTCTTTCCGTCATCCTCGACAAGGCCGTCGCCCACGCCGAGGCGAAGAAAATCAAGCCCGAAGCACTGACGACGTTCCGCCTTTACCCCGACATGCTGCCTTTCACCAGCCAGATCCAGATCGCCTGCGATGCGGCCAAGGGTGTGGTGGCGCGGCTGGCGGGGGTTGAGGTGCCGAAGCACGAGGACACCGAAGTGACGTTCGCCGATCTCAAGGCGCGCATCGCGAAGACGATTGCGTTCATCGAGTCGATCAAGCCGGCGCAGATCGATGGCAGCGAGGAAAAGCAGATCACGCTGAAGATCGGTGGCAGTGACATGGTGTTCAAGGGCGTGGACTATCTGCAGGCGTTTGCGCTGCCGAATTTTTACTTCCACGTCGCCACGGCCTACAACATCCTGCGCCACAACGGCGTGGAGATCGGCAAGCGGGACTTTCTTGGCGGTCAATGAAATCCCCGGCCGGCGCTTCAGCTTCCGGCCGGCGCCCTGCTTCAACCCGATGCATCACGTCGTTGCATTACATCGCTGCATCACATCGAAGAGGGGGCGGCATCATAAAAACCTATTTGATGTGCGTGCCGATTGGCCTTACTGTCTGATTCTGCAGGCTCTGGATGCAGGGACCGCTTTCAACTGAGCGCCTGCGGCGGGCATGCATGGCGGTTGTGACAACTCAAAGGGAGAATGTTTCATGGTGGAGTCATTTCGTGGATTCTTGCGCGCAGCCCTGGCTGTAGTGCTGGCTGCAGCATTCCTTCCTGGCGCTGCGCTGGCCCAGGGCTATCCCTCCAAGGTGGTGCGCATCGTGGTGGCGTTCCCCACCGGCGGCCCCACCGATCCGCCGGCGCGCTGGGTGGCGCAGAAGCTGAGCGAGAATTTCGGCCAGCCGGTGATTGTGGATTTTCGTGGTGGCGCCTCGGGCAACATCGGCACCGACTATGTCGCCAAGTCGCCGCCGGACGGCTACACGCTGCTGTTCATCACCAGTTCGTTCATCCTGTCCTCGGTGACCTCGGCCAATCTGCCCTTTGACCCGATCAAGGATTTCACGCCGATCACACCGGTCACTTCGGGGCCGACGCTGATGGTGGTGAAAGCCGGGCTGGGCGTAACGAACGTCAAGGAGTTCATTGCGCTGGCAAAAAAGAATCCGGGCAAGCTGGCGTTCGGCTCCTCGGGGCAGGGCGGTCCGCTGCATCTGTACATGGAACTGTTCAAGACCATGTCGGGCGTTGACATGCTGCATGTGCCCTACAAGGGCGCGGGCCCTGCGGTCGCCGACCTCGTAGCCGGTCGTGTGGATGCGATGTTCGTCGGCATGCCGGCCGTGGTGCCGCAGATGAAGGCGGGCAAGGTCGTGGCCATCGGCGTGAGTTCGCTTGAGCGGGCACAGGTGCTGCCGGACCTGCCTTCGATACACGAGCAGGGATTAAACGGATTTGACGGCGGCTCGCGTTACGGCATCCTGGCCCCGGCGCGCACGCCCGCAGAGGCGGTCAATCGCATCCATGCAGGGCTGGTGAAGGTGATGTTCACGCCGGAGACGAAGAAGGCGCTAGGCGATTTCGGTCTTGAGCCGGTGTCCAGTTCGCCGGCGGAATATGCCGCGTGGATCAAGTCGCAGATCGAGCGCTGGATGCAGGTGGCCAAGACGGCGGGCATCAAGCCGGAGTAGCGGCGTGGCGATTGGTAAGCGGGATTGTCTTGGCGGTTAGCCGGCGCAGCCGGCCACGCTACCTTGCGGCGGCCCCCGCTTCGCGAAAAATCACACCAGCAAACCCACCACGGCCGCGGTCATGCAGGTGGCGAGCGTCCCCGCCACAATGGACTTCAGTCCCAGTTCAACGACTTCCGCGCGCCGCGCGGGGCACATTGTGGCGAGGCCGCCGATCATGATGCCCAGGCTGCCGAAGTTCGCGAAGCCGCACAGTGCGTAGGTCATCAGCAGGCGGCTGCGCTCTGACAGTGCTTCGGCCGGCAGCCGTGCGAGGTCCACGTAGGCGACCAGCTCGTTGAGGACGGTCTTGGTGGCGAGCAGGTTGCCGCCTGTGCGCGCCTCGTTCCACGGAATGCCTGCCAGCCAGGCCAGCGGCGCGAGCAGCCAGCCCATCATGCGCTGCAGCGTCACGGGCGTGCCGTCGAACGCTGGAAACAGCCCCAGCCCCAGGTTGACCAGCGTCACCAGCGCAACGAACACCAGCAGCATGGCGACAATGTTGATGAGCAGCGCGGCGCCCTCCAGCGTGCCGCGCGTGAGCGCGTCCATGCTGCCGGAGGCCTCGGAGACGAGCGTGATGTGGCCGCCGGTGGGCTCACCTTCGGCGGGCACCATGATGAATGCAATGACGATGGCCGCGGGGGCTGACAGGATGGAGGCGATCAGCAGGTGCGCGACTGGGTCGGGCACGACGCCTCTGAGAAAACTGGCGTAGAGGAACAACACGGTGCCGGCGATGGAGGCCATGCCGCCCACCATGATGACGAACAGTTCGCCGCGCGACACGCGGGCCAGATAGGGGCCTACGCATAAAGGCGCCTCGACCATGCCGACGAATACGTTCGCGGCGGTGGAGAGGCCGACGACACCGCCCACGCCCAGGGTTTTTTCCAGCAGCCAGGAGATGGCGCGCACGATGGCGGGCAGCACGCGCCAGTGAAACAAGAGCGCCGAGAGCGCGCTGATCACCAGCACCAGCGGCAGCGCGCGGAAGGCGAGGATGAAGGACGAGGCCGGATCGCTCTCGGCGAAGGGCGCCTTGCCGCCGCCCAGATAGCCGAATACGAAAGCGGTCCCCGTCTGTGTGGCCTGCTCCAGTCCGCCCAGCACGGCGTTCAATGCGAGGAAGGCGTCCTTGACCGGGGGCAGCTTCAGCAGCAGCACGGCGAGGATCAGTTGCAGGGCGATACCGGCGGCAACCGTCCGCCAGAGCACGCGCCGGCGTGCCTCGCTGGCCAGCCAGGCCAGTGCGATGATCCCGGCGATGCCCGTCAATGCCTGCAGGGTTTGCGTCATTCCGTCTTCATCTCTCTGCGTGCGTGCGTCCGGCAGGATCAGGGTTTCAGTCGTTTTTATCCGCGGCAAACGCCAGCACGCTGAGGTCGATTTCCCGTTCCATCAGGTCGGCCATGAAGCCGCGCGAAATCTCCAGCGGCTGCGCCGCTTCATCCGCATCGACGGACACGCCCACATGCAGTTCCATGGTGGCGCCGAGCGAAATCAGTTCATGGAACATTTCCGTCTTGGTGTCGAGGAAGTCCGCGAGAAAGGCGAGGGCATCGGGCCAGGCTTCGTGGTTCGGCAGGGTGATGTTGAAGCCGGCATCGTCATGCGGCTGGCCGGGGGTGGGCAACATTTCGCCGACCTGCCACAGACGGGAGGGTTCCAGCGCCCAGTCGTTCAGGACGTGTTCGGGGACGTATTCGAGGCAGGCGACTTTGAGCAGCAGAAAGATCATGGGCTATCCACAGGTTGATTGGGTCAGTTTCGGGCTTGCACGATAGCAAAAGCGGGAATCCATGGCCACAGATGAACAAGCGGAAAAATGCGAGCGAAAAAAAAGACAGGCGAACCTGTCTTTTTTTCAAACATTGCTGCTTACTTCTTGGGGGCTGCTTTCACGTCTGCCTTGGCCTCGGCATTGACCTTGACGGTCTCGGACTTGGCAACGGCCTTTTCGGTCTTCGCTTCGGTCTTCACGTTGGCGACTTTGGCATCGGCCTTCACTGCGGTCGCGGTGGTTTTGGCTTGTGCCTTGTCCTTGGTTTCAGCGGCTTTGACTTCTGCCTTTTCAACCTTGGCATCGGCTTTCACGCCGACCTTGGTGTCTGCCTTGATGGCCTTTGCGTCGGCTTTCTCGGCCTTTACTTCGGCTTTCACGGCCTTTACTTCGGCTTTCACGGCGGCCGGCGTTGCCGGGGTGGCCTGTGCAAATGCGGCAGTGGAAAACAATCCGGCAACCAGTACGGCGATGAGCTTGTTCATTGTTTGTCCTTTAAAATTTTGTGCAGGTTTGATCTGTTATTGGCAGACCTGTATCCATTAACGAGCCGTTGATGCCGCTGTTGACGCAACAAATAAAAATAAAATTTCGCTTTCTAACGACATGTCAATGCTGTTCTGTGGTGAGTTGAAGTTTGCAATGCGGTGCTGACGGACTTGGGCATTGCAGGTGCGCCGCTATAATCCGCTGTGCCATTGATGCGTGATCGTTCAGTGCAGGCAGGCCGGAGAGGGCCTTGTGAACGGGCGGATGCGGCGACAAACCAATAACAGGAGAGAATTCATGTCCCTTTCAATCCATCGCGCTTTACTTTTTTCTGTGGCGGCATCGCTTGCTTTCGCATCATTGCCCGCTGTGGCACAGAACTATCCGACCAAACCCGTTGCACTTGTTGTGCCGCTGGCACCGGGCGGCCCCGCCGATGGGGAAGCGCGCAACTACATCGACAAGTTGCAGGCGGCCATGGGCCAGCCCTTCGTATTCGATTTCCGGCCGGGCGCCGGCACCACCATCGGCACGGCCTATGTGGCCCGCGCAGTGCCCGACGGCCATACGCTGCTGCTGCAGAACGGCGGCTTCACGATTCATCCGAATTTTTATCCCGACCTGGCGTATGACGTGATGAAGAGTTTCGAACCGGTGACGCTGGTGAGCGATCGCGCCACCATATTGATGGTGAGTCCGGTGGCACTGCCCGACATCCACTCGATTGCCGACCTCACCGCTTACGGCAAAGCCAATCCGGGCAAGCTGAACTGCGGCACCTCGGGACAGGGCGGCATTACACACATTGTGTGCGCCTCGCTGTCCGCGGCCATCAACGTGCCGATCACCGCCATCCATTACAAGGGGGCTTCGCAGAACCAGGTGGATATGATCGCCGGACGCATCCATCTGGCCTCCGGCACGCTGTTTAATGCGCTGCCACAGATCAAAACTGGCAAATTGCGGCCCATTGCGGCGCTGAATCCGGGGCGTTCCAAGCTGCAGCCCGACCTGAAAACGGCCCTGGAGCAGGGGGTGGATGTCGAGCATCCGACGTGGCTGGGCATGCTGGCCCCGGCTGGAACGCCGGTCGCAATCACCAGTAAACTCAATTCTGAGCTGAAAAAGATCGTTTTTACCCCTGAAAACATGAAAATTCTCGATGGCCAGGGGATTGTGCCGGTGGTGAGCTCGCAGGAGGTTTTTCGCAAGCGCATCGCCGCCGAATCGGCGCGCTGGAAGAAAATCATCCAGGAAAAGGGCATTACGGGCGGCGAATAGCCGTATTGCACCCGCAGTGCAGCAGAAGGTATCAATATGCATAAAACCCTTGGCATTGCCAGAAATGGTGATAACATCCTGTAACGGATTGATATCAGGGTATTTGTTGCTTAACGGCTTAAGCCCAAGGTCCGGATGTCCAGGAACACATGCATCAAACTCCTAGGGGTCAGTGAAAGTGTTCGCGGGGCTACATTAAATTTTTTAGATTGGATTAACACGATGGCAACCGGTACTGTTAAGTGGTTCAACGACGCTAAGGGCTTTGGATTCATTACTCCCGATGGCGGTGGTGAAGACCTGTTCGCACACTTCTCTGCAATCCAGGGTGGTGGCTTCAAGTCCCTCAAAGAAGGCCAGAAGGTTTCGTTCGACGAAACCCAGGGTCCCAAGGGCAAGCAGGCGTCAAACATTCAGGCTCTTTGATTTAAAGCGCCTCCCAAAAAGCCCGCTCAGGCGGGCTTTTTTTACGCCTGCAGGAATCGCACTGTCATCGGCCGGCGGGCTAACATGCGGAATCTTCCAAGGACGGAGTCCAATTCATGGGTCTGGACAGAGTCGATACGCAGGACGTGTTCGTGCCCTCCGATGCCGGGCTCGATGAACTGAAGGGTGGCGCGACCAGCCTGCCCGCAGCGGCGATCGAACTGCTGGTGCTGTTCGACGGCAAGGCCAGCCTGGGCGAGGTATCGGGCCGGGTGCCAAGCCTGACTTACGAGGCGGCGCGCGCACTGGCGCAGAAACTCGCTACGGACGGTTATCTTGAACTGGCGCGCCCCGAGCCGGATGTCAGCATTGATTTCAGTTATTTCTTCGGCAACCCGCCGCCGCCTCCGCCTGTGGCGGGCGCATTGCTTGAAGCAGGCAAGGAAGCAGACGGCGGCTTGACCGCGCTGAGCCTGGACGGCTATTACGTCAGCATTGCACGCCGTGCCGCTGAAAAGCGCAAACCCGCCGCCGGTGGCGCTAGCAAAAACTATTCGGTGCTGGCCGTCGAGGATGATCCTGAACTGCAGCGCGCGCTGAAATTCCTGCTCATGAGTGAAGGGTTTGAGCCGCGCGTCGCCGGCAATCGTGAGGAGATCGTCGCTGCGCTGCGCCAGTTGCCTTCGCCCGACATGATCCTGCTTGACGTGATGCTGCCCGATACGAATGGCTTCGACATCCTGGCGAAGCTGCACAGTCATCCCGCTCTGAAGGAGGTTCCCGTGATCATGCTGACCGGCAAGGCAACGCGCGAGGACGTCATGCGCGGGCTTGCAGGTGGCGCTGCCGGTTACATCACGAAGCCTTTCGACCCCGAGATCCTGATTCGCGGCGTGCGCGCGGTGCTCGGCCTAGCCTGAGTCCGGGTAGAGGCGGTGGTGTGTGCTGCGTCAGGTCCGTTTCTGTATCCGGATCGTCGACAGCGGCCGGGGCGGAAGCGCATGCACCTTGTCCGGTTTCAGCGCTTCGCGCATCTCCTCAAACGTGCTTTTCGGCGGCGTCGCGGATTTTCCGGAAAACAGTGCAAGTATGCGGGCGATCAGCATGCTTGCAGGCTTTTTGCAGTGACTGCTTGATGTGGCAATTTCATTTCTTTCGGCCCTTCAGGCGTTTCGCGTTCGCAGTGACGCGTTTCTGCACCGGGCGCATACCGGCCTTGAGCACGCTTAATGTGGCATTGCCCAGCAACGCGTTCGCAGCCTGCGGGCGCGTGGCCGAACTGCCCGCATTCTGCGGCATGAACAGGTTGGCCCACAGCTTCCATCCCAGCGTGGGGGCGAGTTGTGTGGACTTCGCCATCATTGCGGACCACATTTCCATTGCGGCGGTGTTTTTCTCGCTCACCATGCGATCAAAGTCGGGGTCGAGCACATTGGCTGAGCCCGGGAAGGCATACAGCAGGCCGCGGCGCGCCACGACTTCGCCGGAGGACCAGAACAGATGCGATGCCCTCAGGCAGTAGATGCCCCAGGCCTGGAGCGGTCGGGTGTGGTTTTGAACGGATGGGGTCATGGGCGTTTTCATGGGAGGAAGGCCTTTCAGTTGCGCATCATTGCCTGCCAAAAAAAGGCCGCCCGGCTGCCCTTGCGGGACGGCCTGAGTGCTACTACAAGGTGCCCTATTATCCGCTTTAATTCACGCGGCGTTCAATGGTGATCTGCTCAAAGGCAATGCTGCTGTACAGCAGGGCGACGGCGAGGGGAATTGCCTTGTTGCTGTTCATGGGCATTCTGAAAAGTGGCGGGCATTGCTGGATGGTTATGCGATAAAAGCCTGTACACGCGGATCCGCGCATCTGCTTTTTCATCAACTCCCTGAATACGTTGGGGCAATTCTGCATTCGACCAGGTTTTCTTTCTGTGCGGCGGCGAACATATGGCGCAACTCGTCTAAGGGAGGCAGGCTGGAATAACGCATTCACCGCCGATGTAGTTAAATAGCGTCAAACCCGCCAGGGAGCGCCGGAAAACGATTCTTTATGTGGTGAAAAGAACCATGGTTGTTTCGGAACAGCCAACAAGTCCGGCAAAACGCAGATAACAAAAGGAGTCTTCATGTTCAAGAATATTGTTCGCACCGCATTTGCAGTGCTGATCGCCGCTGTTTCCGCCGGCGTGCAGGCGCAGGCCTACCCGACCAAGGCCCTGCGCCTGATTGTGCCGTTCGCACCGGGCGGCGGTAATGACACCATTGCGCGCGCCATTGGGGCGCAGATGAGCGGGTCCATGGGCCAGCAGGTTGTCATCGACAATCGTGCCGGAGCCGGTGGTGTGCTCGGTGCCGAAGCGGCGGCGCGCGCGCCGGCCGACGGCTACACGCTGTTTCTCGGCGGTGTTGGCAGCCATGCGGTGAATCCCACGCTGATGCCGAATCTGCCCTATGACGCGGTGAAGGATTTCACACCGGTGTCGCTGATTGCCTCGGCGCCTTCGGTGCTGGTGGTGAATACCACTGTCAACGCACGCACCGTGAGCGAACTCACGGCGATCGCCAAGGCCAGCCCGGGCAAACTGAATTACGCGACGAATGGCAACGGCAGTTCTTCACATCTGGCGACGCTGCTGTATGAATCTCTGGCCGGCATACAGATGACGCATGTGCCCTACAAGGGATTCGCACCGGCGCTGACCGACATCCTCGGCGGCCAGGTGCAGTTGATGATGAACAGCATCGTGGCGCTGGCGCCGCAGGTGAAGGCCGGCAAGATCAGGGCACTGGCGGTATCCAGCCGCACACGCTCTTCGGTATTGCCGGATGTGCCGACCATGGCCGAAGCCGGCGTGGCGGGCTACGAAGCCGGCTCCTGGTACGGCATCCTGGTGCCCGCCGGCACGCCGCGCGACATCGTGCAGCGCCTGAATGCCGAGGTTGTGCGCGCGGTGAAGCAGCCCGATGTGCGCGAACGGCTTGCCAGTGAAGGTGCTGATCCCATCGGCAGCACGCCCGAGGAATTTGCCGCCCACATCAAGGTGGAAATGACGCGCCTTGGCAAGGTGATACGGGACGCGAAGCTGAAGCCGGAGTAGGGTGCTGCGTCCGGCAATGGCGCGCTGTGGGCGCTGCAATGTTCCCGCGGCCGCGCCAGTGCTTCAGGCTGACAGCGGCGGCAGCATCGTCATGGGCCGGTCCGGCAGCGCCAGGTCGTTAGCACCGACCATCATCGCGCACAGGGTGTAGTAGCCGATGATCGCGGCGAGGTCGACCGCGCCAACAACACCCCAGGTGTCCTTCACGGCGGCCTGTGTGGCATCGGTCAGCGCTTTCTTCTCCAGCAATTCGGTACAGAAGCGCCAGATTTTCATCTGGTCGGCATCGAGATTCTTCGGCGCCTGTCCGAGGCGGATACTCTCGATGATGTCGGCACGCATGCCCGCTTTTTCGGCCAGCGGTACGTGGGTGGCCCACATGTACTGGCAGTTCATGTGGCGCGTGGTCTGCAGAATGGCAATCGCGGTGAGGACTTTCGGAATGGAGGCATGGGCCCGGATGGCGTCGCCGAAATGCCCCCAGGTTTCACCGAGCAGCGGACGGTGCATCGCGGCCAGCAGCGGCCCCTGCACCGGGCCGCGCCTTTGCATGATGCCTTCGTAGATACGGCGTTGTTCTGCGGACATGGTGTCCAGGGTCAGTGTGGGGATGCGTGACATGATTTTTTCCGTGCTTATTCGTCGGGTTTGATGTTCGCGTCGCGGATGATCTTGCCCCACTTTGCGATGTCGTTTTTGATCAGTGCTGAGAACTCCTCCGGGGTGCTGGCGGCCGGATCATTGCCGGTCGTGGTGTAGGCGTTCCTCAGGTCTGATGTCTTGAGCGCCGCGCTGATAGATGTACCCAGCCGGTCAACGATCGAACGTGGCGTCTTGCCCGGCGCAAGCACGCCCCAGAACGTGATGGCTTCATAACCTGCCAGCCCTGCCTCGTTCAGCGTAGGTACGTCGGGCAGCACGTCAGAGCGTTTGGGGCCGGTCACGGCGAGTGCCCGCAGCTTGCCAGCCTTGATATGGGGGACCAGCGAAGCCAGGCCTGGAAATGCGAGTTCGACGCGGCCGGCCAGCAGGTCGGTGGTCATGGGGCCCGCGCCCTTGTAGGGAACATGGGTCATGGTGACCTTTGCGATGCTGTCGAACAGTTCGCCGGCGAGGTGGCCGACATTGCCGGTGCCTGCGGAGCCGTAACGCAGCGTCCCAACCTTGGTACCGGCGATTGCAGTCAGTTGTTTGACGGAAGTGGCCTGCACGGAGGGATGCACGACCAGCACGAACTGCGAGGTGGCCACCAGTCCGATGGGGGTGAAGTCGCGTACCGCGTCGTAGGGAATGTTGCCGAAATTCGGGGAGATTGTGAGCGCGCCGCTGCTGCCGAGCAGCAGCGTATAGCCGTCAGGAGCGGATTGTGCCACCGATGCTGCGCCGAGGACGCCGCCGGCGCCACCGCGGTTATCCACGACGATGCTCTGGCCGAGCAGTTCGCCCAGCTTCTGTGCCAGAGGGCGGCCGATGATATCGGCGGTGCCGCCAGGTGCAAACGGCAGTACGAGGCGCACCGGACGGTTCGGATAGTTCTGTGCCAGGACGGACTGGGATCCGAGCGCCATGGCGAGGATGCTGACCAGCATGGTGCAGCGACAGGACAAAAGACGGGACAAATGATTGGGCAAGCGCATTTTCTACTCTCCTTTTCTGAATTGGTCTTGCATTGAAAGCCCGGATCGCGCGATGGCCGTTGTGTGACGACGTGCCTTTGTGCGTCCGATGCGGTTTGTTGAGAGGGCTAGCCGGCGCTCCACAAATACACTGCAGCGTAGCCGCGATAGGGCTGCCATGCCTCGGCCGCCTTGAGCAACTCGGCAGGTGATGCGGTGCCCGCCCCGCGGATCAGTCCGAGGTCGGTATTCGGAAAGGCATCGCCCTCGCGTCCGAGCCGGATGGCGAGATAGCTCCGCGTCCAGGGGCCGAAGCCGGGCAGGGTGCGCAGCAGGTTGTCGATGTCGGGCCAGGAAGCGGTATCGAGGTCGATGCGATTCGTGGCGGCGACCGCCAGCGACTGCATGGCGAGCACGCGCCGCGCCGGCATGCCGATTTCACTGAAATTCGCGCTGGCCACGGCGTGTGGTGTGATCAGCGTGGCGCGATCCACGACGCGCCGGAACAAGGTGGCAGCAGCGGTGACGCTGACCTGCTGGCCGAGGATGGTGCGCACGCACAATTCAAACGGTGACCATGCGCCCGGCGGCCGCATGCCGGGTGCGCGGGCGATCGTGGGGGCGAGGACTGCAGATTTTTCCAGATGCGCGATAGCGGGCGCCGCGTCAAAGTCGGGCTGGAACAGGTGAGCCGCGCGCGCAAGTGCATGGTCGGCATCGACATGGCCGGTGCTGGTGAGGTCAAGACACTTTGTCTCGCGGTTGAATGCGACCGTGACTTCGCCGGCCTTTCCCTTGTAAATGACGCTGCGGATGTAGCAGCTGTTTTCAATGCGCTCGACGCCCGGCGTGAGGCGCGGGGCGAGATAGGCAAGCAGCGCATCCCAGGGAAAGGGCTCTCGCACCGCCAGCGAGCCGATGATTTTGTTCCGCATCAGTATCCGTTCAGCTTCGGGTTCGCGATGTGGCTTGTGTGGCCGGTGTTTTCTGATCACCGCCGGCCCATGCGGCACGTTCCTGCGCGATCAGACTGCGCTTGCGCTCCAGGCCCCAGCGATAGCCGCCCATGCCGCCGTCGCCGCGAATGACTCGGTGGCAGGGGATGACAATCGCGAGCCGGTTGCGCGCGCAGGCACTGGCAACGGCACGCACCGCCGTTGGTTTGCCGATGGCGCGTGCAATCTCTGAATACGATTGCACTTCTCCTGCGGGGATGCGCATCAGGTAACGCCACACTTTCATCTGAAAAGCCGTTCCTTGTATGTCCAAGGGCAGATCAAGTCGTAATGATACGCTGCTCAGGTGATCTTTCAGTGCCTGCATCCACGCGGCGAATTGTCCGGCATTTTTCCTGCCGCGTTCGGCCCTCATCGGCGTGATCGCTGCGCCGGGAAATTCGCGGGCGAGTTGAGCGACCATTTCGATGCTGTCATCGCCGATTTGCACCGAGCACAAGCCGCGATCAGTGGCGGCCATCATCAGCAGACCCAGCGGCGTATTCGCCGTGGCCCAGGATATCGTCATGCCAAGGCCGCCCTGGCGGTATTGTTTTGGCGTCATGCCGAGATGGGTACTGGTGCGTTCATAAACGCGGCTGCTCGAGCCAAAGCCGGCGTCGTGTATGGCATTTGTCACCGATGGCGCGGCACGCAGCGCCCCTTTCAGCACTTTCAGGCGGCAGGCCTCTGCATATTCACGCGGCGTGACGCCGATCACTGCCTTGAACGTGCGCTGCAGGTGATGGGGGCTCATGTCGGCGTCCAGGCCGAGCGCGGCGAGGTTCAGTGTTTTGTCGGCCTGTGTTGCAACATGCGCTTCGATGTGACGACACAGGGCACGCATTTTTTCGGCAAAGGCAATGGTGCCGGCTGATTGACGGTTGGCCATGACGGAATTTTTCTCACATTGAAAATTGCGATTTGGCCAGTGTGCCCGGGGTGGGTGGCGAAAACTATCCGTTCCTTGCGATTGGGCCCGGTCAGCGCCGGACATCCAAGAAAAGCGGGCCAGGCATGTAAAATCCGGCTCCATGAAACTTATCCTTGCCCGTCGGTACCTGATCAACATGGGGATGATCCTCGCCTCGCTGGGAGGCATCCTAGGCGTTGCCTTCTTTTCCGGGCTGGATGTGTCCAGCCCGATTGCC
>CAMCYY010000084.1 GCA_945885335.1 Bordetella parapertussis
ACAATAATTATTATCAGACAAATTTTCCGGCAGACGGTACGGCCAGCATGCAGCGATCGACCGCGACCCGAATTGCCACAATCAATCGGCGCGAATACCGAGGTCCTTGATCAACTTGCCCAGGCGAGCCATGTCAGCCTTGATGAATACGCTCATTTCCTCGGGAGTGCTGCCAACCGGCTCAACGCCCTGGACGAGCAGCTTCTCCCGGGTATCGGGCAGCCGCAGGAATCGCACCATTTCCTGATTGACCAGATTGATGATGGCCGCGGGCGTGCCACCCGGCGCGAACACGGCATGCGTCACTTCCATTTCATAACCAGACAGCCCGGCTTCGGCAGTGGTGGGCACACCGGGGGTCAGTGTGGAAGGCTTGCTGTTGGCAACGGCAAGCGCACGCAGTTTGCCGGCCTTCACCTGGGTCATCACTGAACCTGCCGGGTTAAATGCCATTTGCACCACACCGGAGACGAGATCGGCCGTTTCCTGGCCCCCCGATTTGTAGGGAATGCGCACAATGTTGGCCCCGGTCATGACCTTAAATAGCTCGCCTGCGAGATGGCCCGTCGAACCGTTGTTGCCTGATGACCAGTTGAGTGTTCCAGGCCTGGCTTTGGCCAGGGCGATCAGCTCCTTCAGCGAGTTGACCGGAAGAGACGGATGCACAACGATGACACTGGGAGATTTGTCGGCAATGGTAACGGATGCCAAGTCACGAACGGGATCGTAGCGGACGTTGTCAGTCAGGAATGGCGCGAGCCAGACACCCGAGCTTTGCAGCATCAAGGTGTAGCCATCTGCCGGCAACTTGGCGAATGCCTCAGCCATGATAAAACCGGCCCCCTTGTTTTCCACAACGACGGGCTGGCCAATCGATCCCTGGATTCCAGCCGCGATGATTCGGGATATCAGGTCATTGCCACCGCCCGCGCTTGCAGTGTGTATCCGGATGGGCTTGTTTGGATAGTTCTGGGCGAGGGCCATGCTGCTCAAGAACGCGAAAACCACTACGGCGAGAAATCGAAATGCCATGTTGCCTCCTTGTATTTACCGCGTGTTGGAAACCACGCTTTTTTTAGCGCGATCAGCTTAGCACTCTTCCCCGACCATGACATAACGGGCAAATACGACAATGATGATTGCCCGTACCATTTTCCATCAGGCAGCCCAGCTGCCCCTCAGCATGGCAATGCCGTGCGCGCCACGCTGCCGCGCCACATTGAGCATCGCGGGCGTGACGCCACCCAGCGCATAGACCGGAATCAGCGCACCGCGCACCAGCGCTTCGAATCCATCCCAGCCCAGCGGCAGCGCCTCCGGATGCGTGGGCGTGGCGAGCACCGGACCGAGCACGGCAAAATCAACGCCGAGTTTTTCCGCAGCGCGCAGTTCACTCGCCGTGTGGCAGGACGCGCCCACCCACTCCAGTTCCGGACGCGCAGTGGCCGTTGCGAGTTGCGCCGCCGTGAGATGCACGCCGTCGGCGCCCACCTCACCGGCCAAGGCCGCATCGCCATTGATCAGCACCCGCGCGCCATGCGGTCGCGCCAGCGCGACGACGCGCTGTGCAAACGCCGCCAGTGCATCGCGATCGAGATTTTTTTCCCGTACCTGGACTAGACGCAGCCCGGCAGAGAGCCGGGTCTTGAGTCGCTCCAGAAATGCTTCGGTGCCGAGCTCCGTCGCCTGGGTGATGGCGTACTCATCGGGCAGCAGCAGGCCCTTCAGTACGGGCCCGTTCGCCGGCAGCAGCGGCGCAACGCGAATCGCATCGGGACGCTCCCAGGCGAGACCCGTGTGCTCGACCGCGCGCGGTTCACCCTGCCAGGCCGTAACACGATAGAAGTGCAGCCGCACCGTGGCATGCGGATAGGTGAAGACCTGGGTCATCCACGGGAACGCACACTCGATGCGCACGCCGAGCTCTTCGTCGATTTCGCGCAACAGCGCGGCATGCACCGACTCGCCCGGCTCGACCTTGCCACCGGGAAATTCCCAGTAGTCGGCGTACACCTTGCCTGTGGGACGCTCGGCCAGCAGCACGCAGCCATCAGGGCGCATGAAGATGGCGACGGCAACGTCAATGGGTGAGGCCATGGACAATGTGGGACGGGAAACGCGCCGTTAGCGGCGGCGCGGCGCGGCCTTTTTCCTGACGGGGGGCGTGCTGCGCCCGGCCCAGTCACGTGCGAACTGCCAGGCCACGCGGCCGGAACGCGAGCCGCGCTGCAGTGCCCATTGCAATGCAGCCTCGCGCATGCTGTCCATGTCGCGCGCTCCCGGCGTGCAGCCAAGCTCACCCAGCCAGTGCGTCACAATCTCGAGGTAGGCATCCTGATCAAAGGGATAGAACGACACCCAAAGGCCGAAACGCTCGGACAGGGAGATCTTTTCTTCGACCGTCTCGCCCGGATGGATCTCGTCACCGACATACTTGGTCTCGAGATTTTCCTGCATGTTCTCGGGCATGAGGTGGCGGCGATTCGATGTGGCGTAGATCAGCAGATTGTCCAGCGGCGCCGCAATGGAACCGTCCAGCGCCGCCTTCAGCGCCTTGTAGGAGGTCTCGGAAGCTTCGAACGACAGGTCATCGCAGAACAGGATGAAGCGCTCGGGCCGGCCGGCGAGCAGATCGGTGATGTCGGGAAGATCGATCAGGTCGGTCTTGTCCACCTCGATCAGGCGCAGGCCCTTGGATATGTGGCGGTTGAAACAGGCCTTCACCAGCGAGCTCTTGCCAGTGCCCCGCGCACCGGTAAGCAATACATTGTTCGCCGGGCGCCCTTCCACGAACTGACGGGTGTTCGCCTCCACCAGCGCCTTCTGCCGGTCGATGTCGCGCAGGTCAGACAGGTGGATGCGGTGAGGATTTTTCACCGGCTGCAGGTAACCGCGGCCGTTGGATTTTCTCCAGCGAAATGCCGTGCTCGCCTTCCAGTCCGGTGCCTGCACTGCTGGGGGCAGCAACTGCTCCAGCCGCTCAACCAGGCCTTCGGCGCGCTTCAGGAATTTTTCAAGATCGTTCATTGCGGTTCAGGTTCGTCTCAGGTTCGATATTCGGCGTTGATCTTCACATAGTCGTAGGAGTAGTCGCACGTCCACACCGTAGTACCTGCATTGCCACGACCGAGATCGATGCACACCGTGATCTCCGCAGGCTTCATGACGCGTGCACCGTCTTCCTCGCGGTAGCTGGCCGCGCGGCCGCCACGGTCGATGACCTTCACGTCACCCAGATGCAGGTTGACCTTCGATGTATCGAAATTCGCCATGCCGGCATTGCCGATCGCCATCAGCAGGCGGCCAAGGTTGGGGTCGGAGGCAAAGAACGCGGTCTTCACCAGCGGCGAATGCGCCACCTGCTTGGCCACGCGCACGGCCTCGTCTTCGTTCAATGCGCCCTGTACCGCCACAGTGATGAATTTCGTCGCGCCCTCGCCGTCGCGGGCAATGGCCTGCGCCAGCACCATGGCCACTTCGGACACGGCAGATTTCAGCGCCGCATAGCTTGCCTCGGCTGCCGATGCAATCTCGGTCGCGCCGGATGCGCCGGTCGCAATCAGCACAAAGGAATCGTTCGTCGAGGTGTCGCCATCCACGGTGACGCGGTTGAACGACACATTCGCCACTTCACGCACCAGCTGCTGCAGGATCGGCGCAGCCACAGCGGCATCGGTGGCGATGAAGGCCAGCATGGTCGCCATGTTCGGCTGCAACATGCCAACGCCCTTGGCCATGCCGGTGACAACGACACGCTTCCCGCCGATCGCTGCACTGCGGGACGCCGCCTTCGACACGGTGTCCGTGGTCATGATGGCTTGGGCGGCATCGGCCCAGTTCGCGGCGGCCAGCGAGGCGACACAGGCCGGCACGGCGGCTTCGATTCTTTCCACCGGCAGATGTTCGAGAATCACGCCGGTCGAGAAGGGCAGCACTTCAGTGGCACTGCAGCCCAGCGCCTTCGCCACGGCATCGCAGCTGCGGCGCGCTGCAGCAAGACCCTGCTCGCCGGTGCCGCAATTGGCATTGCCGGCATTCACGATCAGCGCCCGCATGGCATTTGAGGCCGCGAGGCGCTCGCGGCAGACGAGCACCGGTGCCGCGGCAAACCCGTTTTGCGTGAACACGCCCGCGGCGCGGCTGCCGGGCGCGAGCCTCATCAGCATCAGGTCGCGGCGCGTGGCCTTGCCGGTCTTGATACCGGCGGCGGCAAAGCCGAGCTCAACGCCGGCAACAGGCAGCAGGGATGCCGGATCGGGAGGGTTCAGGTTGACGGCCATGGCGGTTCCAGCAAGGGTGTTATCGGATGACCGACTATAGGGCCTTTGAGCACCATGCGGCAATCATGCAACGACGGACAGGGTCGGCCAACCAAAAACAGACTAGGCCAGACGACCGTGGCACTGTTTGTATTTTTTGCCTGAGCCGCAGGGACAGGGTTCATTGCGGCCGATCTTGCCGAGGTGGCGCTGGAAGGGCTGCGGCTTGTCGGCGTCCTGCGCAACTCCCGCATTCGTACCATCGGCACCCAGCGCTTCGTCGTAAGAAGCGTGCTTGTACTGCACGTTCTCCACCGCCGGCGTCTGCTGCTGCTCCACGGCCTCGACTTCCTCGCGATTGCGGATCTGCACTGTCAGCAGGTTGCGCGTCACCTCGAGCTTCACGCTCTCGAGCATCTGGCCGAACATTTCGAAAGCTTCGCGCTTGTATTCCTGGCGCGGGTTCTTCTGCGCATAACCACGCAGATGGATACCCTGACGCAGGTGGTCCAGTGCGGCCAGATGTTCTCGCCAGTGACTGTCCAGCGTGCTGAGCAGAACGTAGCGCTCATACTGTGCAATCGCATCTGCCGGCGCCGCGGCAATCTTGCCCGCGTAGACTTCATTGCCGGCAGCCAAGGCGCGCACCAGCAGCGCCGCATCATCCAGGTCCGGTTCGTCGGCCAGCCATTTGGACAGCGGCAGGTCCAGCGTGAGCTCGGCGGCCAGCACCTTCTCCAGGCCGGGGATGTCCCACTGTTCCTCAACGCTTTCCTCGGGCACATGGGCGCGGAAGAAATCGGCGACCACGCCTTCGCGCAGCGCGGTCACGCGCTCGGTGATCTCTTCGCCCTGCAGGATGTGGTTGCGCAGTTCGTAGATGTGCTTGCGCTGGTCGTTGGAAACATCATCGTATTCGAGCAACTGCTTGCGGATGTCGAAATTGTGCGCCTCGACCTTGCGCTGCGCGCTTTCGATGGAACGCGTCACCAGCACGTGCTCAATGGCCTCGCCCTCGGGCATCTTCAGGCGCGTCATGATGGCGTTGACGCGCTCACCGGCGAAGATGCGCAGCAGCTGGTCATCCAGTGACAGGTAAAAGCGCGACGAGCCCGGATCGCCCTGGCGTCCGCTGCGGCCGCGCAACTGGTTGTCGATGCGCCGCGATTCGTGGCGTTCCGTGCCAATGATGTGCAGGCCACCGGCAACCACCACTTCGTCATGCAGGCGCTGCCATTCCGAACTCAGTGTGGCGGCGCGCTTGTCCTTCTCGGCATCGTCGATGTCGGCCCGTGCGCGAACGGCCTCGACCTGCTTCTCGACATTGCCGCCGAGCACAATGTCGGTGCCGCGGCCTGCCATGTTCGTTGCAATGGTGATCATCTTCGGGCGCCCAGCTTCGGCAATGATGCCGGCCTCGCGTTCGTGCTGCTTGGCGTTCAGCACGCTGTGCGGCAGCTTTTCCTTCGTCAGCAGGGCTGCCAGATGCTCCGAAGCCTCGATGGATGTCGTGCCGACGAGCACCGGCTGGCTGCGCTCGTAACAGTCGCGGATATCCTCGATGATGGCCGCGCTCTTTTCAGCGCCGGTGCGGTACACCTGATCAAGTCGGTCGATGCGCACCATGGGGTGATGTGTCGGCACGACGATGGTTTCCAGGTTGTAGATTTCCTGGAATTCGTAGGCTTCGGTGTCTGCCGTGCCGGTCATGCCCGACAGCTTGTTGTACATGCGGAAGTAGTTCTGGAACGTGATCGAGGCGAGCGTTTGGTTCTCGCTCTGGATCGACACATTCTCCTTCGCCTCGACGGCCTGATGCAGGCCATCCGACCAGCGCCGCCCCGCCATCAGGCGACCGGTAAATTCATCAACGATGACGACTTCTCCGTTCTGCACGACGTAATGGCGGTCGCGGAAGAACAAGTGGTGGGCGCGCAGTGACGCGTTGAGGTGATGCACGAGGTTGACGTAGGCCGGCTCATACAGGCTGCGGCCTTCGGGCAGCAGCCCCACGCGCCCGAGTATCTCCTCGGCGTGCTCGTGCCCCTCTTCAGAGAGCATCACGGTATGCGCCTTCTCGTCTACATAGAAGTCGCCGGGCGACTCCACGCCGTCCTTCGGTTCTTTCTCCTGGCGCTTCAGGAGCGGCGCAACCTCGTTCATGCGGTAATACAGCTCGGTCTTGTCCTCCGCCTGCCCCGAGATGATCAGTGGCGTGCGCGCCTCATCGATCAGGATCGAGTCGACCTCGTCGACGATGGCGTAGTTGAGTCCGCGCTGAAAGCGCTCGGTCACCGCCATCGCCATGTTGTCGCGCAGATAGTCGAATCCGAATTCGTTGTTCGTGCCGTAGACGATGTCGGCCGCATAATTGGTCTGCTTCTGGTCGTGCGGCATATTCGACAGAATCACGCCCACGGACAGTCCGAGAAAGCGATACAGCCGGCCCATCCATTCAGCGTCACGGCTGGCCAGATAGTCGTTGACGGTGACCACATGCACGCCGCGTCCGGGCAGTGCATTCAGATAGGAAGGCAGCGTTGCCACCAGCGTCTTGCCCTCGCCGGTGCGCATTTCCGCAATCTTGCCGTTGTGCAGGACCATGCCGCCCAGCAGTTGCACGTCGAAGTGGCGCATGTTGAGCACGCGCCGGCCTGCTTCGCGCACGACGGCAAAGGCTTCGGGCAGGATTTCTTCCAGCACATCCTTTTCAGCGGCACGCACCTCGTCCGCAGGCACGCCTTCCAGCTTTGCCTTGATGCGCTCGCGGAATTCCGCAGTCTTGCCGGCAAGTTCCTGATCGCTCAGCGCCTGGATGGCCGGCTCGAGCGCATTGATCCTGCGCACCGAGGCGGAGTACTGCTTGAGCAGGCGGTCGTTGCGACTGCCAAAAATGGCCTTGAGTGCTCGGGAAATCATTGATTAGCAGGAATTTTCTGGGGAAACGGCGATTTTACCATGGCGGGTACCCCTGCCCCGGTATAAGGGGGGAGGATGAGACCTCGGGGAAGAACCGGCTGCCCGCCACGGGCAGCAATGATGTGCCCTAGCGAGCGGCCTGGAGAAAGCGCGCTGGATTCTGTGCGGCGCCACGGTAACGGACTTCAAAATGCAGATGGGGACCGGTGGTGCGTCCAGTGGCGCCGACTTCGGCGATCTTGCGACCGCGCCGCACCACGTCACCCGCTTTGACCAGCAGTTTCGACGCGTGGGCATAGCGGGTAATGAAATTATTGCCATGGTCTATCTCGATCATCTGACCATACTGGTGATGGAATTCGGCAACTGTCACCAGCCCGCCGGCTGCGGCGAAAATCGGCGTGCCGACGTCAGAGATGAAATCAATGCCTTCATGCATGGCCTGCATTCCGGTGATGGGGTCGATGCGCCAGCCGAAACTGGAGGCACTCCAGGTGGTGTCCACCGGCGGAATTGTCGGCATCAGCTTTTTCTTCACCTTGGCATCGAACAGCTGCGATTCGAGTATGTCGAGGTAATCAGTGCGGTTTTCCATGTGCCGCGACACCTGGTCAAGTTGCTGCGTGAACTCGGGCAGCGACAGGTTTTGCGGTGGCACGCTGGTAGATAGCGCCCCCCCGCGTCCCGGCACTTCGCTGAAGCGGAATTCGGAGGGCTTGAATCCGGCCAGTGCCGACAGACGCTCGCCCAGGGCATCGAGACGCATCAACTGGGCCTGCATCTGCCCAAGCTTGACCGCCATGGCATTCAGGTTCTCGCGCAGGAAGGTCTCGGTGCGGCGCGATTCCTGTTCCTGCGCGGCGATCACCACCGATTCGAGGAACGGCAGCTTGAGTGCGGCAGCATGGCGCAGCGAGAGATAGAACAGGCTGCCGGCCAGCACCACAACCAGCGCGGACAGCAGTACGCCGCCCAGGACCAGATGCGCCGTGGACAGGGTCAAGGACCGGGTCTTCGTGAGCCGGTTGGAAACTAAGATAATATGCATGTCATCCCCTTGATGCCTTGAACCATGCACTCCCAGCGCGTGCGCGAATTCCTGACTGACGGCATGTATTCACTCATGCCACAGGCACAGCGCCTTATAGAACTACGGCGAATTGCCGCAGGAGCCCTTCCCGGCAACCTGCTGCGATCGTGCTCGATCGCCAATTACAAGCAGGGAAAAGTCGTTATTTTCGCCGAAAACAGCGCGGTCGCCGCCAAGCTGAAACTGCTTGCACCTACGCTGCGGGACCATTTTTTGAAAAGCGCAATCGAGATTACCGGAATAGATGTCGAAGTGCAACCAACGAATCCCGCACAGGAACCTCCGGCGAAGCACACCCATTTGTCTCCGGGGGCTGCCCATGCACTGGCTGAACTGGCAGACCAACTCCCTGATTCTGAACTGAAATCATCAATTAACGCATTGGCTGGACAGAATGTTAGCAAGCGCTAACATAAAGTCGGCATTCAGTTAATTTGGGGGGGCTCCCGGCATTCCGGGTGTTGCGAGGACACCAGGCGGGGCCCTGAGGCAGGTCAGGTGGTCTGGGCGAACAGGCGGAGCAGTCCGGGCGGCGCTTCTTCGGCGCGCTCGTAACTCACCATCTCCCAGGCGTCGGCCTGCTTCAGCGTTTCCCGCAGCAGCAGGTTGTTCAGGGCATGGCCGGACTTGTGGGCGGAATAGGCGCCCAGCAGCGGATGGCCAACCAGGTACAGGTCACCGATCGCATCCAGCAGTTTGTGCTTCACAAACTCATCGCCATAGCGCAGGCCTTCGGCATTGAGCACGCGGTACTCGTCCATCACGATGGCGTTGTCCAGGCTACCGCCCAGTGCCAGGCCGTTGGAGCGCAAGGCCTCCACGTCCTGCATGAAGCCGAAGGTGCGTGCCCGCGCCACTTCCTTCACATAGGAGGTTTCGGCGAAATCCACCGTGGCTTCCTGCGCCGAGCGCTCAAACACAGGGTGGTCGAACACAATGGAAAAACTCAGTTTGAATCCGGGATACGGATCAAAGCGCGCCCACTTGTCACCGTCTCGAACCTCGACGGTGCGCTTGATGCGGAAAAAGCGCTTGGCGACGGCCTGCTCTTCGATGCCGGCCGACTGGATCAGGAATACGAAGGGGCCGGCGCTGCCATCCATGATGGGCACTTCCGGTCCGCTGAGGTCGACATAGGCATTGTCGATGCCCAGGCCCGCAAACGCCGACATGATGTGCTCGACCGTCGCCACGCGGGCGCCGTTTTCCTCGAGCACGCTGCACAGACGCGTATCGACGACGCGAAGCGCGGTCGCAGGAATGTCCATCGGCTGCGGCGTATCAATGCGGCGAAACACGATTCCGGTGTTCGGCTGCGCCGGACGCAAGGTCATCGTGACCTTCTCGCCGCTGTGCAGCCCGACGCCTGTGGCGCGGATCAGTGTCTTCAGTGTGCGTTGTTTAAGCATTGCCGCTTTGTATAATAAATCTTTCAAATCATGTCGTTAAATGCAATTCGTCAGGACAGCAATACAGGCGCATTGCACCGCACAAAACGGCCGCATGTTACCACGCCATGACAGCCCCGGAGGCATGGGGGCCGTCATGCGTGATACGCAAAGAGTGGTCGGACTCTTTCACGACAGTCTGCACGGCGCAAGGCCTCGGACTCACATTGAAAGCATCAGTCCGCCTGCTTGCGCAGGAAGGCCGGGATGTCGTACTTGTCCACGCCACTGTTCGTCAGCGCCTCAATCGTCGAAGCACGGTCGCGCTTGCGAAACACGTTCGGCGCGGCATCACCACCGGTCATCTCGGCACCCAGCATGGCCGCACTGGCCATCAGCGGCTGATTGTCCGTGCCGGTACGCTGCGCTATCACCAGTTGCGGCTTGGACGCACGCGCTGAGGCCGGCTGGCCCAGACCCGTCGCCACCACCGTAACGCGCAGGTCATCGCCCATCACGTCGTCGTAGACCGCGCCGAAAATGATGGTCGCGTCATCCGCGGCAAACGAGCGGATCGTGTTCATCACTTCCTTGGTTTCACGCAGCTTCAGGCTGGACTTGTTCGCCGTGATGTTCACCACCACGCCGCGCGCGCCGGACAAATTGACGCCCTCCAGCAGCGGACTCGCCACTGCCGCTTCGGCCGCAATGCGGGCGCGATCAATGCCGTTTGCCGAAGCCGAACCCATCATGGCCATGCCCTGCTCGCTCATCACCGTGCGCACGTCCTGGAAGTCGACGTTGATCAGTCCGGGCACATTGATGATTTCGGAGATGCCGGCCACCGCGTTCTTCAGCACATTGTCGGCGGAGACAAAGGCTTCTTCCATGGACACGTCATCGCCGAGAACTTCTTCCAGCTTCTCGTTGAGGATGACGATGACCGAATCGACATGCTGCGACAGCTCTTCGATGCCAGCCTCGGCTGACTGCAGTCGACGCGCGCCCTCGAAGGAAAACGGTTTGGTCACGACAGCAACCGTCAGGATGCCCATTTCCTTGGCGACTTCTGCCACCACCGGAGCAGCGCCCGTGCCGGTGCCGCCACCCATGCCCGCGGTAATGAACACCATGTGCGCGCCGCGCAGCGATTCGGCGATCTGGTCGCGCGCTTCCTGCGCAGCCGCCCGCCCCGCTTCGGGTTTTGCACCAGCGCCCAGGCCGGTGGCGCCCAGTTGAATCTGCGTCTTGGCCTGGCTGCGTGCCAGCGCCTGCGCATCGGTGTTGGCGGCGACGAACTCCACCCCCTGAACCCCGTTCTTGATCATGTGATCAACAGCATTGCCACCGGCGCCGCCCACGCCGACGACCTTGATCACTGTTCCGTTGCCACTGTTTTCGACGATTTCAAACATGCATGCCTCCTTCGGTTAATTGAAATGCCTTTCGGCCGACCCCTGCTGTGAAACAACTCAAAATCTGCTCGCTTGCCTTGTCATTCCGAGCGCAGCGAGGAATCTGCTTTTGAATAAAACAAAAAGCAGATTCCTCAACTTGCAGCTTCGAAATGACAGTTCGAAAATTTGCGTTCATCAATAATTCCGCTGCATCCATTCGCGCATCCGCTTTCGGCAACGAACAAGGGGACACATCCCCTTGTAAATCCCCTGAATCAGATGCGCGATTCGTATTCATCAGAAATTCCGCTGCATCCATTCGCGCATCCGCCCGAACACCTGCTTGAACGACCAGCCCTGGCTGGCGATCAGTCCGCGCTGTGTCTGTGTCATGCCCTCGAGCAGCAGGCCGACCACGGTGGCGTAGCGCGGATTGCGCACCACATCCGACAGCCCTCCCGCGTAGCGCGGCACACCGAGGCGCACCGGCATGTGGAAAATTTCCTCGCCCAGTTCGACCATGCCCTGCATCACTGACGAGCCGCCGGTCAGCACGATTCCGGAAGACAACAATTCCTCGTAGCCCGAATCGCGCAGCACCTTCTGCACCATGGAATACAGCTCTTCGACGCGCGGCTCGATCACCTCGGCCAGCGTCTGGCGCGACAGTTGGCGCGGCGGGCGATCGCCCACGCCGGGCACTTCAATCATCTGCGCCGGATCGGCCAGCTGGCGCAGCGCGCAGCCCTGGCGGATCTTCAGGTCTTCGGCCTCGCCGGTGGGTGTGCGCAGCGCCATGGCGATGTCGTTCGTGATCTGATCGCCGGCAATCGGCACTACGGCCGTGTGACGGATTGCACCTTCGCGAAACACCGCGATGTCAGTGGTGCCGCCGCCGATATCGACCAGGCACACGCCCAGTTCCTTTTCATCATCGGTGAGCACCGCCAGCGACGAGGCCAGTGGCTGCAGGATCAGGTCATTCACTTCCAGTCCGCAGCGACGCACGCACTTCACGATGTTCTGCGCCGCGGATACCGCACCGGTGACGATGTGCACCTTCACCTCCAGGCGCACGCCGGACATGCCGATCGGCTCCTTCACGCCGTCCTGGCCATCGACGATGAATTCCTGCGTCAGGATGTGCAGCACCTGCTGGTCGGTCGGGATCGGCATGGCGCGCGCAGTCTCGATGGCACGATCCACATCAAGCGCAGTGACTTCCTTGTCCTTGATCGCCACCATGCCGGTCGAATTGAAACTGCGGATGTGGCTGCCGGCAATGCCGGTGAACACGTGCTGGATCTTGCAGTCGGCCATCAACTCGGCTTCTTCGAGCGCACGCTGGATGGCGTTCACCGTCGCCTCGATGTTGACCACCACGCCTTTTTTCAGGCCGCGCGATTCATGGCTGCCCATGCCCACCAGTTCGATGCGGCCGTCGGGCGCCAGTTCTGCAACCACGGCCACCACCTTGGAGGTGCCGATATCCAGACCAACGATAAGGTTTTTGCCGTCCTTCATGCTGACTTCTTTCGCTCTGTTTTCTGGTCCGGGGTGCGCTTTTGCGCGGGTGGCGATTTCACGACTGCAGGATTGGTTTCCTTCATGCCGGGCACGCGCAATGCCAATCCGTTCGGATAACGCAGGTCGACGTAATCCAGCCGGCGCGACAGCGGCGCCAGGG
>CAMCYY010000085.1 GCA_945885335.1 Bordetella parapertussis
CTCGGTAATCTCGCCGATGGTTCGGGATGGCGTGGTGGAGGCGGCCGGTCTGTTCATGTCAGATGATTCCTTCTGCTCGGGCGGCGGCGATCTCTTCCCCGGTGAGACCCAGCAGTTCCATGAACACCAGCGCGTTGTGCTCGCCCTCCACGGGCGCAGGGCCGGTGATACCCACCGGGCTTGGACCAAGCTGGAAGGGCAGGCCGGGTGCCACCGCATGGGGTGCTCCAGGCAAGGGCAGGGGCTGCAGGAAACCGCGGGTCTTGTAGATCGGATAGTTCAGCACTTCCAGTGGTGTCTGCACCGGGCCAGCCGGCGTTGCCACGTCCTTCAGTATGGCCAACACCGCGGCACGCGGCTGGGGGAGCATCCACTGGGCAATGATTGCGCGCAGAGCTCGTCCGTTTGCGCGGCGCTTGCCCGGCGTGGTGAAGCGGTCGTCGGCTGACAACTCCGGATCGTTGATGGCTTTTTTCAGGCCTTCCCACTGGTTGTCCGCCAAGGCGAGCAACAGCAGGTCACCATCAGTGCAGGAGAACACCCCGCCCCAGGGATAAGCCTGGGTCTCGCGCGTTTCGACGATCCCGTCGATGGTATAGCGCGGGTGGAATGGACGGTTGAGGTTCATTCCCCAATGCTGCTTGGAAAAATCGATGAGCTCACCCTCCCCGGTGGCACGCCGGTTCCACAGCGCGCTCAAACCCGCCAGCGCGGCCCCGGCACCACACTCATACTCACCCACGTTACCCGCGGACTTCAGGGGTGGGCGCTCCAGGTCTTCAAGGGAGGGAGGAAACAGGTAGCCCTGTCCTCCGGCGTGGTAGCTGTTGAGCGGCGCCGAGCGGTACGAAGCGTACGGCCCTTCCAGTCCGAATGGCGTGACCGACAGGACCACCAGCGCGGGATACGCCTCGGCAAGGCTTTGCGGCAACGTCGGCGCATTCGGGTATTCGGGATCGGGCTGATCTTCGGTGATCACCATGTCGGCCTGCTTGACCAAGCGCTGCAGCAGTGCTTCACCGCGATTCGAGGCCATGTCCAACGTGATGCTTTGCTTGCCCGCGTTTTCATAGGCCCGTGTGACCGCATCACCCGCCTCGAGGGCATCGTCCCCGCGCGGCGCACTCACCTTGACCACGCGGGCCCCCAGGTCGCACAGCAGACGGGCGCAATAGGCTGCAGCCGGGGACTTCGCCAGTTCGAGGACAGTGATACCCGCCAGCGGAGGAACGGGCGCAGCCTTGCCCGGCCGGTAAGGTGCGGGCTCTGCTGCGTGAGTAGCGGGAAGTGGGGCGCTCTGCGGCGGTCGATCCTGGACGAGCGCTTCCTGCCCGGTGGGGGGCGTGGGCCGCTCGACCGCGCCATCGGCAATCAGCTGCTCGATCTCGGCGTGAGAAAGCCCCAGCAGGTCGCGCAGCACGTAGTCGTTGTGCTGCGCGAGGATTGGCGAGGGACTGACCGGCCTCAACGGATGACGCCGGAAGCGCAAGGGTGCTGCGAGCACGCAGAGTTGGCCCAGATGCGGCTGCTCGATCTGACCAAACACGTCCTGCCCGCGCAGGTGCGGGTCGTGTTCCAGGTCGGCAAAATTGAACGAAGGCATCGCCGGAACACGAGCGGACTGCAGGCGGACCATCGCGTCGTGCTTGGGCAGCGTCGAGCTCCAGGCGCCGATGGCGGCATCGATCAGCGTCTTGCTGGCCCGGCGCGCCTGAGCGTTTTCGGTTTGCGGCGTGTCGGCAAGATCCCCGCGCCCGATCACCTGGCACAGGGCGCGCCATTCCGCTTCGGTGCGAATGGCAATGCTGATCCATTCGTCCGTGCCCTTGCAGGGGTAGCAATCGTGCGGCGACCAGCTCGGATGGTCATTACCGACGCGCGTCTGATTGCCCAGGCCTGCGGAGGAACGCAGCATTGCATCCCCCACCAGGGCGGTGGTCACCTCCTGGCAGGCAAGATCGACCCAGCGTCCCTCCCCGGTCTGGGCGCGCTGCCACAGCGCGGCCAGTATCCCGACCGCTGCGAAAGCACCGCAGGTCAGGTCCACCGGCATGCGCATGCTGCCGGGCAGACCATCGGTGTAACCGCTCAGGTAGGAGAGACCGCCCATGGCCGCGAAGATGCCGGCATATGCTGGACCGGGGCCCTGGCTGCCGCGCCCGGAAATCGAGCACAGGATGATGTCCGACTTGATGCTCCGCAGGTTCTCGTAGCCAAACCCCAGGCGCGCGAAAGTGCCAGGGGTCATGTTTTCGATAACGATATCGCTCACCGCAACAATCCTGCGCACCAGGTCACGCGCCTTGGGATTTTTGAGGTTGAGCCCGAGCGCGAGTTTGCCCATGTTCATTTCGGCAAACTGCGGGCTGGCATCCAGATTCACGGTCCCGTCATTCCAGCCGTGGCTGAGGGCGTATTCGCGAAACTGGTCGGGGCGGTTGCGCGACTCGATCTTGATGACCTCCGCTCCAAGAAACGAGAGCAACTGCGTGCTGTAGGGCCCGGTGCCCGCCCACGAAAAGTCGGCGATGCGAATACCCTGCAGAGGCAGGCGATGTGTTCCCGGCTGGGGTTCCAGCCGGGCTGGCGCGAAGTGCGGATCGTCGATGTGTGGATTGTTCATGTGCGATGGTTCAGGTCCAGGTCGGTGGCCACTTTTACTCAAGCAGGAATCAAATGTTTCCCTTGATGCCCAATTGTTGGATGAGCGTTCCCCACTTGGTGATTTCCGAGCGCAGCAACTGGCCCAGCGCCTCGGGTGCCCCCCCAGCGGGAACGATGCCCTGCCTCTCGAATTGCTGGCGCGTATCGGGCTGGTTGAGGGCAGCAATGGCTTCGCGATTGAGTTTGCTGATGATCGGAGAAGGCGTGGCCGCAGGTGCAAACATGCCAAACCAGCTGATCACTTCGTAGCCGGGCAATCCGGACTCGGCAACCGTCGGTGTGTTGGGTAGCATGCTCACGCGCTGGGTGGAGGTCACCGCGAGCCCGCGCAGTTTGCCCGATTCGATGTGCTGCAGCGCCGCGGGAATGGTGGAGAAATAAATCTGCACCCTTCCGGCCAGAAGATCGACGACAGCGGGACCACCACCCTTGTAGGGAATGCCGACAATGTCTACCCCGGACGACTTCTTGAACAGCTCAGCTGCCAGATTGGCCGTGTTGGCCAGACCAGAGGCGTAGTTGATCTTGCCCGGATTGGCCTTGGCCAAGGCCAAAAGCTGAGCGACCGTCTTCGCCTCGACCGCGGGGTTAACCACGAGCAGCAGCGGCGCGGTCGCCATCAGCACCACGGGCGAAAAGTCATTGATGGTATCGAACGGCAGCTTGTCAAAAAGACTGGGGTTAAGAGGAAATGCACTGGTGGGGAGGACCAGCGTGTAGCCGTCCGGTGTGGCCTTTGCAACCATTTCAAGCCCGATGTTGCCGCCGGCACCGGGCCGGTTATCGACCAAGAAGGACTGCTTCGTCGAGTCACCCATCTTCTGGGCAAGCAGGCGCGCGAGGAAATCAAGACCTCCGCCCGGCGCCGCCGGCAAGACCATGCGAACCGTCCGGTTCGGATAATCAGCCTGTGCGGCGGCCATCGGCAGCCAGGCAACGCCGCAAAGGAAAAGCACTAACAAGACTGCTCTAGATCTGAACATCTCCGCCTCCTTGACTCAATAGAGTTCTAGACTGCATTGTCGGGGTGCGACCTTTACCGCTCGCACGGGCGTGAGGGACCAGCTGAATGCAACTTCACTCGACCAGGCGGATTCAATCCGCACATTCTTTTAAATTATGGTATCCGAATGTTAAGAATAAATCAAAACGTATTATTATTGCCAGGCTCATGACTACCTCCCTTACCCATTCACAAGGCCCCGCCTTCACCCTGTCGTCGGTGTCGCTGCGGTCGCTGGAAATCTTCGTGACCGTGGCGAACGCCGGCTCCATGAACGCGGCGGCTCTTATCCTCAATGCGAGCCAGCCAGCGATTTCGTTGACTGTGACCGCGCTCGAACAAACGTTGCGCCTGAAACTTTTCGACCGCTCGGTACGACCGGCGGTACTCACCTGGGCCGGAAAGGTCGTGTTACAGCACGCAACCGAGATCGTGAAGGGCGTGAAGAAACTGGAAGAGGCCACCCGCACACATTCGACCGAACCTGTGCCCGCTTTGCGGGTGGGAATGATCGACAGTTTCACCGCGGCAATGGGGGCATACCTGATCCAGGAACTGCGGGGTCTGGCCAGCCAATGGACAGTGGTTTCCGGATTCGCACCTACACACGTGCAGGCACTGTTCGACCGGACCATGGATGTCGTAGTGACGCTGGACGAGGTGCCAAAATCAAGTGATCTCTTTTGCCTACCCATCATGCGCGAGCCGTTTGTGCTCGCGGTGCCTTCGGGTTGGGATGTTCCGGGCGACCTTCGAAGCGTGGCCCAGCGTTATGACTACATCCGCTTTGGCCGCGAAGCGTACATGGGCTCGATTCTCGATCGCTATTTCGAACAGGAAAAAGTGCGTCCCAATCAACCCTACCAATTCAACACCATGGATGCGATCCTCAGCATGGTCGCTGCCGGCCTGGGTTGGACTATGGTGACGCCTCTGGTATTTCTGAAATCAAAGTGCGATCTGGGCAAGGTCAGGCTGATTCCGCTCAAGAGGCGACCCATCAGCCGCCAGATAAGCGTGGCGATGCTGCGCAGCGGTAGGATCGATATCGCCAAGGCCATTCACACGGCGTCGATTCGCGCCCTGCGCGAGAGCATCATTCCGCAGCTAGACGCGCTAATACCGTGGCTGGGCGACGGGATCAAGGTGACGCCGGGGCGCTGACCCGATAAGACCCTGCGCCTGGTCGCCAAGGCTTCCTGCCCACCTCTCGCCTCACTGGCGTTCAGCGCCTTTGGCGGTCATACGCTCATCATTGCTGTTACCCGCTGGAGGTGCTGGCGCTTGCCGCCGTATGACCGCAGCAGCAATCGCTGTCGGCGATATAACGACGACAGTTCCGCGACCCACTCAGTGCTCGGGCGTCCGGGGCTGCTGCCCAAGCAGGACATGGATCAGCAAGCCCAGCAATGCGCCCAGCAGTTCGGCCATCATGAATCCGGGAACGCTGACCGGTGCAATGCCGGCAAAGGAGTCGCTGAACATCCGACCGAAGGCCGCGGCCGGATTGGCAAAAGACGTGGACGCGGTGAACCAGTAGGCCGCGCCGATGTATGCCGCGACCATGGACGACACGCGCGCTGCCGGCGCCCTGAGGATCACCAGCAGCAATCCAGCCGTGGCCACCGCCTCGGCAATCCATTGCCCCTCGCCGGTGCGGATCTTCATTGACCATTGCATCACCGTCATGTCGAACATCAGGTGCGCCAGCCAGGCGCCGCAGGCGGCACCGAACAATTGAACAACGACGTAGGGCAGCAGAAACTTCTTTTCCAGGCTCCCGCGCAGGGCCATGATCAGGCTCACGGCCGGATTGAAGTGCGCGCCGCTAACCGGGCCGAACACCTCGATCAGGATATACAGCCCCCACACCGTCGCCAGCGTATTACCCAGCAGTGCGATGGCGACATTGCCCCCGGCAAGGCGCTCGGCCATGATTCCGGAGCCAATGACGATGGCCAGCAACAGGGCCGTGCCGAGCCCTTCGCCCAGCAAACGAACGGTAAGTCCACGCATGATTGACCTGACGAAATAGAAACTAGTTGTTGGAAATCTGATCCAGGGACTTCTGCAAGGTCACGTTGTCCAGGGTCTCAATGGGCAACAGGAGCAGTTGCAGCATGCGAAAGCCAATGGCCTCGCGTGTCAGCTCGAACGCAGTCCGCTTGCCTTCATCACCACCCGCTGCATTGGAGGGATCGGGGTAGCCCCAATGCACCTTCACCGGGCTGCCGGGCCAGTACGGACAGGTTTCCTTTGCGGCGTTGTCGCATACCGTAATGACAATGTGCATCTCGGGCGCCCCATCACCGGCAAACTCGTCCCAGCTCTTGCTGCGGCAACCCTCGACGCTCACGCCCGCGCGCGTGAGGGCTTCCAGTGCAAACGGATTCACTTTGCCGCCCGGCGAACTCCCGGCGCTGTAGGCTGCCACGTCGCGCCCCATTTTTTTCGCCAGATGATTGAGCATGGCCTCGCCAAGGACGCTGCGGGCCGAGTTGTGGGTACAGAGAATCAGGACATTGACAGTCATATTCCGGTCACTTGAGTCCGATTGCCTGGATTTCGCGCCGGATCGACATTGAGTCCAGCGTGGCCAGCGGCAGGGAGAGCAACAACTCGATACGCCGTTTCAGCACCACCACCGTTTCACCGAATGCGTGCCGCCGATCGTCATCTGATCCTTCCACTTCAGACGGGTCTGGCACACCCCAGTGGGCCGTCATGGGCTGGCCCGGCCATATCGGACACACTTCACCCGCTGCCTTGTCACATACGGTAAAGACAAAATCCAGCACTGGTGCGCTCGGCGCAGAAAATTCGTCCCAGTTCTTGCTGCGGCAACCCTCAGTGGACATGCGAAATTTGGCCAATGTCTCCAAAGCGAGCGGATTCACCTCGCCCTTCGGATGGCTACCAGCGGAATAGGCCTTGAATTTGCCGTGGCCCAGATTGTTGAGAATGCCCTCGGCAAGAATGGAACGTGCCGAATTTCCGGTGCAGACAAAAAGTACGTTGCGGACTTTGGAGTCAGTCATCGAATTTCTCCTTTTAGCAGCACGGCGATTTCGTCTTGACCGAAATGCCGCGAATCTTCTCAGTGGCCCCGCTCGGCGCGCAACAGGCGGACGCTTCAGCACCCACAGTTGCGGGCGCAGCCTCACGGAACACGGGGATGTCTCCCAGTGAATGAAATTGCTCCCACGCAATGCCCTGCGGGTCGGTGATCCAGTGCTTATCGCTGCGCGCGTAGCAGCAGGTCGTCACGCCATCGTCCCGGACACCAAGGTCCGCCGACTCAGCGCGCGCCTTCATGGCGGCCAGCTCGGTGGAATCATCGGTCTGCAGGCCGAGGTGGTCGACGCCGGTCGCGCCGGCGCGCGTCGAGATAGCAAAGTTCAGCGCAGGGTCTTCCAGCATCCACTTGGCGTAATCGCCCTTGACCACGGACGGTGACGCGCCAAACATGGATGAATAGAACTTCATGCTTTTTTCCAGGTCATCCACACCCACATGCACGTGAAAGCGTTTCATCGTGTTTTTCCTTTGCTAACCTTGATTGGTTTGATTGGCTTGGTTGATTTGGTTGATTTGGTTGATTTGGTTGATTTGGTTGCGACAGTTCTGGCCCCGGTTGCGGGCCGCTTCGCAACCGTTGCCGGAGGGCAGCACTGCGCCGCATCACCGCCACAGCAGTTGTCTGTCAGGAAACCCACCAGGTCATTCATCGCGGCGAAGTCCGCCGAGTAGATCAGCGAGCGCCCTTCTCGCCGGCAGGCCAGCAGGCCGGAATGCTTGAGTTGCGACAGGTGGAACGACAGTGTCGCTGCCGGAAGCGCCATCTGCTCCGCAATCTGTCCGGCCGGCAGCCCGTCAGGACCAGCCTCTACCAGCAGGCGGAAGATGCCCAGGCGCGACTGCTGGGCGAGTGACTCGAGGGCAACGACGACTCTTTCGGTTTCCATATTTCCAATATTATGGAATTATTTGCCGCGCCGCAAGTCCGGGATGCAAACCGCCGATGAAATCGCTTGCTCAGGCCCGGGTCGGAAACAGGTCGGTGACAGTGCGGCTGTGGTGACGCACGCACCAGCCCAGCAGCAGCGCCTCGGCGAGGAAGGCGCAGCCGATGGCTGCGATCCCCACCACCGCGCCATTCAGATTGGGCGCCACCAGCGTGACGCATCCCACCGCAAGCACCACCACAAAGCGAAGGGCCGCGCTGCCGGCAATGATTCGCGTCCGGCGCATGGCGGCCAGCAGACCGCGGAACAGCGAAGAGTAACCCCAGACAATGGCCGTCAGCAGCGACATCTGCACCGCCGGCTTGGCATATTCGGCCAGTTCGGCGCCCAGGCCCATGATGCCGGTCAGGATGACCTCCCGCAGCGGGGTATAGAACAGCACGCCCACCAGCACGAAGTAAAACAGCGCCAGTCGATTGGTAAAGGTCAGCATCACGCGCATATCCTCGCGGCTCTGCACCAGCGCCTGCGCCATCTGCACCAGGTTGCGCAGGGGCGATACGATCAGCAACTGCAGGGCATTCACCACACCGAAAGCAGCCAGTGCAAGGTCCGGATTGGCGAGCCGACCGAGAAAAAAGCTGATCACGAACGTGACGCCGTTCTCGGTGGCCTGCGTGATCATCAGCGGCCAGGAAAACGTCCAGAGCTGCCGATGGGAGGGAAGCGACGCACCTGTTGCGGGAAGCGCTGCATAAATGGGCCGGCTGATGCAATACATGTAGATGGCCTCGACGCTCATGCCCCCCACCAGCGAGCCCGCCCCCGCCACCGCGCCCTCCATGTAAAAGGGCAGCACCACGAGCAGCAGCGCCTGAGCCACCAGCCGGATGATGGTCGAGTGCGAGATCAGCATGGTGCGCCGCGCCCGCATGCACAGGGCGGTGGAGATGTTGCGCACCTGGTTGGGCAGTATCCACAGACCCATGACCGCCGAGGCGGAACATGCCAGCCGGGCGACTTCGTCGCTCGCCCCGATCAATTCGCCGAATATCCAGGTCCCCAGCGGCGTCCAGGACACGATCTGGATGAAAAAAAACGGCACCAGCGATATGAGGAAATAAAAGCGCGTCAGGCGCCAGAACGAGCGCCGGTCGGTGATAAAGGAAAGCCCGGCCTGCGTCGCCACATTCATGATGCCGCTGAAGGTGGTATTGAAGGCAAAGGCCACGCTGAAAGCCGCCAGCGTGGTGGTCGGGTCGCCGAGCCGCGCCAGGAAGCCGTGCACAAGCGCGTGTGACACCTGGTGCAGTTCAGTCGTCAGGATCAGCGGCGCAAAAAACAGGAGCGCCGCCTTGACGGTCAGCGGTGCGTGCTTGTACATGGATCTCCCGGAGGCTGCCGGAAGACTTGGTCCCGGCTGATTTTCTGGCCGCGTGAGCGCGGCTGCATGCCTGAAATGTAACACCATCCCCGGTGTTGACCGGTCTGCATTCACACAACGGTCATATGCACCGCCTAAGCTTGCGAGCTCATACAAGACCATAAAAGGCAATGCCAAAGTGCTGACCCATCGAATCTTTGACGCCGCATTTGACGCACTGGACCAGCGGCTGTTCAACGCCATCTGCTCGCGCTCGCTGGTCTACAACACCTGCTGGGAAGATCCGGCGGTGGATCGCAAGGCGCTCGAACTGCATTCGGACGACCGCATGCTCGTCATCACCAGCGCCGGCTGCAACGTACTCGACTACGCGCTCACCGGCCCGGCGCGCATCCATGCAGTCGATGCCAATCCGCGCCAGTCCGCACTGCTGGAGCTCAAGCTCGCCGACATCCGTCGCCTGGAATTCGAGGACTTCTTCGCCGCCTTCGGCGAGGGCCGCCACCCCGGCTTCGAGGAAATCTACCGCCACGTGCTGCGCGAGGAACTCAGCCCGTTTGCGCAGGCCTGGTGGGACCGCAACATCGTCTGGTTCAGCGGCGCATCTTCGCGCGGCAGCTTCTACTACCACGGACTGTCGGGCGTGGTCGCAACCGGATTTCGCGGCTACCTCCAACTCCGACCGGCCCTGCGCTCGGGCATCCGGTTGCTGTTGGATGCGAATTCCCTTGAAGAACAACGTGACATCTACGACCGTTACGTCGAGCCGCACCTGTGGAGCCGCGGACTGAACTGGGTGCTGTCGCGCCAGATCACCATGAGCCTGCTTGGCGTGCCGCATCCGCAACGGAAGGAAGTGCAGCGCCAGCACGACCAGGGCGTGCCCGGGTTCATCCGTGAGTCAATCGAAACCGTGTTCCGCACCCTGCCGGTACGCACAAACTATTTCTGGACGCTGTACCTGCGAGGCCGCTACACCCGTGACTGCTGCCCGGAGTACCTCAAGGCCGAAAACTTTACCGCGCTCAAGCGCGGCGCAGCCGACTGCGTCGAGGTGCATACCGATACCGTTACGGGATTCCTGCAAAAGACACCGGAAAGGATTTCCAAATTCGTGCTGCTGGATCACATGGACTGGATGAGTTCCTACCACCCCGAGGCACTGCGCGAGGAATGGCAGGCCATCCTGGATCGCGCCGCCCCTGATGCGCGCATCATTTTCCGCAGCGCCCACCGCAAGCCGGCCTACATCGAGCAACTGCGCGTGCAGGGTCGCGCGCTACGCGATGCCCTCACCTTCCACGACGGCCTCGCCTGGGCCCTGCAGCCCTCGGACCGAGTGCATACCTACGCCGGCTTCCATATCGCTGACGTGCGCCGCTGATCCCCATCATTCAAGTGAACTCCGTCAGCAAGCGCACCCATCCCTCCACCACGCTGGCCACACTGGTAAGCGACAGCATGGTGCTCATGCACCTGCTGAAGGGGCAGCGCGGACGCAACCAGGCGCATGCGGACCACGGCGAGCGCCTGGAAGACTTCTATGGGCCGCAGGCCGAACACTACGATGACTTCCGTGAGCGGCTGCTGCACGGGCGCCGCAAGCTCATTGAAATGCTCGCCCCGCCGCCAGGCAGCCGCGTCGTTGAACTCGGTGGCGGCACCGGGCGCAACCTCGACTTCTTCGGCGCGCGCATGCTGTCGCTGGAGCGCGTGGAGATCGTCGACCTCTGCCCCGCGCTTTTGCGCCAGGCACAGGAGCGCTGCGAGCAGTGGCCGGAGGTGGCCTTTGCCATTCAGGCCGACGCCACCCTGTACCAGCCCAAACACCAGGTCGATTGCGTTTATTTCTCCTACTCGCTCAGCATGATTCCGGACTGGCGTGCGGCATTGGCCAACGCAATGGCCATGCTGCGGCCGGGCGGGCTGCTGGGCGTCGTGGATTTCCATGTATCTGCGCGCCATGGGCTCTTCACCAGAAATTTCTGGCCGCGCTGGTTTGCCCATGACGGTGTGCACCTGTCGGCCGAATACCTCCCGGCGCTGACCGAATGCACTGCCGCGCTGCACTGCGAGGAGCGCATGGGCAGCGTGCCCTACCTGCCCGGATTGCGCGCGCCTTACTACCTGTACATCGGGCGCAAGGGCATGAAATAACGACCCACGGTTATGGCGACTTGGGGAACCGCTGATCAAGTTCGTAATTTCGCAAACCTGCGCTGCGTTTCCCTCTGAAGTGGGGGATATACAAGGGGGCATGCCCCCTTGTTCAGTTATTCCCTAGGGTTCGGTTTGCCACGCGGAAGGCAATCGCTGGTCGCGCTGCTCCGCCAGACGGCCGCCGGCGATCATCAGGAAAAGCGCCTCCAGTTGCCCCACCACACGATCCCAGTCCAGCGACCCCGCCGTCACCCGCGCCGCGTCGCCCAGGATACGGATGCGATCCGGATCGGCAACCAGTCCGGCTGCCAGTTGCACGAACTCGTCAGCCTTGTCGTGTGTGGCCAGCAAACCGTTGCGCCCGTGCCTGATGTGCTCACCCGCAGCGGCATAGCCGTAGGCGACAACGGCCAGGCCGCTGGCCATGGCCTCGACCGTTACATTGCCGAATGTCTCGGTCAGGCTGGGAAACAGAAAAATGTCGCCGGACGCGTAATGCGTGGCAAGGTCCTCGCCAGAGCGCGTGCCGGCGAAGATTGCCAGTGGACAGGCGGCCTGCAAAGAGTGGCGCGCCGGGCCGTCACCGACGAACACCAGCTTTGCGCGCGGCTGGCGGCGGCGCATGGCCTCGAAGGCCAGCAGCACAACCGGCACGTTTTTCTCGGGCGCAAGGCGCCCGACATGAATCACCACCGGATCATCCGGCTCCGCCCCCCAGTTGCGCCGCAACGTGTTGCTGCGCCGTGCCGGGCTGAACAATTGCGTGTCCACGCCACGCGCCACCACGCGCAGATTGCGGATGCCAAGCCCGGTCAGGTCACCGCGCATGGCCTCGGTGGGCACCATGGTCAGCTGCGTACGGTTGTGGAACTTGCGCAGATAGGCGGCAATGGGCTTTGTCAGCCAGCCGACGCCGTAGTGCCGGCTGTAGGCATGGAAGTTGGTGCGAAAGTCAGAGGTGACGGGCAGCCTCAGCTTCAATGCCGCCTGCAGCGCCGACCAGCCCAGCGGCCCTTCAGTGACGATGTGCACCAGGTCGGGTCGGTGCTTTTTCCACAATTTTTCTAGCGTGCTTTTTGCCGGCAGGCCCATCTTGAGACTGGGATAGCGCGGAATGGGCAGCCCGCGCAGCAGCACTTCCTCATAGCGCGCATCGGTGCTGGCCTGACCGGCTATGTCGACCTTGGCCTGACGCGGCCGCAGCAACTGGATCTCGTGGTTGCGCTGGCGCAGGCCCTCGACAAAGCGCGCCACAGTCATGGCCACGCCGTTGACCTCGGGCGGCCAGGTCTCGGTAACAACCGCGATGCGCAACGATTTGCGTACGCCGGTGAGCTGTTCGAAAACGATGGCATCGTTCTGCATGCGACAAGGATGCCGGGCCTTCGAGAAACGTCTGTGACGCCCAGATGAAGGTTTTGCGAAACCAGCGAATTTGCGGCTGTCACAGTTCTTTCAAGAA
>CAMCYY010000086.1 GCA_945885335.1 Bordetella parapertussis
CCAGGGCAATGCTTTCGGATCAGTCCGGATCGTCGATCAGCTGAAGGAAAAAGCGCGCGCCGCCGGCCTGTGGAACCTGTTCACGCCACACGCCGAATACGGCATGGGACTGACGAACCTGGAGTACGCCCCGCTGTGCGAAATCATGGGCCGCGTGCTGTGGGCACCCGAGGTGTTCAACTGCAGCGCGCCCGATGTGGGCAACATGGAAACCCTCATTCTCTATGGCACTGACGCGCAGAAAAAGCAGTGGCTGCAACCCATCCTCGAAGGGAAAATCCGTTCCGCCTTTGCCATGACCGAACCAGCCGTGGCCTCCAGTGATGCCACGAACATCCAGACCCTGATCACGCGCGACGGCGACGATTACGTCATCAATGGCCGCAAATGGTGGACAACGAACGCACCTGACCCGCGCTGCGAGATTTTCATCGTCATGGGCAAGAGCGATCCGGATGGCGCCGACCGCCACAAGCAGCAGAGCATGATCCTGGTGCCGCGCAACACCCCCGGCCTCACCGTGCTGCGCCCGCTCACGATCTTCGGCTACGACGATGCCCCCAAGGGCCACGGCGAGGTGGATTTCAAGGATGTTCGCGTGCCCGCCGCGAACATGCTGCTTGGTGAAGGCCGCGGCTTCGAGATCGCCCAGGGACGCCTCGGGCCCGGGCGCATACACCATTGCATGCGTGCCATCGGACAGGCCGAGCGTGCGCTCGAAGCCATGTGCAGGCGCACCGCCTCGCGCACCGCCTTCGGCCGGCGCCTGTCCGACCAGACGGTGTGGCAGGAGCGCATCGCAGACAGCCGCATCATGATCGACCAGGCGCGCCTGCTGGTGCTGCATGCCGCCGAACGCATGGACAAGGTCGGCAGCAAGGGCGCGCTGAAGGAAATCGGCATGATCAAGGTCATCGCCCCGAACATGCTGTGCCAGGTCGTTGACTGGGCGATACAGGCCCACGGTGGCGGAGGACTGGCCGAGGATTTCGGCCTGGCTGAAGCCTATGCCCGCGCCCGCACGCTGCGCATCGTCGACGGTCCGGATGAGGTGCACCGCAACCAGATCGCCAAGCTGGAACTGCGCCAATATCGCAAGCCGGAATAGGACAGCCGGAAAACTTCTGGATAATAATTATCAATTTCGATTTTATGGGTAATTTCCATAAGCATTAATTGAATGATTATTATCTTGCAGTCATCGCACTTCATATGATTTTCCAGACCGCAAGCGCTGCGCGCGAGAGCGCGACCACAAAAATCAAACGCGGCATGGACGAAAAACCGTCCGCGCGGGTCGTGCCTTGAACGAGGAAGATGAAACCAATCTCGTTCAGAACACGACCTCTGGTTGCCCACCTCCTGCAATCCAATGACAGCCCCCCCCCCAAAAAAAAGGGCGCCAAAGCGCCCTTGAATTCATGCAAAGGAGACGTTCTTACTGCGTGCGGCTTTTCACCCAGGCCACCAGCTCCTGCACTTCAGTGTTGGCGGGCTGGCGCTTGGCCATTTCCTCGACGACGGGTTTCATTTCGTCGTAGAGCAGGTAATCCTGCAGCACCGAATACAGGTAGAGCTCAGGGGTGATGTCATCAGCCGGCGATTGCGTGCGCATCGTGCCGTAGATGCCCTTGGCCGTCTTCACCTCGGCCTGCTGCTCTGCAGTCAGGCGCGGCGGGCGCTCGGCACCGCGCACAGCCACACCACCGGAACGTCCCAGCTTCGCGATCTGCACCAACTCAGGCACTTGTGAAATTCGCTGCGGCACGCTGGCGGGTAGCGTTGCCACATCCGGCGCGGCACCCGAGCCGGCTTCACCGGATTGCATGCCGGCGCGGAAAGAGGCCGGGCCCTTGTAAGTTTCCTGGCGGCCACCCTGAAAATAGACCACGCGCAGCTGTCCGCCTACCGGCACGGTGAAGCGATCGCCCTGGCGCACTTTCATGAAGGATTGGGCCTTGGCACTGGCGGCGCTGCCGCTGACATAGGTCACATCCCCATTGAGCATGTTGACCAGTCCGACATCGGCGTTTTGCGCCTGCACGGAAGCTGCAATGCCCATCAGCAGGGTCGCGCAAAGGGTTTTGAAGGTTTTCATATTTACCTCGCCTCGAATATCAAGATATGGCACAACCCGAAGAATAGGCTTCAAGCGCCGCTGTCATGAGTGAAAATATCACGCAACACCCTGTTCTCGGCGGTAAATGGGGATAAATGCACATGCCGGATGCCCACTATTCCCGTTCGTCAAGAAATGGCTACCGTGCCGCGTTGGCCCGTGACTTCGCCCATAGTGCCAGTTCCCGGGCGTCCGGGCTGTTCGGCTGCCGGCGGAAAATCTCGTCCGCAACCGGCCCCATTTCTTCGCTGTAGCCAAATTCCTGCAGCACCGACAACAAGTAGAGTTCGGGCGTGACATCATCAGTGCTGCTCTGGCTGCGCAGTACCTTGTACATGGCCTGCGCCTCGCGAACTTCCGCAGGGACGGAACCCGGCGGTCGCCCGCCGCCGCCACCACGCACGGTAACGCCGCCCAGTCGCGCTCCCTGCACCATGTCCGGCAGGTGCGACATTTTCTGCGATACAGCCACTGGCAGCGTAGCCACCTCGAACGGACGGCCGCTGATTGCCTCGCTGCTGCCCACTCCCATCACGCGCAGCGTGGCCGGCCCGCGCCAGGTTTCCTGGCGTGCATTCGACAGATACAGTATGCGCAGTGAGGCACCGGCCGGGATAAAGTAGCGATCACCATGGCGCGCGCGCATGAAAGCCCTGGCTTTGGCAGCTGGAGCAGCACCTGCGGTTTCATAGATCACATCACCGGCGAGCTGGTTGATCACCGCGACGTATGCAGACGAGTCCGCACCTGCCTGGCCGTTCACCACGCCCGCTGCGCCCATTGCCGCCAGCAGCATCACCTGCATCAGGAATCTCATGGCACTCCCAGAATCACTGTCTAGACCCGCGGCATTGGGCCATTATTCCCTCGCCCATCCAAAGTCGTATCCAGTGCCAGCACCTCGTACACCTCGATGGGCTCGGCGCGGCCCTTGACCTGCACGGTCTGGTGCTTGCCGGTGCGTATGCCACTGCCGGCGGCATTGACGGTCTGGGCACTCGCCACCAGTGCGCATTCCATTTCCTTGGTCACGCCTTCCAGGCGCGAGGCGGCATTGACCGTATCGCCAATGGCAGTGAATTCCATGCGCTTCACCGAACCAATATTGCCCATGACAGCATCACCGCTATGCACGCCGATGCCGATGGCGAACGGCGGCAGCCCGCGGTCGGGGAAACGCGCCTCCATCCAGCCGCGGAACTCCTCCGCAATGCGTGCCATGCCCAGCGCGGCAATCAACGCTCGGCGCGCATGGTCGGGGTAATGCACCGGCGAGCCGAACACCGCCATCACCGCATCACCAATGTACTTGTTGACGTTGCCACCCTGCTCCAGGATGGGCACTGTCACGCGGGTGAAATACTCATTGAGCATCTCCACCACTTCACGTGCCTCGAGCTTCTCGGAAATCGTGGTGAAGTTGCGAATATCGGAGAACATCAGCGTGACATTCACTGTTTCACCGCCAAGATCCAGCTTGCGCCCCTCGGACATCAGCATATCCACCACTTCGTCGGAAACGTAGTTGCCGAACATGCGCTTGATGCGGGCCCGCTCACGCTCCTCACCCGTCAGCCGCAGCACCACGGTCAACAGGAAGGCGGCCGCAATGCCCACCTGCGGCATCGCTACCGGCAGTACCCAGTCGTAGCGAAATGCAATGAAAGCCGGAATCGGCAAGTTAAACGCAAACAGCACACCCACCAGCGCCCCGCGCTCCGGCTGCATTTTCAGGAACGCCAGCGTCGCCAGCAGCAGCAGGATGAACGCATAGATGCCCTGCATCCACTCCGGCGGCACCTTGGGATAGCGCCCCGAGAGAATGGTCTCGATGATGTTGGCGTGGATCTCGCCCCCCGCCATCTGGTCGGCCTGGGCGCCGCGCGAATACGGCGTGAAATGCCGGTCGGAACTGCCGGCATTGTTCGCGGCCAGCACCACAACCTTGTCCTTGAGCGCCTGCACCTTGGGATTGGCCAGTGCATCCGGCTGCAGCAGCGCATTCATCGAGATCGTCGGTATGGTGCCCGACGGGCCGGCATAGCCGATCCAGCGTTTTTCCAGTTCACGCGACAGCTTGACACCGGCGATTTCCCATTCGCCCCTGGAGGGATCCTGTCCTGCACCGCGCAGCGCCAGTTGGGTGGCGAAGCCCACACCGGGGCGCGCCGGGTCGGGGTCCATCACCGGATAGAACTTGCGCACGTACTTGTCGTCGTCCGGAAACAGGTTCGCAATTCCGAGGTCATTGATGCCCCCGGGCAGCAGGTAGCGCTGATCCTCCGGCGGCAGCAGCAGTTCCAGGCTGCCGTCGTTCATCTCGACCAGGTGCGTGATCAGTATCTTGTTGCCCGAGGCCAGAGCGGCGCGCAGCGGCGAATCGTAGTTGCGGCTGATTTCGCTGTCAGGCAGTTTGAGCTTCTTCAGCCAGCTCTCGGCACTGACCTGGTAGATGAAGTCCAGCCCCACCGCCTTTACGCCCACCTGGGTCAGTACATCCATGGCGCGGCCGAAGTGCGGCGCCCAGAAAGCCAGCGGATCGTCCTTCAGGGCCACCAGGGTCTCATCATCCATGGAAACGAACGCGGCATGCTGCGGCGCGTAGCGCACCCCGGCAATGATGTGCCAGTAGTCATAGTAGAGATTCTCCAGCGACTCGACCCAGCTGGTACGCGCCAGGCCCAGCGCAATGGCGCAGGCCAGCAGCGGCACGCCCACGAGGCGAATCAGATTCTTGCGCAATGCCGCCAGGCGCTCGGTTTTTTGATCAGGCATGTTCAATCAATGACAGATGGCGCGCAATCAATCGCCGACTCAGTCGCCAACATACACAAACGGCGCCCAGTAGAACGGATGGCTGCGCGAGAAATGGTAGGCGCCGCTGGTGTAGTTGCCTGCAATCATGGCGCGCTGTGCGTCGCTCATCGCCGACATCGCGGGCGCGCCGCCGTTGATGTTGCGGAACATCGCCGTCATCAGCGCCTGCGTCGACAGGCTGTCCACGCTCCAGTGCGAGACCACCAGGCTTTTTGCACCGGCATACATGAAAGCGCGTGTGAGGCCCGCAAAGCCCTCGCCGTTGTTCGCCTGCGCGGATTCGCCGGCGGTGTTGCAGGCTGACAGCGCCACGAGGTCAGCATCCAATTCGAGGTCCTCGATGACCTCCTTCATGGTGAGAAAGCCATCCTCGCCGGCCATGTTGCCCACCAGGCTCAAGGCAAGTGCCGGCTGCGCCTGGCGCTTCTGCCCCGCGCGCTGCACCGAGGAGGCCTGCACCATTGCACCTGACTCAACCGGCTCCGGCGCGGAAGACAGGAATTCGCCGCCAAGAAACCCATGGGTGGCGAAGAGCACAAAGCGCGCAGTCTTCAGATCACCGGATTTAGCCATGTGTTCCTGCGCCTCGCCGCCGATGAACAACTGGCTGGTGCCTCCGAGCATCCGCGCAATCTCCCTCGCCTCATCGGCGGTTTCGCGCAAGCGCGGGATGAATGGCGTACCGTCACGCAGCCTCGGCATGCTCGATCCCATTGCATCCATGGTGGCGCGCGTAGCGGCCGAGAACTGCTTTGTGGTCCCGGCTTCAGGCAGGAAGTCCGGGTCCGCAAAGGCGATCAGCGAATGCACGCGCTTGCCGCCGGCCTTGGGATACAGGCGCTGCGAAGTCAGTGCCGACAGGCTGGGGAGGTAGGCGAAACGAAACTGGCTGCCGAGATATTGCGGCACCGCATATTCGCCGAGGAAGGGACGGCCCGTGCTGCCATCGGAATCACTGCGCACGGCGCGGAATTTCTGCTGTTCGTCGGCGTTCCAGTGCGCGACAAAAAGCTCGAACGGAATTGTATGCAGCGGCCCATCCCCGACCACGATCACCTTGTCCACCTTGCTCTTGCCATCGCCGGCCAGCACATCGGCCACCGGCGCGATCAGGTCACGCTGCAGCGAATGCAGGTTGGCCGGGTCGATTTCACGCAGGAACAGCACCGACTCGCCCGAGGTGACCTTGTCGATGGAACGGCGCACGGTGTGGATGCGACGCGCAATATCCTCACGGCGCACGCTGCTCACCGCCATTTTCATGCGCTCACGCGTGATGCCGAACACCACGGTTTCCTGCGGCAGCAGCACATAGGTCAACAGCGCCTCGCCCGGCTTCAGGAGCTTGCCCTGCAGGTCTCCGAGCGTCACCGGCTTCGGGTTCGTCAGCTCCATGAAGCGCGGATAACGCGCTAGCAACTGGTCCTCGACCACGCGCAGTTCGCGGTTGGCGCCGTCCATCTGGCTCGTGAGGTCTGTGCGCCGCCCCTCGATCGCCGTCTGTCCCGGCGCCAGTGTCACCAGCGCCTGGCGCAGCGCATCGATGCGGTCATTCAATGCGTCGCGGCGATTGCGCAGCACCTGGAAGGCCGGATCACTGGAGAAGCGCGCCACGTCGGCGATGCGCATCAACTCGGTAAACACCCGGCTCTGGTTGCGCGAAGCGACTTCCAGTATCTGTTTGTCAAAACCGCCCTGCGGCGCCTGGCGATGCATCTGCAGCAGCAGCCGAATCGTTTCAAGGTAGATGTTGCTGTACTGGCCAAGGAAGGCCTGGCGCGTGTCTTCAGCCAGGCCGCGGGTGCGCACATACAGGCGATCCAATGTATCGATCGCCTCGCGGTAATACGGCAGTGCCTCGCGATAGCGACCGCGCTTGGCAAATGCAAAGCCGAGACGGCTGGTATTAAGCAGCAGCGTGCGCGGATTGCCGGCATTGCGCGAAACCTCGACGGCGCGCAGGTAGACCTGCTCTGACTCGATGATTTTGTTCTGGCGGTCCAGCGATACAGCCAGCGTCGTCAGTGTGGCCGCCGTATCCGGATGCAGCGGTCCGAGTGCCTTCTCCAGGATGGCCAGAGCGCGCCGCTGCAGCGGCTCGGATTCGGTGAACTTGCCCTGCTGGTCAAGCAGCGCAGCAAGGTTGTTAAGCGTATTGGCCAGCGCCGGATGCTCGGGCCCCAGCGCACGTTCCTGTATCGCCAGCGCGCGACGGTACAGCCCCTCCACCTCGCTGACCGATTGCACGCGCTGCCCCGAGCTGGCCCGCGCGCGCTGCTCGGCGGCCGAAGTCCGCTCGTCCTTGCCCTGCTCGAACAACACGTTGGCGAGATTGTTCAGACTGGTCGCAGTATCCGGATGGTTCGGGCCAAGCACCTTTTCGCGTATCCCCAGGGCACGACGGTGCGCCGTTTCGGCATCGGCAAACTTGCCCTGCAGGTAGCGCACGTTGCCCAGGTTGGACAGGCCGGTTGCAGTCAGCGGATGCTCCATGCCCAGCGTCCTCTCGTAGATCGAAAGCACGCGGTCATGCAGCGTCTCGGCCTGGCCATATTCACCTTGCGAGATCAGCGCCTCGGCACGGGCCATGAGCAGTTGCGGATTATCGGCCACAGGCGTGCCCGCCGCCGGCGCTGCGGGTTTGCTGCCTGCCACCAGCGCACTGCCCGCGCCAAACTTGCCCTGGCTGTCCAGCACACGGCCCAGGTTGGACAGCGTGGTGGCGCTGTCCGGATTGTTCGGCCCCAGCGTCTTTTCCAGAATGCGGTAGGAGCGACGCAGCAGGAGCTCAGCCCCCGCATAGTCACCAGCCCGTTCCAGCACCAGTGCCAGATTATTCAGTGCGGAGGCCGTGCTCACCGAGTCTGAGCCGGAGCGGCGCTCATAAAGTGTCAGGGATTCGCGGAAAATCGTCTCGGCTTCCGGGTACTTGCCCTGCTTCAGCAGACTGCCACCGAGGATGGATAGGCTGGCCGCCATATTCGCGTGGTCATCGCCGAATACCCGCCTGCCCTCCTCGGCAAGCTGCCTCGCCACGCGCTCCGCACCGGGGAAATCACCTTTGGCCAACAGATCTTCGGCCTCATCGGCCAGAACCTGCCACTGGCGATCGTCGTAACGCAGTTGTGCCTGCGGCCGCGTTACCGGTGCCACGCCTGTTGCGGTTTTAGGTGGCGCCACCCGGGCCGGTGGCTTCGCCGGCGTGGTCTGGGCCTGCGCAGGCGGCAAAGGCAGCACAGTGAACGCGCCGGCTGCCAGCATCAATGCCGACAGCCAGCGTATCGAGTATGGAATGATGGGGGACAGGGAGCGCATGATTAGCGTGCGGGAATTATAGTCCGCCGGTTTGATGGTCCCCAGTGTGAGCCATCCGCCTGCGATCCGCCCACTCCCGGTGCGGATCGATCGCCGGGATGTTCAGACTTTTTGCGTATCAGCCGTCAGTGCTTCGGCTGCGGCCTTCGCGGCGTCACTCATGGTCCGCGCCACCATGACGGTGCAGGGTGCGTTATCGAGCAGGGACTTGCCCACCGAGCCGCGCCACCAGCGCGCGCCGAACTTGGCCTTCTGCGCGTGGCCCACCACGATGAGGTCGCAATTCAGTTCCACCGAAAGACGGCAGATCTCCTCGACCGGCTCACCAACCGCGAGGTGGCTCTGCACGTTGAAGCCTTTTTCCTTGAGCTGCGACGCACCCTCTTCCAGAATTTCCTGAGCCCGTTTTTTTTCTTCCTCGATCAACTCCTCGGGAAGAAATCCTTCGGTCAGGAACATGTTGGCGGGCATGCCGGCCACCGCGAGCAGATGGACGTCTGCCTTCGTGAAGTCAGCCATGTTCTTGCTGGTAAGCAACGCGCTCTTGCCTTCGCGCGTCCCGTTATAGGCGATCAGAATGCGTTTGAACATATGACCTCCAACTGTATCTTCATATGGGAACCATCCGCCCCGTTCCTCCGCCGGCACACCGGCGACGGGATGGCGAAGACACTTTGCCCATTTCCCGGGATGCCGTCAACGCGTTATTCGCAATCGATTTCAGACCGGTGACCGGAGCGTGGAATCGGGCCACCTGAAAGCATGCCTGCACACCTCCGCACGGGGTATCATGCTGCCTCCGGAACAACCCATATCCAGATGACAAAACCATGAGTACCGCCCCCATCCCGAAGTCCGCAAAATCGACGGTCAAAGCCCGCTTCGTCTGGGACGACCCGCTGCTCCTGTCCAGCCAGATCACGGACGAGGAACGCATGGTGCAGGAGGCTGCCCGCGCCTACGCACAGGACAAGCTTGCCTCGCGTGTCACCGAGGCCTTCCGCCACGAGAAGTTCGACCCCGCGATATTCCGCGAAATGGGCGAACTGGGCCTGCTGGGCTGCACCATCCCAAGCCAGTACGGCGGCTCGGGCATGAACTACGTATGCTACGGCCTGATCGCCCGCGAAATCGAACGCGTGGATTCGGGCTACCGTTCCATGATGAGCGTGCAAAGCTCGCTGGTGATGCTGCCGATCAACGAGTTCGGCAGCGAGGCCCAGAAGCAGAAGTACCTGCCCAAACTCGCGCGCGGCGAGTGGATAGGCTGCTTCGGCCTGACCGAACCGGACCACGGCTCCGACCCGGGCAGCATGGTTACCCGCGCCGCCAAGGTCGCCGGCGGCTATAGCCTCACCGGGGCCAAGATGTGGATCACGAACTCCCCGGTGGCTGACGTATTCGTCATCTGGGCCAAGACCGAGGACGGCATCATCCGCGGCTTCATCCTGGAAAAAGGCATGAAGGGCCTGTCGGCTCCCATCATCGTGGGCAAGGTCGGCATGCGCGCCTCCATCACCGGCGAAGTGGTCATGGACAATGTGTTCGTGCCCGAGGAAAACCTGCTGCCCGGCGTGCAGGACCTCAAAGGCCCCTTCACCTGCCTGAACTCGGCCCGCTACGGCATCGCCTGGGGTGCGCTGGGTGCCGCCGAGGACTGCTGGCACCGGGCGCGGCAATACGTGCTTGATCGCAAGCAATTCGGCCGGCCGCTGGCGGCCAACCAGCTGGTGCAGAAGAAGCTGGCCGACATGCAGACCGAGATCACGCTGGCCCTGCAGGCCTGCCTGCGCCTGGGGCGCATGAAGGACGAAGGCACGGCAGCAGTGGAAATCACTTCCATGCTCAAGCGCAACTCCGCCGGCAAGTCACTGGACATCGCCCGCGTCGCCCGCGACATGATGGGCGGCAACGGCATCTCCGACGAGTTCGGCGTGGCCCGCCATCTGGTGAACCTGGAAGTCGTCAACACCTACGAAGGCACGCACGACATCCATGCCCTCATCCTCGGTCGCGCGCAGACCGGCATCCAGGCGTTTTCGTAATCGCGCATCAGCCGGACCAGAAACACTTGACTGCGACAAAACCTGCACGCCGGCCACGGCGAAGGACCCTGCGCCAGCCGGTCGAGGAGGTCATGCGCTGGCGACTCGCTGACCGGGCCGGCCCGCCGGTGCAGTCGAACAACGGGGAATTGTTTCCGGGTGAACTGGAAACCGCCATCGACGACGCGGTGCGTGCTTTTCGCGCGCCGGCCAAGTCCGATACCGGCAATGGCAGCACCTGAAGCCTTAATCCACATGGCTTCGCACGGCGAGCACGCCCACCACCACGACGATCACGGTCACCATAACCACGGCCAAGGTCACGGGCATGGGCACCACCATGCCCCGCCCCCCCCTTCCGGCGGTTCGGCCACCACCGCATATGCCATCGGCTTTGCACTCAACCTCGTCTTCGTGCTGGTGGAGGCGACTGCCGGCGTGCTCACGAACTCACTGGCCCTGCTGGCCGATGCCGGACACAACCTGTCCGATCTGCTCGGCCTGGCGCTGGCCTGGGGCGCTGTGCTGCTGTCGCGGCGCCCGCCATCGGAACGCTACACCTACGGACTGCGCGGCTCGTCAATCTGGGCTGCACTGATCAACGCGCTGGCGCTGCTGGTGGTCTGCGGGGGCATCGGCTGGGAGGCACTGGAGCGCCTGCGCAACCCGACCTCCATTCCCGGCATGACCATCATCATCGTGGCGGCCATTGGCGTAGTCATCAACACCGCCACGGCATTGCTGTTCATGCGCGGACGCCACGACGATCTGAACCGGCGCGGCGTGTTCCTGCACATGGCGGCCGACGCCGCAGTATCGCTGGGCGTGGTGTTCGCCGGCGTGCTGATCATGAACACCGGCTGGTTGTGGCTGGACCCTGCCATCAGCCTGCTCATCGTTGCCGTGATTGTTGCCAGCACCTGGGGACTGCTCAAGGATTCCGTCAGCCTGGCGCTGGACGCCGTACCGGCGAGCATCAATCCCGCCGCAGTCCGTGCCTATCTGTGCGGACTGCCTGGTGTGCGCGAAGTGCACGACCTGCACATCTGGGCCATGAGCACGGCTGAGACGGCGCTGACCGCACACCTGGTCATGCCCGAAGGCACGCCGCCGGATGCGTTCTACGCCAATCTGGGAAGTGAACTGGAACGCCGCTTCGGCATACACCACGCGACGGTGCAGGTGGAACGCGGCGATGGCGGCGAGCCCTGCCGGCTCGCTGCGGATGACAGGGTGTAGGGCACACCCCGCCGGTTTTGACCTGCTACAGCCCGTACTTCTTGCGGCTGCGCGGCGGAATCAGGGCACGCACCTTGTCCAGCAGCGAGCGCACCGCCTCGGCATGCGCGGGGCCGGCGGACTTGATGCCGGCGGTGAGCGCGCGCAATTCATCGGCAGTCAGCAGCAGCGGCGGAATCTCCGGCGCATCACCCAGCGAGTAGCCGACGTTCGTCGTGCCCTTGATCGGCATGCCGGCACCGCGCAGCCGCTCGATGTCACGATGAACCGTGGGCTTGGACACGCCCAGAGAATCAGCCAGTGCAGTGGCCGTCACGGTATTGCCACTGGCCAGTTCCAGGTAAAGCTGCGTCAGTCGTTCGTTCTGCATGATCGTTGGGTTCCCGTGTCGATGTGTTCAATGCTTTGAATGATGCGGACAATGTTATCAGTTTAATGCCAGTCCATCCATACTGAAAAGGCCCCTGATTTTATTATACTCACACAACTTTCCCCGCCATGCCTCCCTCCCTTGATGAAGCCATGAAAAAAACACCCGAGAAGAAACGCTGCGCCTGGTGCCTGGGCTCGGAAACCTACATGCGCTACCACGATGAGGAATGGGGCAAACCGGTGCATGACGAGCGCACGTTATTCGAGTTCCTGATGCTTGAGGGCGCGCAAGCCGGCCTGTCCTGGTCCACCATCCTCAACAAGCGCGAAGGCTATCGCAAGGCCTTTGCCGGATTCGATGCAAAAAAGGTTGCGCGCTTCACTGCACGCGACGTGGCACGGCTGATGCAGGACGCCAGCATCGTGCGCAATCGCCTGAAAATCGGATCGGCGATCACGAACGCCCAAGCCTTCCTCGCCGTGCAAAAGGAATTCGGCTCTTTTGACCGCTACATCTGGCAGTTCATCG
>CAMCYY010000087.1 GCA_945885335.1 Bordetella parapertussis
AGAACATGAAGCGTGAAATAAGCGCCATGTGTTTTGACATCGCCGCCTGGTGCTCATCGATGATCTCACGCACATACACGTCCTCGTCGGCCTGGCGCGCGAACAGTTTCACGGTGAGGATGTTCGTGTAGCTGTCCACCACGCGCGCCATCACGAGGGAACGCATCTCCGAGCTGGCGCGTGACAGGTCGCGCATCTTCGGCACGAAGTAGCGCAGGAACACCACATAGCTGGCGAACCACAGCGCAGTGGGGATGGCGAGGCGCCAGTCGGCCGCCGCCATCAGCACCAGCGCGGTGAGGCCGTACACGCTGATGTACCAGATGCCGCGGATGCTGGACATCACGCTTTCGCGCAGCGCATTGGCGGTCTGCATCACGCGGTTCGCGATGCGTCCGGCAAAATCGTTCTGGAAGAACGGCAGTCCCTGGCGGATCACATGCCAGTGGCTCTGCCAGCGGATCATGCTGGTGATGCCGGGGATGAGCAGGCTTTGGCGCACCACGGTGTCGAGCAGGATGGCGACCGGGCGCACCAGCAGCACCAGCACTACCATCGCGGTCAGCATCGGCGCATTCGCCGCCAGCGCCGCCTTGCGATCAACGGCCTCCATCAGCGTAACCAGTTTGCCGATGAACTGCGGGATCACCGTATCGATCATGGCCACCGCGAGGTTCGTGCCGAACATCAGCGCATAGCCGCCCTTGGTCTGGCGGATGAAGTGCCAATAGAAGTGCATCAGCCCCTGCGGCGGCGGCTCAGCCGGACCGGTAGTGGCGGTGCCCTTGATGGGACGGAGGAACGGGAATGGCATGCGCTTGGGCTGGCTGGCGAAGCCCGCCCCCTGTCAGGTTGATTTAGCGATTGGGCAGAAACTTCGCCGGATCGACCGGCTTGCCCTGGCGGCGGATCTCGAAATGCAGTTTCACCTGGTCGGCATCGCTGTTGCCCATTTCGGCGATTTTCTGGCCCTTTGTTACGCGCTGGCCTTCCTTCACCAGAATCGTGTCGTTGTGGGCATACACCGTCGAATAGGATTTGTTGTGACGCACGACAATGAGCTTGCCGTAGCCGCGGATGCCGGTGCCGACGTAGAGCACGGTGCCCGTCGCGCTGGCATTCACCGGCTGCCCGGCCTTGCCGGCAATATCGAAGCCCTTGTTCGTGGCCTCGGAAAAGCCGGCCGACAGGCGCCCTGCCGTGGGCCAGCCCCAATCGATGTTCTCGTCGTCATCGGTGGCTTCGGGCTTTGCGGCTTCGGGTTTTGCGGCTTCGGGTTTCGCTGCCTCTGGTTTAACTGCTTCCGGTTTGGCTGCAGGCTTCAGAGCGGTAGCCGGCTTGAGTTCCATTTCGGGCTTTGCCGTTGACGGCGCGGCTGATGGCACAGCAGCGGCAGGCTTGGGTTCCCGCGCCAGCAGCGCAAGGTTTTGTTCCGAATAGGGCAGCTTCTGGCCGCGCGGCTCGCTCACTAAGCCGCTCTGCACTGCAGCCGGGGGTGCCGCCGCCGGAGATGCAGATGAGGCCAGCGGTCGTGCTTCAACGCCCCCCGCAACGCCCAGGGGCCGCGTCTGCACGCCCGCTGTTGCCGTACCCGCATTGGCCGGCGGCTTGACGCGCAATACCTGGTCGATGCGAATGAGGTTGGGGTCATTCAGGTTGTTCCACTGCGCGATTTCGCGGTAGTCATGCCCGTGGTCCAGCGCAATGCTGTACAGCGTGTCACCGCGCTTCACAATATAGGTGTCGACGCCCTCGGCGGCGGTAGCCCGTGCTGCAGAAGTTGGCGCCACGGCGACCACCGGCTTGGGCGGTGTGGATGGGCGTGCAGCGGGGCCACGGTCAATCACTGGTGCGACGCCACGGCCCGAAGTGCAACCGGCCACCGTCGCGGCGAGCGCCAGCAGCAACAGGACAGTGCGCAGCGTCATTGCTTCCCTGCGCGCAGCGGCACGAAACGCACCGGGTCCAGCCATTGCTCGGAGAAGCCGGTGGCCGAGCGTTCGATCAGGCACAGCGCCTGATCCGGGCCACCCGCGCTGATGTGCAACGGCGCAATCAGCCGGCCGCCGACGGCGAGTTGCGATTTCAGCGCCACCGGCAGCACCTGTGCCGCTGCCGCGCTGATGATGCAATCAAAGGGTGCAGCCTCGGGCAGTCCGTTCGCGCCATCGCCATGCACCATGCGAAGATTGGCGATTCGCAATTCGCGCAGATTGCTGCGCGCCTTGGTGAGCAGTCCACCGATGCGCTCAATGGAATAGACCTCCTTTGCCAGGCGCGCCAGCACCGCCGCCTGGTAGCCGCAGCCGGTGCCGATTTCAAGCACCTTGCCGATCGGCTGCTCAACACGACCGAGCCGCAATGTCTGGATCATCAGCGCCACGACAAAGGGCTGCGAAATGGTCTGCTCAAAGCCAATCGGCAGCGCAGTGTCCTCGTAGGCGCGGCTGGCCAGCGCCTCATCCACGAACAGGTGACGCGGCACCCCGCCCATGGCCGCAAGCACCGCCTCGTCGCGTATGCCCTTGGCGCGCAGGCGCTCGACCATGCGGTCGCGCGTGCGCTGGGAGGTGAAGCCGATGCCGTGGGTGCGGGAGACGTTCACGCGCAAAACCTCGAACTCAAAACTGTCATTCCGAGGACTCTGTCCGAGGAATCTGCTTTTTGCAGTCCTTCAAAAGCAGATTCCTCGCAGCATTTTCCAGGCAGCCCGGAATGACAGTTTCTGGCAATCAAGCTCATGTCATTTTTCCAGCCACTGTTTTACCACCGGAATCTGGTCCGGATGCGTCAAGTCCATGCGCAGCGGCGTGACCGACACGTAATTGTTCGCCACCGCATGGAAATCCGTGCCCGGACCGGCATCGGCCGCCTCGCCCGCCGCGCCCACCCAGTACACGGTGTCGCCGCGCGGGTTCTGGGCCTTGATCACCGGCTCGGCCTTGTGGCGCTTGCCCAAACGCGTGGTCTGCACGCCACGCAGACCGCTCCAGTCCACGTCAGGCACATTGACATTGAGCAGCACCGGCCCGCTGATCGGGGCGCGTGCAAAACGCTCCACCATATCGCGGGCCACGCGCGCCGCGGTATCAAAATGACCACCCGAGCGGCCGGACAGCGATATCGCAATCGATGGAATGCCGAGCAGATAGCCCTCGGTGGCGGCGGCAACGGTGCCCGAATAAATGGTGTCATCGCCCATGTTGGAGCCATGGTTGATACCGGACACCACGATGTCGGGCAGATGATCGAGCAAGCCGGTCACGGCAAGGTGCACGCAGTCGGTCGGCGTGCCATCCACGTACAGAAAGCCGTTTGCCGACTTGCGCACCGACAGGGGCCGGTCCAGGGTCAGCGAATTCGAAGCCCCGCTGCGGTCGCGCTCGGGCGCAACCACCGTCACCGTGCCCAGCACCCCCAGCGCCTGGGCGAGCGCCGCAATGCCAGGGGAGAAATAACCATCGTCGTTGCTGAGCAGGATGCGCAAGGCGTTTTATTCCGTTTCCGTCAGATGTTTCAGCGCGCCATTTCGGCGTCGTTGTTGACGTTTTTACGCGCGTCGGGATTGAGCACGTTCTGCGGCTTGCCGGCCAGGCCGTTGCGGATGTTGTCCATGGAGAAGTTGAAGGACTTCTCCACCCCCTCCTTGCCCTTGCCGGCGACATGCGGCGTGAGGAGCACGTTTTTCGCGCCCAGCAGCGGATTGTCGGCCTTGGCCGGCTCGGTGGAGAACACATCGATCGCCGCGCCGCCGAGGTGGCCGCTGTCGAGTGCCTGCCGCAGTGCCTTTTCATCGATGATGCCGCCGCGTGCGGTGCACACCAGGAAGGCGCCCTTTTTCATCTGCGCCAGTTCCTTCGCGCCAATCATGTTCTTCGTGCTGTCGTTGTACATGGTGTGGATGGTGATGACATCGGCCGTGCGGTAGATTTCTTCCTTTTCCACCAGCCGCGCGCCGATGGCCTGCGCGATGTCCTGGCTGGCATCTTTTTTCACGTCGTTGTAGATCACCTTCAGGTCAAAGCCATGGGCGCGTTTGGCCACCTTGCCGCCGATGTTGCCAAAACCGATGATGCCCAGCGTCTTGCCTTCGACTTCAAGCGACTCCAGCGCGGGCAGGCGCGAGGCCATCCAGTCGCCGGCATTCATGTGCTGCACCGTAGGCACGGCCTGGCGGAACAGGTTCAGCACCATCATCATGGCGAAGTCGGCCACACGGCTGCTGTTCAGGTTGCCGTTGTTGCTGCAGGTGATGCCGCGGCGCGTGGCGGCGGCCAGGTCAAGCTTGTCAAAACCGGCGCCGGCGGTCTGCACGAATTTCAGCTTCTTGCCAGCCGCGAACACCTGTTCGGTGATGTAGGAGCCGGTCACATAGATCGCGTCGCAGTCGGCGATGGCGCGCATCTGCTCTTCGGGATACGGGCCGTTGTCCAGCGGTGTTGCCACCGGAACAATGCTCATGTCCTTGGGAAACAGCGAAAGGTTCTCCGGTTTTCCCTTGAAAAAATAAGCGACCTTCATGGCGACTCTCCTTTGGACTACGTGGGTTTTATGTGCGGCTTTTTATGTCGGGAACACAATGCACTATCTTCACCGCGATTATAGCGTCCGCGGTCGTGGCCGCCCGGGTTCATCGCCGCAGCGCATCCACGCAAATTCAGCACCGTAACGCGGAGATCACGCCGGGCACCTCGGCGATCAGCCCAAGCGCCCGCCCGAGCTGCCCCACGCCCTTTACTTCCAGCGTGAAGGACATGGAGGCCAGTTGCTGGCGCGACAGGGTGTTGATCGCAGTGACATTGATCTGTTCGCGCGACAGCACTTCGGAGATGTCTTTCAGAAGGCCGGGCCGGTCATTGGAGCGCACCAGGATGTCCACGGCGTACAGCCGGTCGGCCATGCCAGCCGTGTTACCCCACTCCGAGCCAATGGCCCGCTCGGGCATGCGCGCGAGCAGCTGCGCGAGGCTGGGACAGCCGGCGCGATGAATGGACACGCCACGGCCGCGCGTGACAAAGCCCATGATGCGATCCGGCGGCGCCGGCTTGCAGCATTTCGCCAGTTGCGTCATCAGCCGGTCCACGCCCACGACGAGAATGCCGCCCGCGCGATCGGCGCGGCTTTTGCGCGCCACCACCTCCTCCAGCGGACGCGCCGGCGCCTCCTCGGCGCCCAGCGCGATCTGCAACTGGCGCACGCCGAATTCCTCGCGGCCGGCAGCGGCAAACAAATCCTCGGTGCGCTCGTAGCCCATTGCATCCGCCAAGGCCTCGAGGTTCGCATCGGTACGGCCTTCGCGCTGCAGTTCGCGCTCGACAAAGGCGCGCCCTGCCGCCATGGTCTGTTCCATGTCCTGGCTGTTGAACCACTGCCGGACCTTGTTGCGGGAACGTGAGCTGCGGATGTAGCCCAGCGCCGGATTCAGCCAGTCGCGCGAGGGTCCGCCCGCCTTGGTGGTGACCACCTCGACGCGCTCGCCGTTCGACAGCCGATAGTCGAGCGGCACCATGCGGCCGTTCACCTTGGCGCCGCGGCAGTGGTGACCCACGTCGGTGTGCAGCGCATAGGCGAAATCAACCGGCGTGGCGCCGGCCGGCAGATCGACCACGCGGCCCTGTGGCGTTAGCACATAGATGGTTTCATCCAGCGCGGCGCGCTTGGACTGGCCCACCCAATCGGATGAGTCGACGATGTCGTCACGCCAGGCCAGCATCTGGCGCAGGAAGGCGATCTTGTCGTCGAAGGCCTCGTCGCCACGTGCAGCGTTTTTTGGTGTGCGTCCGGGCGTGCCCGCCTCCTTGTAGCGCCAGTGCGCGGCCACGCCCAGTTCGGCATGGCGATGCATGTCGTGGGTGCGGATCTGCACCTCCAGCGTCTGGCCGCGCGGCCCGACCACCGCGGTGTGCAGCGAGCGGTAATCGTTGTCCTTGGGCCGCGCAATGTAATCGTCGAACTGGCCGGGGACGGGCTGCCACAGGTTGTGCACGATGCCCAGGGCCGTATAGCAGTCCTTTACATCGCCCACCAGCACGCGTATTGCACGTACATCGTGCAACTCGGAGAAGTCGAGCGACTTCAGGCGCATCTTGTTCCAGATGCTGTAGATATGCTTGGGCCGGCCGCTCAGCTCGGCCTCGACGCCCACCGCATCCAGCTCGCGCTTTACCATCGCCATGGCATCCGCGATGAAGGCCGCTCGCTCGACGCGGCGCTCATCCAGCATGCCGGCAATGCGCTTGTAGGTATCGGGTTCGAGGATGCGAAAGGCCAGGTCTTCTAGCGCCCACTTCAGCTGCCATACGCCAAGGCGGTTCGCCAGCGGCGCGTAAATGTCCAGTGTTTCCTGCGCAAGTGGAATGCGATCCGCGGCGGCCGGCGCCGCAGACAGATAGCGCAGCGTCTGCACCCGGCTCGCCAGGCGCAGCAGCACGACGCGAATGTCCTCGACCATGGCGAGCAGCATCTTGCGCAGCACCTCGGTTTGCGAGGCCGCCGCTCTGTCACCGGTGCGCAGGCCGCCCGAGGCGGTGCGCGTCACCACGCCCAGGCTGTTCAGGCGCGTGATGCCGGCCACCAGCGAGGCAACGATGTCACCGAAACGCATTTTCAGTTCATCCCGCCCTTCGGGCAGATACTCGGGTGCGGCGAACAGCAGCCCGGCGATGCGCGCATCGACATCGAGGCGCAGCGCGGCAATCGAACCGGCAACACCCAGCGCATGTGTCAGCACCGGTTCCCCGGTGCCCAAAAAACGGCTTGCGTAGAGCTTTGCCGCGTAATCCAGCGCGCGCGCCAGCGCCGCCGACTCGACCTCACTCAGGCCAGATGTGAGCGGAGTCAACGCGTTGGCATCGATTTGTGCAATGGCGGCAACCATGGCGGGCATTGTGCCACCCCCCCTGTCACTCCGAGGCCGCGCATGCGCTGGGGCCAGGCTGCGCGAGGAATCTGCTTTTGGCCCTGAGAAAACACCCAGCCGGTTGATTCCGCTCATGGTTCGATCCGCCGCCAGGCTCAGGACTCACCACGAACGAAATCAACCAAAATCGTTCGTCCTGAGCCTGTCGAAGGACGAGCAACGACAGTTGATGAAGCTAAAATGACCCCATGGGACTGATCCGCAACTGGCAGCGCAAGCGCGCGCTGGAAAAAACCCGCATCGACGAGGTGCTGTGGCAGGACGTGCTGGCCGGCCTGCCCTTCCTGCGCGGGCTGTCCGCGGCCGATCTGGCGCGCCTGCGCGAACTGGCGGTGCTGTTCCTTTCTGAAAAGGAAATGCACGGCGCCGATGGCTTCGAGCTCACCGACGAGGTGCGCCTGTCGATCACGCTGCAGGCCTGCCTGCCCATCCTCAACCTGGGCCTTGACCAATACGACGACTGGGTAGGCGTGGTGGTCTATGCTGGCGAGTTCACGGTGACGCACGAGGAAATGGACGATGACGGCGTGATGCATGAGATCGAGGAGGAACTCTCCGGCGAAGCCTGGGAAGGCGGCCCGGTGGTGCTGTCATGGCAGGACGCGAGCATGACCGAGGCCGGCTACAACGTGGTGATACACGAGTTCGCACACAAGCTCGACATGCGCAACGGTGATGCCGACGGCTTTCCGCTGCCCCACGAAAGCATGGACGTGAAGGCCTGGAGCGAGGTGTTTGGCGCAGCCTACGACGCGTTCTGCCGTCAGGTGGAAACCGATCAGCCCACGCTGGTCGATCCCTATGCCGCCGAACACCCGGCCGAGTTCTTCGCAGTGATGAGCGAAATGTTCTTCACCCAGTCGGCGGTGCTGGCGCGTGACTGGCCGGCGCTGTATGAACAACTGGCGAGCTACTACCGTCAGGACCCGGCTGAACGGTTTCCTGCACAGCAGGAAAGAAACCCATGAAGAAAAAGCTGCTCATCGCCTATCACGCACCGGGCGCGCGCACGCAACAACTGGCCGATGCCGTGTTGAGGGGCGCGCAAACGATCGAGGAGACTGACACCACGTTCAAGCGTGCCTTCGACACCACAGCCGATGACCTGCTCGCGGCGGATGCCATCATTTTCGGCACGCCGGAGAATTTCGGCTACATGTCGGGTGCGCTGAAGGATTTGTTCGACCGCACCTTCTACACCTGCGAGAACAAGGTCGATGCCAGACCCTACGCGCTGTTCATCACCGCCGGCAACGATGGCACGGGTGCCGTGTTCAACATCGACCGCATCTGCACCGGCCTGAAGCTAAAAAAAGTGTTTGAGCCGGTGATTGCACTGAAGGTGAACTCGCCGGAAATGCTTGCCAGGGCCGAGGAAATGGGTGCAACGCTGGCAGCGGGAGTGGCGTTCGGGGTGTTTTGATCGGGAATGGCAATATGATCAATTCTGCTTTATTGTCTTTATTCCGTAAGCAATAACAATACAATTGTGATCACAATATTTCCGCACGTTGCGTCTCACCCTACTCAAGGAAACGCCGATCAAGTCCGGAATTTGGGCAACCTGCGCTGCGTTTTCGTCTGAAGTGGGGGATATACAGGGGGGCATGGCCCCTTGTTCAGTTATTCCTTAGGGAAACGCTGATCAAGTCCGGAGTTTCGGCAACCTGCGCTGCGTTTCCTTCTGAAGTGGGGGATATACAAGGGGGCATGCCCCCTTGTTCAGTTGTTCCTTAACTCAGCGCCAATCGCACCAGTGCCAGCAGAATCAATACAACCACCACGCCGCCTGCCAGCGCACCGACAACCATCTGCGGCATCGACACCACGGCACCATTCTTTTCCCAGGTGCCCTTGCGGCCGATCATGAGCATTGCCCAGAAGATGGTTGCGCCCACCTGAAGCAGGCCGGCCTTTTTCGGGGGAACGGGAAGTTCTTCGCCGCCGCTTGGTTCTGAATTCAAACCACTACTCCAAGTATCGTCATTCCTGCGCATTTTTGAAAATGCGCGGGAACGACGGATGATGAATACAACCGGCATTGCCAATGCCTGGCCTGTGCCGCCTGTGCTTTCTCATACATCATTGCCCAAGCAGAAATGCCCTCACCGCCTCAATCTGGTCTGCATGCATCAGCGTGGGCGCGTGGCCGACGCCGGCAAACTCCACCAGCTTTGCCTTCGGTCCGCGCCGCTCCATTTCCGCTGCCGCCGCCGTCGTGAGCAGGTCGGAATCCGCGCCGCGCACCAGCAGCACCGGGCATTCGATGGCGTCGTACAGGGGCCACAGTTCCATATCCGCCGAAGTGAGCGCAGCCACGAAGGGCACGGCGAGCTTCGGGTCGTAATGCATGCGAAAACTCCCGTCTGCCTCCTGCCGGAGGACGTTCTCGGTGAGCTTGCGCCATTCGGCATCGGTGTGCGGCCCGAAACTCGCGCTGACCAGCCGGATATAGGCATCAGCTGCTTCGATGGCGGGAAAGCGCGGCGCCTTGCCGACATAGGCCGCGATGCGCGCCAACGACGCTGCCGTGATCACGGGGCCGACATCATTCAGCACCAAGCGCGAAATCGGTGATTCCGGCAGTGCGGCCAGCGCCATGCCGATCAGGCCGCCGAGGGATGTGCCGACCCAGTGCACGGATTCAACATTGAGGCGCGCCAGCAGCGTCACCATGTCGGCGGCATAGGTCGGGACGCTGTACTCCATCGGATTCTTCAGCCAGTCCGAATCGCCCCGCCCCGCCACATCCGGGCAGACCACGCGGTAATCGGCGGCCATGGCCTGGGCGAACGCATCAAAATCGCGGTTGCTGCGTGTAAGACCGTGCACGCAGACCAGCACCCGCGGGTTCGCCGGATCGCCCCATTCGATATAGGCCATGCGGTGAAAACCGCTGGGGGTGACGCAGCGAACGCTATCCCGCCGGATTTGCATGCTCATGCCATCGCTCCAGGCTCATCTTCCGTGAATGCCGAAATCTTAAAGTGAATTCAGATACTTGGCCGCGCTCCGCTGCTTTCGGACCGGGCTGTGCACCAGCGCAAGGCGCTGCGCACCCCGGGGGTGCACGCCTTGAAACAAATAGACGCCAGGATCGCCTGATTCCAGCCGTTTTCCCCGTAAGAGCAAATACTTGGCTCCCCGTCATGGCCGTTGCTTATCAATGCACCAAGTGCGACACTGAAAAATCGTGACAGAAAACATGGCCGCCAAAGTGTACGACGAAATGCGCGGCATGGACGGCAGCGTCCTGCCTCACTACCAGAGTTATCAGGCTTGGCTGGAAGCGAATCCTCCGGAACGCCTTGTGCAAAAGCGCAATGAGGCGGAGGTCATGTTCCATCGCCTCGGCATCACCTTCGCGGTTTACGGCGAGGAAGCCGGCGGCGAGCGCCTGATCCCCTTTGACATCATCCCGCGCATTCTGCCGGCGGCTGACTGGCAGAAGATGGAACGCGGCCTGGCCCAGCGGGTCAAGGCAATCAACCTCTTTCTGCACGACGTCTACCACGATCAGACCATGATCAAGGAAGGCCTGATGCCGGCGCAAAAGGTGCTGGAAAACGCCCAGTACCGCCCCATCATGCAGGGGCTGAACGTGCCCGGCGATATCTACGCCCACATCACCGGCGTGGACATCGTCTGCACCGGTCCGGGGGAGTTCTACGTGCTCGAAGACAACCTGCGGGTGCCCTCTGGCGTGTCCTACATGCTGGAAAACCGCAAGATGATGATGCGGCTGTTCCCCGAACTGTTCTCGCGCCAGGCGGTGCAGCCGATCGAGCACTATGCGGACATCCTGCTGGAAACCCTGCGCGGCGTCGCCCCCCAGGGCTTGAGCGACCCGATGGTGGCCCTGCTCACGCCGGGGGCATTCAATTCGGCGTATTTCGAGCACACCTTCCTCGCCCAGCAGATGGGCATCGAACTGGTCGAAGGCCAGGACCTGATGGTGCGCGACGACACCGTCTACATGCGCACCACCAAGGGCCCCAAGCGCGTGGACGTGATCTACCGCCGCGTGGACGATGACTTCCTCGACCCCAAGGTATTCCGCAAGGACTCCATGCTGGGCGTGCCCGGCCTGATGCAGGCCTGCAGGGCCGGCCGCGTCACGCTGGCCAACGCCGTGGGCACCGGCATCGCCGACGACAAGTCGATGTACATCCACGTGCCGGACATGATCAAGTTCTTTCTCAACGAAGAACCGATCCTGAAAAACGTGCCGACCTGGGAATTGAGCAAGAAGGATGACATGCACTACGTCCTCGATCACCTGCCCGAATTGGTGGTGAAGGAAGTGCATGGCTCCGGCGGCTACGGCATGCTGGTGGGCCCCACCGCCACCGCCAGCCAGCGCGCCGAGTTCCGCGACCGCATCATCGCCGAACCCAGCAAGTACATCGCCCAGCCCACGCTAGCGCTCTCCACCTGCCCGACCTTTGTCGAATCCGGCGTGGCGCCGCGCCACGTCGACCTGCGCCCCTTCGTGCTCTCCGGCAAGGAAATCCGCATCGTCCCCGGCGGCCTGACGCGCGTCGCGCTGAAGGAAGGCTCGCTGGTGGTGAATTCATCGCAGGGTGGGGGAACGAAGGACACGTGGGTGCTGGAATCATGAACACGTTTCACCACGAGACTGCTTTTCTCAGACCGCCCGTTTGTGAGCGAATGGCCTTTCATTCGTTCACAAACGGGCGGAACGCAAGCGAAGCGCGCGCGAGCATTGCGATGCCATCGAAAGCGGCGCGGACGACAAACCCGTCCGCGCAGGTTGTGCTTATGCAACGCAGACAAAAAGCCGTCTGCATTGCACAAACACGACCTCTGATTAAAACCAACCGCTGCCATCCGGCCTCGGGGTTCAAATGCTGAGCCGCACCGCGAACGACCTGTTCTGGATGTCGCGCCACATGGAGCGTGCGGAGAACACCGCGCGCATCCTGGATGTGACCTACCGCATGGCACTGCTGCCCTATCGCGTCATGGAAGCCGGCGAGAAGTGGGCCGAGCCCTGGGCGCTGCCGCTGGTGATCACCGGCCTGGCCAAGGAGTACTACGCCAAGCACACCGAGCTGAGCGCGCAGAAGGTCATGCAGTTCATGGTTTTCGACCCGACCAATCCGTCGTCGATTTTCTCCTCGATGCAACTGGCCCGCGAGAACGCGCGCGGTCAGCGCGGCGCCCTCACCTCGGAAATGTGGGAAAGCCTGAACGCCACCTGGCTCGAAATGCGCGGCCTCACCTACGCCACGGTTGACGCGCGCGGCATCAGCAATTTCTTCGACTGGGTGAAAAACTGCTCGCACCTGTTCCGCGGCGTCACCTTCGGCACCATGCTGCGTGATGAGGCCTACGCCTTCATCCGCCTGGGTACTTTCCTCGAGCGCGCCGACAACACTGCGCGCATCCTCGACGTGAAGTACCACACGCTGCTGCCCTCGATCGACGAAGTGGGCGGCGCGGTGGACTATTACCAGTGGGGCTCGTTGCTGCGATCATTGGGCACCTT
>CAMCYY010000088.1 GCA_945885335.1 Bordetella parapertussis
CAGTTGACGACAAAGACCAGGTTGTCGAGATGTTCGCGCGCCGCCACGCCGATGGCGCCCAAGGATTCCGGTTCGTCCATTTCGCCGTCGCCGCAGAACACCCAGACCTTGCGATTGGAGGTATCGGCCAGGCCGCGGGCATGCAGGTACTTGAGGAAGCGCGCCTGGTAGATGGCCTGTATCGGCCCCAGTCCCATGGAGACCGTGGGGAACTGCCAGAAGTCCGGCATCAGCCAGGGATGTGGATAGGACGAAATGCCCTTGCCGTCCACTTCACGGCGGAAGTTAAGCAACTGGTCTTCGCTCAGCCGGCCTTCGAGGAAGGCGCGGGCATAAATGCCGGGTGCCGAATGTCCCTGGAAGTAGACGAGGTCGCCACCATGGCCTTCATGCGGTGCATGCCAGAAATGATTGAAACCGATTCCGAACAGCGTGCCCACCGAAGCGAAGCTGGCGATGTGGCCGCCGAGATCACCCTCGACCTTGTTCGCACGTGCCACCATGGCCAGCGCATTCCATCGCGTGTAGGAGCGAATGCGTTCTTCGAGCGCATGGTCACCGGGTGAGCGCTGCTCACGGTGCGTGGGAATCGTATTGATATAGGCGGTCTGCGCCTTGTAGGGGAGATAGGCGCCTGATCGTCGCGCCTTGTCGATCAGCTTTTCGAGCAGAAAGTGAGCGCGCTCAGGCCCCTCCCGCTCCAGCACGGCTTCCAGTGCATCCAGCCATTCCTGGGTTTCCAGCGAATCGGGGTCGTTGGCAGCGGGAAAATCCGGCACAGCAGCCATAACTGTCTCCTCCTAAGTCTCCAAATCCATTGTAGCGGACTCGGTTTGCGGTCAATGCGGCGGACCATTAAAGGCCTTCGTGGGGCCTCGCTACAGGCGCCGGGATTGCCAGCGCCAGTGATCAAGCAGTTGCCGGATTGTAAAACACCATCCCGTATCGCGCAATATCCCCGAGGCGCGGATTGGGGCGCCTGGCGCATCGTTCATAATTGCCGACCTCTTTGTCATTATTATGGGATTGATCCGTGGAAACCCGCATCATCGACGGCAATGCGCTGGCCAAAAAGCTGCGCGAATCACTTAAAACACGCGCTGCGCAACTGACCGCAACCGGCAACACGCCGGGCCTCGCCGTGATCATCGTCGGCGAAAACGCCGCTTCGAAAATCTATGTGCGCAACAAGGTGCGCGCCTGCGCCGAGGTCGGCATCCATTCCGAACACATCGAACTGCCCGAGACCACCTCGCAAGCCGACCTGCTGGCGCACATCGCGCGTCTGAATGCCGATGCGCGCATCCACGGCATCCTCGTACAGTTGCCGTTGCCCAAACATATTTCATCAGAAGCCGTGTTGACTGCCATCGCGCCGGAGAAAGACGCCGACGGCTTTCACCCCATGAATGTCGGCCTGCTGGCCACCGGCAACCCGCGCTTCATACCCTGCACGCCGGCCGGCGTCATGGCCATGCTGGAGGACGAGGGCATCAACCCCTGGGGCATGAATGCCGTGGTGGTGGGTGCCTCGAATATCGTCGGCAAGCCGGCGGCGCTGCTGCTCTTGCAAAAGGGCGCCACCGTGACCATCTGCAATTCCAAGACGCGCGATCTCGCCAGCCATACCCAGGCTGCGGACATCGTGGTCGTGGCCACCGGCAAGGTGAATCTGGTCACCGCCGACATGGTCAAGGCAAGCGCGGTGGTGATCGACGTGGGCATGAACCGCAATGCCGAAGGCAAGCTGTGCGGCGATGCCGATTACGCGGGCATGCTGGGCAAGGTGTCGCACATCACCCCGGTGCCCGGCGGCGTCGGCCCGATGACGATCACCATGTTGCTGGCCAACACGGTGCTGTCTGCGGAGCGCGCGGCGAAGGTTCGCTGAAACGCTCGTTAAACAATTCAGGCAAGGAAAAGAATGACCGCTGTGACCGCCAACAATCCGCTGCTCGATTTCTCGGGACTGCCGCGCTTCGCGGCCATCCGCCCCGAGCACATCACCCCGGCGATGGATGAACTGCTTGCCGCGAACCGCGCACTGGTTGGCGAAATGACCGCAACCCAGACGCCGGTGACCTGGGACAGCTTTATCGCGCCGCTGGACGACGCGAACGAACACCTGTCGCGGGCCTGGGGCGCAGTCGGCCACCTGCACGGTGTGCTCGACTCGCCGGAATTGCGCGAAGCCTATAACGCGAATCAGCCGAAAATCGTGCAGTACTACACCGAGCTCGGCCAGAATCTGGTGCTGTTCGACAAGTACAAGGCATTGCGTGCATCGAACGAATTCACGCGCCTGTCTGCCGCGCAGCAAAAAATCATCGACAACGAGATCCGCGATTTCCGCCTGTCGGGCGCGGAGCTGTCAACGGAGAAAAAAGCGCGTTTCGCCACCCTGATGGAAGAACTGGCCGCGCTGTCCACGAAGTTTTCGGAAAACGTGCTCGATGCCACGAATGCTTTTGTGCATTACATCGAAGACGAGAACGAACTGGCCGGCGTACCCGAGGATGTGAAGCAGGCCGCGCGCGAAGCGGCTGAAAAGGACGGCAAGCCGGGCTGGAAACTCACGCTGCAGGCGCCCTGCGTGTTTCCGCTGCTGCAATACGCCGACAACCGCGCATTGCGCGAGATGCTGTACCGCGCCCACCAGACCCGCGCCAGCGAATTCGGCAAACCCGAAAACGACAATACGCCGCTGATCGCGAACATCCTCGAACGCCGCCGCGAAGCCGCCGAACTGCTCGGCTATGCCAGCCATGCCGAAGTGTCCCTGGTTTCCAAAATGGCGCACTCGCCCAAACAGGTGACCGCCTTCCTGGAGGACCTCGCCGCCAGGGCGAAACCGTTTGCTCAAAAGGATTACGCCGAGCTCAAGGCCTTTGCAGCTGCAGAACTCGGGCTGTCCGACCCGCAGGCCTGGGACCTGGGCTATGCATCGGAAAAACTCCGGGTGAAACGCTATGCCTTCTCCGACCAGGAAGTGAAGCAGTACTTTCCGGAACCCAAGGTGCTGGAAGGCATGTTCAAGGTGGTGGAAACGCTCTACGGCCTGACGCTCAGCGAAGACCGTGCCGAGACCTGGGACCCGGCAGTGCACTTTTTCCGCATCAGCGATGCCGCAGGCGAAATGGTGGGCCAGTTCTATCTCGACCTGTATGCGCGTGAAACCAAGCGCGGCGGCGCCTGGATGGATGAGGCGCTGACGCGCCGCAAGAAGGCCGACGGCGTGCAGCCGCCCGTTGCTTATCTAGTGTGCAATTTCCCCTCCCCCGTTGGCGGCAAGCCGGCCCTGTTCACCCACGATGACGTGATCACGCTGTTCCATGAGTTCGGCCACGGCCTGCATCACCTGCTCACGCGCGTGGACTATCTCGGCGTGTCCGGCATCCGCGGCGTGGAATGGGATGCGGTCGAATTGCCCAGCCAGTTCATGGAGAACTTCTGCTGGGAATGGGCGGTGCTCGAACACATGACCGCGCATGTCGATACCGGTGCACCGCTGCCGCGCGCGCTGTTCGACAAGATGATTGCCGCGAAGAATTTCCAGTCCGGCATGCAGGCGGTGCGGCAGATCGAGTTCTCGCTGTTCGACATGCACCTGCATCACGACTTCGAACCCGGCGGCACGAAGTCGCCACTGCAGTTGCTGGACGAGATCCGCCAGCGCGTGGCCGTGGTCACGCCGCCGTCGTGGAGCCGCTTTGCGAACAACTTCTCGCACATTTTCGGCGGCGGCTACAGCGCCGGCTACTACAGTTACAAATGGGCCGAGGTGTTGTCTGCCGATGCCTACAGTGCATTTGAGGAAAGCCCCATGGCTGCCGGGGGAGTCCTGAACCCCGAAGTCGGCGCACGTTTCCGCAGGGAAATCCTTGCCGTCGGCGGCAGCCGCCCGGCGCTGGAATCGTTCAAGGCCTTCCGCGGACGCGAGCCCAGCGTGGATGCACTGCTGAGGCACAGTGGTATGATCGACGCGTAGCGTTTCACAGCCCCTTTTCAGAGGGAAAACGTCATGCGCAGCATGCTGACCGGCCGCACCTGCATCACGACGCTTGCCATCCTGCTGGCTGTTTTTGCCATGTCTGCCGAGGCGCAGCAACTGTATCGCTGGGTGGACAAGAACGGCCGCGTCACCTACTCCCAGAATCCGCCGCCCGCCGGCGCCGCGACAAGCGTGCAGCAGAAATCACTGGGCAGCAGCGTGGTCGAAGGCGCGAACCTGCCGTATGCCGCGCAGGTAGCCTCGAAAAATTTCCCCGTCACGTTGTATACGGCCCCCGATTGCGCTGCGCCGTGCAAGGACGGGCGTGACTACCTCGCGAAGCGCGGCATTCCATACAAGGAAATGCTGGTCGGCGATGAGCCCAGCATGGCTTCGCTGAAAAACCTTACCGGCAAGACCCAGGTGCCGGTACTCCAAGTGGGGCGCGATGCCATGTCCGGCTTCAATTCGACAGATTGGAAAACCACCCTGGACCTGGCGGGCTATCCGGCCAGCATTCCGGCATCGATACGCCCGACAGCGACCGTTCAGCGCAACCTTCCGGTGGTCAAACTCTACGTCACACCGCTGTGCGGTCCACCCTGCCAGAACGCGCATGCGTTGCTCACTGCGCGCGCGATCAGTTTTCAGCTGGTCCTGGTGCAGGATGATGCCGGCCTGGAGGACATGAAAAAGGCCACCGGCAGCGAAACTGTGCCAGTGCTCATGATCGGCGGCTCCACGATTCGCGGTTTTGCCTCGGACCTCTACCAATCCTCGCTCGATAACGCCGGCTTCCCCCGTACAGCATCCACCGCCACCCCTGCGGCGACGGGTACAGCAGCACGCTGACCGCGGTCGCTGTCTGCCTGGTCACACCGGGCTTACGCAAAGAAATGTCCTGCCCATGATCATCGCCACCTGGAACGTCAACTCCCTCAAGGTGCGCCTGCCACACCTGCTCGACTGGCTAGCCCAGCGCCAGCCGGATGTGGTGTGTCTGCAGGAAACCAAGACCGAGGACGTGAAGTTTCCGGCCGGCGACATCCGCGCCGCAGGTTACGAGGTCGTTTATTCCGGACAGAAGACCTACAACGGCGTCGCCATCCTGTCGCGCCGGCCCGTCACCGATGTGCAGGCCGGCATTCCCGGTTTTTCCGACGAGCAGAAGCGCGTCATCGCCGTCACCGTGGATGGCGTGCGCATCGTCTGCGCCTACATCCCCAACGGCCAGGCTGTCGATTCCGAAAAGTATCACTACAAACTGGGCTGGCTGGAAGCCTTCGAGCGCTGGCTGGCCGATGAACTGAAGCAGCACACACAACTCGCGGTACTCGGTGACTACAACATCGCCCCGGCCGATGAAGACGTGCACGACCCCAAGGCGTGGGCGGGCCAGGTGCTGGTGAGTGAACGCGAACGTGCCGCCTTCCAGCGCCTCATTGCACTCGAGCTGAAAGACAGCTTCCGCCTGTTCGAACAGGCAGAGAAATCCTTCACCTGGTGGGATTACCGCATGAATGCCTTCAGGCGAAAAATGGGGATGCGCATTGACCACATCCTGATTTCACCCGCACTTACTGCGCGCTGCACGCGCTGCCAGATCGACCTGGAGCCGCGCGGCTGGGAGCGCCCGTCTGATCACACGCCGATATGGGCGGAGTTCAGCTAAGGTGTAACTGAACAAGAGGGCATGCCGCCTTGTATATCCCCCACTTCAGAGGAAAACGCAGCGCAGGTTTCCGAAATTGCGGACTTGATCACCGTTTCCCTAAATGCCCCCATCTGTCATTCCGAGTACAGCGAGGAGTCTGTTGTTGAATCAATTCCAAAGCGGATTCCGAGGCCTGCATCTTAGATTCGGGCCTCGGAATGACAGTTAAACTTGAAATAAACAAAATTTATTGTGATAATAATTGTCACTTAAATACTTACGGATAAATGACAATAAAGTGAATTTGATCATATTAAGCAAAAAGGCCGGGCATGCCCGGCCTTTTGTTTGCAACAGCCTGTCTTATTCAAACAGCTCGTAGGCCGGCAGCGTGAGGAAGTCGACGTATTCGCCCGTGGTGATCTGGTCGAACAGCTTGGCGCCGTCTTCGTACTTGCCGGTCTTCCAGCCTTCTTCGCCAAGATAAGTCCGGACCTTGGGCAGTTCCTCGGCCAGCAGCGTGCGGAACAGTTCGACGGTGATCTTGCGGCCGTCATCGAGCTTCGCCTTGTCGCTGCGGATCCACTGCCAGATCTGCGAGCGCGAGATTTCCGCAGTAGCGGCATCTTCCATCAGGTTGAACACCGGCACGCAACCGTTACCCGCCAGCCAGGCACCGAGGTACTGGATGCCAACCGAGATGTTGTTGCGCAGGCCAGCTTCGGTGATCGGGCCTTCCGGCTGGAAGTCGAGCAGGTCCTTCGCGGTGTAGTTCACGTCCGGCCGCTGCTTGGTGTACTGGTTTGGCGTGGGCATGTGCTGGTCGAAAATCTCCTTCGCAATCGGCACCAGCGCCGGATGCGCCACCCAGGTGCCGTCACAGCCGTCGGTCACTTCACGCAGCTTGTCGGCACGCACCTTGACCATGGCCGCTTCGTTCGCTGCCGGATCGTTCTTGATCGGAATCTGCGCCGCCATGCCGCCCATGGCGGGGGCGCCGCGGAAATGGCAGGTCTTCACCAGCGTCAGCGCGTAGGCGCGCATGAAGGGCGCCAGCATCGTCACCTGGCCGCGCTCGGCCAGCACGAAGTTCGCATTGGAGCGGAATTTCTTGATGCAGGAGAACAGATAATCCCAGCGGCCGATGTTAAGGCCGGCCGAGTGGTCTTTCAGTTCCCACAGGATTTCGTGCATCTCGAAGGCCGCCAGCACGGTCTCGATCAGCACCGTGCCTTTGATCGAGCCCTGCGCTACCTTGAGTTCATCCTGGGCCAGCTTGAACACGTCGTTCCACAGCCGCGCCTCCAGATGGGATTCCATTTTCGGCAAATAGAAGTACGGGCCGGAGCCGCGCGCGAGCAACTCTTTTGCGTTATGGAAAAAGAACAGGCCAAAGTCGAACAGGCTGCCCGACATGCGCTTGCCGTCCACCAGTACATGTTTTTCATCCAGGTGCCAGCCGCGCGGACGGGGCAGCAGGACCGCCGTCTTTTCGTTCAGCTTGTACTGCTTGCCGTTCTGCTCCAGCGTAATCGTTCGGTGCACCGCGTCGCGCAGGTTGATCTGGCCATCGATCATGTTGTGCCAGGTCGGGCAGTTCGCGTCCTCGAAGTCGGCCATGAAGGTGAGCGCGCCGCAGTTCAGCGCATTGATCACCATCTTGCGGTCGGTGGGGCCGGTGATCTCGACGCGGCGGTCGAGCATGTCTTTTGGCTGGGGTGCAATCTGCCAGTCGCCCTCGCGTATGGATTTCGTTTCCGGCAGGAAGTCCGGCAGCTTGCCGGCATCAAATTCCGTTTGCCGCGTGACGCGCGCCGCCAGCAGGTCGAGGCGGCGCTGGCCGAAGGTGCGCTGCAGCTTGGCGACAAAGGCCACCGCCTCGTCGGTGAGGATCTCGCGGAACGCGGGCGTGATGGCGGCGTTGATTTCCACGCCACCGGCAAATTTCTGGGTCATGATTTTTCCTTGATGGGAACGATGCGAACTGTCCGGGCGATATCGTCAACAAAAACGCCTGTGACGAAACGCCAATGCGGGACGTCATTCTAGTCGGCGCGATCGCACTCAACAAACCACGTTCCGGATAGCGAAATTGCCTCGAACCCCGTGGCAAAAGGATTGCACAAGTGCAATGCGCTCAGCCTTCGCCCTGGCCGGAATCCTTTTCCAGGCCGAGTTCCTGAATCTTGCGCGTGATGGTGTTGCGCCCGATGCCCAGCAGCTTGGCCGCCTCGATGCGCCGCCCGCCGGTCGCAGACAGGGCCTTCGTGATCAATGTCTTCTCGAAGTCACGCGTCAGTGCATCCATGATGCTCGACTCATTGCGCGCCAGAACGCGGTCCACCTCACGACTCAGCGCGGCGAGCCAGTCGGCATCTATCGCCGCAGCTGCGTGCTGTCGCAGCTCCTGCGGCAGATCGCCGATTTCAACCGCCTGCATCGGTGCCATCACGGTCAGCCAGTGGCAAAGGTTTTCCAGTTGGCGCACATTGCCAGGAAAGTCCTGTGCGGACAGATAGGTCATGGCGTTGTCCGACAGGCGTTTGGGGTCAACACCGAGATCGCGCGCTGACTTCGCGAGAAAGTGGCGTGCCAGCAGCGGGATGTCTTCGCGGCGCTCGCGCAGGCTGGGCAGGCGGAGGCGGATCACGTTGAGGCGGTGATACAGGTCTTCGCGGAACAGGCCTTCGCGCACGCGCGCATCCAGGTCCTGGTGGGTGGCCGCGATCACGCGCACATTGGTGCGCATGGGCTGGTGGCCGCCGACGCGATAGAACGTGCCATCGGACAGCACGCGCAGCAGGCGCGTCTGCAACTCGGCCGGCATGTCGCCGATTTCATCCAGGAACAGTGTGCCGCCCTCGGCCTGCTCGAAGCGGCCGCGGCGCATGGCCTGCGCGCCGGTGAAGGCGCCGCGCTCATGGCCGAACAGTTCGGACTCCAGAAGGTCTTTCGGCATGGCCGCAGTATTGATTGCGACAAAGGGCTTGGACGCACGCGGACTGTGGCGATGCAGCGCGCGCGCCACCAGTTCCTTGCCGCTGCCCGACTCGCCGGTGATCATCACCGTCGCCGAAGACTGCGCGAGGCGCCCGATGGCGCGGAACACCTCCTGCATGGACGGCGCCTGCCCGAGGATTTCGGGCGAGGACAGCGTGGTTTCCTCGGCCTCGTTTTCGCGCAGCGATTCATCCACCGCGCGGCGGATCAGGTCTACTGCCTGGTCAACGTCGAAGGGCTTGGGCAGGTATTCGAAGGCGCCGCCCTGGAAGGCCGCCACCGCGGACTCGAGGTCGGAATAGGCTGTCATGATGATGACCGGCAACGCGGGATAACGCTGCTTCACGTTCTGCAGCAATTCCAGGCCCGAGGTGCCGTTCATGCGGATGTCGGACACCAGCACCTGCGGCGAGCCGGTAGCCAGCGCATCGAGCGCGTCCTGCGCCAGCGCAAACGTGCGGAACGGAATGCCTTCGCGCGTCAGCGCCTTCTCGAACACCCAGCGGATGGAGCGGTCGTCATCGACCACCCACACCGGTTTGATCTGCGCCACGAAAGGCCGGGCTGCATTGGGCATCGCCGCTGCAGTTCCGCTCGTTTCTTCCACCGTCTGGCGCATCAGGGATGACCTATCTTCGCTTCGTTGACCGCCTTGAGCGGCAAAATAATGCTGAATGTCGTGCGCCCGGGCCGGCTGGCACATTCGATCACACCCTGATGGTGCTGGATAAACGTCTGCGCCAGCGTCAGGCCCAGTCCGCTGCCGCCTTCGCGGCCAGAGACCAGGGGAAAGAAAATCGTGTCGCGTATTGCCGCCGGAATTCCGGGACCGTTGTCCTCTACTTGCAATTCTAATGCCAGCCTGTAGCGGCGCTTGGCCAGCGTGACCTGACGGATGACGCGCGTGCAGAGCCGGATTTCGCCGCCGCCGCCAGCCAGCAGCGCCTGGGCGGCATTGCGGACAATGTTGAGCACTGCCTGGATCAATTGCTCACGATCACCCTGGAATTCCGGAATGCTGGTGTCGTAATCGCGCAGCACGCGCAGTCCGTGCGGAAATTCCGCCAGAATCAGGCTGCGCACGCGCTCGCAGACCTCGTGGATGTTCATGGTGACGGCATGCGGCAGACGGTGCGGCGTCAGCATGCGGTCCATCAGGGCCTGCAGACGGTCGGCTTCCTTGATGATGACCTGCGTATATTCCCGCAGGTCGGGGCGATCCAGTTCGCGCTCAAGGAGTTGCGCTGATCCGCGCAGGCCGCCGAGCGGATTCTTGATCTCATGCGCAAGGTTGCGAATCAGCTCGCGATTGGCCTGGTGCTGCGTCATCTGCTGCTCTTCGCGCTCGACGCGCAGGCGCTGCTCGATGTGGCGCAATTCAATCAGCAGGCGGTCTCCGCCAGGATCGATGGGCGTGACGATGCAGTTCAGGTCCAGCGTATCGTGGGAGGCGCGCGACAGGGCAAGGCTCTGGTCCCAGAAGCCGCGCTCCTCGCGCAGCGCCTGCAACAGCTTTTCCTCGAAAGGTCCGACATTCGTGAACAATTCGCCAAAGCGCTGCCCAAGCAGCGCACGGCCGCTCAGGGCGAGCAGGCTTTCGGCCGCCGGATTGACGTAGCGCACGCGCAAATCGCGATCCAGCACCACCACCGCCGTGGCGAGCAGTTCAAGTCCGGCAAAGGGAGAATGGAGTGTGCTCATGACATGTTCATGGATTGCGACGCATTCGGAGGAGAGCCGCAGAAATGTCCGGCAGCAGGCCGGTCACCCTGGGCCGCCTTGGCGGCAACCCGTGAAGAGGCTGTCTCAGCGCAGGTTGGACAACTCGCGCTTCAGAGACACCACGTTCTCCTCGGCCACCCGCACTTCGTCCTGAAACGGCTTCAGCCGCTCCAGCACGCGCTCATAGTTGCGCTCGTTACCATTGCGAACGGTTTCCTGCTCGGCGAGTTTCTGGCGTGCGACGGCCAGCTGTTTGTCTGCGCTTTGCAATTCCTCCTGGAGTATCCGCCGCCGGTCAGTATCCCGGGCGCGTTGCGCCTGGCCATCCTGTCGTGGCACTGCCTTGCCATCCGCGGCATCTGAGGGCTTGGCAGGGGCGGCAGGTTTTGCCACGAGACCCGGGGTGGGGGGCGCGGGGTTGACGATCGAAATCTCGCGACTCACGACCGTGCACTTCTTGCCGCCCATTTCTTCCTTGACGTTCGTATAGGTGCTGCGCCCGGCCGTATCCACGCACTTGTACGTTGCGACACCCGAAGACACCTGCGCCGTCGCGATCGTGGCGACGGTCATCAGTACTGCGGCAACCGGGAGAAGTACCAGTCTCATCAGGAGATCCGTGGGCCTGCATTTCCAGAGGGAGCTTTAAACATAGGCTAGCATAACCCTGATTTCAAATGAAAAAGGACGGATTTAACCCCGCCCTTTTCCGCAGCCCTGCAACCCGCCGGGGCAAGCCCCGGCATGGTGGCAATTACAGGCTGTAGTACATGTCGAATTCCACCGGATGGGTGGTCATGCGGAAGCGGGTGACTTCCTCCATCTTCAGTGCGATGTAGGCATCGATCATTTCGTCGGAGAACACACCGCCCTTGGTCAGGAAGGCGCGATCCTTGTCCAGAGCTTCCAGCGCCTGGTCCAGCGACGAGCAGACATTCGGCACCTTCTTCGCCTGTGACGGCGGCAAATCATAGAGGTTCTTGTCGATCGGATCGCCGGGGTGAATCTTGTTCTGGATGCCATCCAGGCCAGCCATCAACAGTGCCGAGAATGCCAGGTACGGATTGGCAGTCGGGTCGGGGAAGCGCACTTCGATACGGCGGCCCTTCGGGTTGCTGACGAAGGGAATGCGGATCGATGCCGAACGGTTGCGTGCCGAGTAGGCCAGGTTGATCGGTGCCTCGAAACCCGGAACCAGACGCTTGTAGCTGTTCGTGCCCGGGTTCGTGATCGCGTTCAACGCCTTGGCATGCTTGATCACGCCGCCGATGTAGTACAGCGCGATGTCGGACAGGCCGGAGTAGCCATTGCCGGCAAACAGGTTCTTGCCGTCTTTCCATACCGACTGGTGCACGTGCATGCCGGAACCGTTGTCACCCACGACCGGCTTGGGCATGAAGGTCGCCGTCTTGCCGTAGGCTGCAGCGACATTCCACACCGTGTACTTCAGGATCTGCGTCCAGTCGGCACGTTTTACCAGCGAATTGAACAGGGTGCCGATTTCGCACTGGCCGGCCGCTGCCACTTCGTGGTGGAATACTTCAACTTCCACGCCCTGGGATTCCAGTGCGATGGACATGGCGTTGCGGATGTCCTGCAGCGAATCCACCGGTGCAACCGGGAAATAACCGCCCTTGGTTCCGGAGCGATGGCCCATGTTGCCGCCTTCATAATCGATGCCGGTGGACCAGGGGGCCTCTTCCGACTTGATCTTCACAAAGCAGCCGGACATGTCCACGTTCCAGGTCACGCCGTCAAAAATGAAGAATTCGGGTTCCGGGCCGAAATAGGCAACGTCACCAATGCCGGTCGTTTTCAGATAGGCCTCGGCACGCTTGGCCAAAGAGCGCGGATCGCGGTCATAGCCCTTCATGTCGGAGGGTTCGAGCACGTCGCAACT
>CAMCYY010000089.1 GCA_945885335.1 Bordetella parapertussis
GCAAGAAGATGGGCATGATGTTCCAGGCAGGCGGACTGTTTACCGACTCCACCACCTTCGACAACGTGGCCTTCCCGCTGCGCGAGCACACGAACCTGCCTGAATCCATCATCCGCCAGATGGTGCTGATGAAGCTGCACGCGGTCGGCCTGCGTGGCGCGCATCAGTTGATGCCCAGCGAACTCTCCGGCGGCATGGCGCGGCGCGTGGCACTGGCACGTGCCGTCGCTCACGATCCCATGCTGGCCATGTACGACGAACCCTTCGCCGGCCTTGATCCGATTTCACTGAATGTCATCGCCGACGGCATACGCCGGCTGAACGATGCGCTGGGCACGACCTCCATCGTGGTGACCTACGATGTGAGCGAATCGCTGAAGCTGGTCGATTACGTCTACGTCATCGCTGATGGCGTGCTTGCCGGTGAAGGCAAGCCCGATGAAGTGCTGGCCTCCGAGGACCCCTTCCTCAAGCAGTTCCTGCACGCCCTGCCGGAGGGGCCGATCGAGTTTCATTTTCCGGCGAAGCCGATAGAGCAGGAAATCGGGGTTTAGGGGCACGATTTCTGCGCCAGCGGGAACTCACCCCCTTGTCAAAGGGGGCCGACTCGGCGAAGCCGAGCGGGGGGGTTTGCTTTTCTTCCCTTAAAATCTTCTTGGGTTCGCCAAGAAAAGTATCTCGGCGAAGCCGAAAAGAAATGCAAAGCAAAAGCAAATCCCCCCGCACGCCGATGGCGTGTCGGCCCCCTTTGACAAGGGGGTAGATTACCGCCTGCGCGGGAATGACGTATTTATCACGTCAGTCCCCCAATCAGATCTGCCGCCCGCGCCGCCCCATCCTCCGCGCGAACAATCGTCCCGACTTCCTCCGCGCGCCTGCCATGCGACGGCTCGGCCAGCAGTCTTTCCAGTTCTCTCGTCATTGCAGCCGCAGTGACCTTCCTGAACGGAAGCGTACGCGAGACACCCAGCTTCGCAGTGCGATGGGCGTTGTCGGGCTGGTCGAAGGAGACGGGCACGATGAGTTGCGGGCGGCCCGCAGCGAGGGCTTGCGACAGCGTGCCGATGCCGGCCTGTTGCACGACGGCGACTGCATGTGGAAAAACGGAGGAGTAGGGGAGGTAGGCAAACTCGGCAATGCCGCCTTCGGGGGATGGATCGATGTCGCGATTCTGCTGCGCGGTGATCAGGATGGCGCGGCGGCCGAGTGCGCGCGTTGCAGCAATTGCGTGCTGCCAGAAATCACCGGCCATTCTCACAGCCGAAGATCCGAGTGCGAACACGATGGGCGGCTCGCCCGCTGCGAGAAATGCATCCAGCCTTTGTTGAGTATCGGCATCCGGCGCAGCACCGTCGTAGCGCGGAAAACCGCACACGGCAGTGTGGGCTGGCCAGTCCGGCTGCGGGGCGGCCAGCAGCGGCGAGAACAGAGCGAGGTTCAGGCGTGGCGAGAACTGTCCTTCGAACAGTGCCTGCCTGTTGCTCGCAGGCAGATGCAGGTCGACGCGCAGCTTGCGCAACGGGGCTTCCCAGGATCTCGCCAGTTGTTTCATCAGCCCGAACAATGCGCGATAGGGCGTTACACCGAGTTTGCGCAAATGCCGCATCCACGGCAGCGGCGTGAAGATGGGTGGATCCCACGCCGACAGCAGGCTGAGCGGCGCGAGGATGGTCGAGGCCCATGGAATGCCGGTCTGTTCGGCAATCAGCGGTCCGGTCACGGCTAGTGGATGCGTGACCAGGACATCGGCCTCGGCGCACAGGCGCGACAGGTCTTCATGGGCTTCGCGCACATGGGCCATGACCAGGGTCCGCACCAGGTATTCCGGGCCGCGCAGTGGGTCGAGCAATCTGGGCATGAGTTCGTCGAATGCCGGTAGCTGGGCCTCGGCCGGGCGAACGGCGGCGAACTCGACGCCTGCCGATTCCACGTTCGGGCGATACATGTCTATGGTCGCAATGACCGGGCGATGTCCGCGTGAACGGAGGGCGCACGCCAGCGCAATGTACGGGTGCAGGTCGCCCAGCGAGCCGAAGGTGGCGATGACAATGCGTCTGGATGCGTGTCGGGAAGGCATAGGGTCGCCATTGTAAATGTCTGCTCTCTCCCGCAGCGGGGCGGAGCAATCGAGTGGATTGGGATCGGCAACTCAGCGTGCATTCAATGGCTGCACTTCCCGATGCCTTATTTTCAGATTTTCCTGGGCACGATTGCGGTTTAGGATGTCACCTTGCACAACAAACGGAATTTACCCATGGATGATGCAGCCGCCCTTGAAGTCATGAAGCGCTTTGGCAAGGCGTTCTTCAAGAAAGACCCGGCCCTTCTCGCGGCCGCGATCACCGAGGATGCCGAGTGGAATCAGGACTCCGGTCCCGATGCGCCGCACGGGCGCGTGCTCAAAGGCGTCACTGGGTTCATGGAAGGGATTGCCGACAAGGACGGTGACTACGAAAGCCAGCGTTTCAACGACGTGGTGATCAAGGCCATGGGTGAAGACCAGATTGTCATGACCTACCTGATGGAGGGGAAGTGGAAGGATGGGCTGGCGTTTTCGGCGCGGGGCATAGAACTGCTTACCGTACGTGATGGCCGCATCTGCAAGAAAGATGTTTTCCTCAAGCAGGTGAGAGGCTGACGCATCGGACTGCATTCTGCGGCCGGCGTTGATTTCGCCTCCTCGCCTCACGTGTGTTTCAGGGGTGGCGTATCGGTGGCTTCCCGGCCTTGTGGCGCAAGCTGGACGGTTGCAACGCACGGCCTGCAGGGTTGGCGGCCTGCACGAAACTCTCCCGCAGCAGCGCCAGGTTCATGCTTGATTCAGTTGTTTTCCTGACGATGAAACTGACCGGCATGGGGGCGATATCCAGAGGGATGTTGAGAATCCTTACCGTACCGAGTTTTACGTACATCTCCACTGCGCGGAGTGGCGCGACGCTGCAGTAGCTTGACCGCTCCAGCAATGCCAGGTTCTGAATGTAGTTGGTGGTCTCCACGATTGGCTCCGGAAGCATGAGGCCACGGCGCAGAAACGCGTCTGCGAGCTCTCGCCGCACGCTCGAATCACGACGCTGCAGTACCCAATCCCTTTTTGCAAGCGTGGCGTAGCTGGGGCGTGGCGTCGCCTTCTCGGCGGTGCCTTCGACCACGCAGATCTGTTCGTCATACAGTCGGGTGAAACTGAGTTCTGCCAATTCTCTTCCTGACGAAACGCCGGCGCTGGACAGGCGTCCCACCACACAGTCCAGCATGCCCTCGTACAGCAGGCTGATCAGTTGCTGCGCGGTGCCTTCCTGAGTGCTCAATGCTGCAGTGCCCCCCGTTCTTCTGAAGTGCTCAATGGCTTTGGGCAGATAGGAAACAAAGGCCTGCGGAACCAGACCGACCCTCAGCAGGGGCGGGCTCTTCTGGGCCAGTCGCTCAACGGTCTGCACCAGGGCATCGAACTCGTTGATCATGGATCTGGCGCGTTCGGCCAGGGTATACGCATCCTTTGTTGGCACGACGCCCTGCCGGCTGCGAACGAACAACTGCAGACCAAGCAGCGCTTCCAGGTCGCGCAGCATCGCGCTCGCGGCAGGCTGGCTGATGCTCAGGTGCTTGGCCGCCTTGTGAAGGTTCCGAAACTCCTGCAGGTGCAGCACCAGTTTGAGATGCCTGAACTTCAGGTGTGATAGCGACATGGCCGAGTGGGTGGGCATTTCAGCTCCGGAATTGTCGAATTATCCTGATAAGGAAAGGCTATCACGAAATCAGAAAAATCCAGTATCGCTTTTCAGAGTCAGCGCCTAAGCTTGAACCTAGGGTGAAAATCCCGCTCACCCCCGTCAACAGACATAGAGATCCCCCGTGCAAAAGACCAATATCGTTTTAGTGCTTGCCGACAATCTGGGTTGGGGCGAACTGGGGTGCTATGGCGGAGGCGCTATTCGCGGTGCGCCGACGCCGCGTATCGACGCGCTGGCAAAGCAGGGCATTCAGTTGACGAACTTCAACGTGGAGAGCGACTGCGTCCCGACCCGCTCTGCCCTGATGACGGGACGCCATCCCATACGAACCGGGGCCGTGCAGTCAGTGCCCGCAGGACTTCCCCAAGGGATCATTCCCTGGGAAATTACCATTGCCGAGAGCCTGTCTGCCGCTGGCTACGCGACGGCGATGTACGGCAAATGGCATCTGGGCGACAAGGAAGGCCGCTATCCCAAGGACAAGGGCTTCGACGAGTGGTACGGCCTGCCCCGCACCAGCAATGAAAGCATGTTTACCGAACAACTGGGCTTTGACCCCTCTCTGGTGGATCCTCCGCACGTGATGGAGGGCAGGCGAGGGCAGCCGGCCGAAAATCGCGAAATCTTCGACCTCGAGATGCGGCGTCGCATTGATGAGGAATTGACCCGCCGCAGCTGTGCCTTCATCCAGGCGCAGACGGCAAAAAAGCAGCCCTACTTCTTGTATGTGCCGCTCACCCAACTGCATTTCCCGACTATTCCGCATCGCGCCTTCGAGGGCATATCAAAGAAGGGCGACTTCGCAGACTCCCTGATGGAAATGGACGCACGGGTTGGGCAGATAATCGACGCGGTGGATGCGTCGGGCAATGCAGAGAACACCTTGTTCATATTCGCCAGCGACAACGGCCCTGAATACCGCAGGCCCTGGCGCGGCAGCGCCGGCATGTGGACCGGGACCTATCACACCGGCATGGAGGGGGCCTTGCGCGTGCCGCTGATTGCCCGCTGGCCTGGCCATATCCCGGCAGGCATCGTATCCAATGAAATCGTGCATGTCGTCGATCTTTTCCCGACTTTGGCGGCAGTGGGCGGTGCCGAGGTTCCGCAAGACCGGCCCATCGATGGCGTGGACCAGTTACCGTTCTTTACCGGCAAGACTGACAAGTCGAATCGTGAAGGTTTCGTTTATTACATCAAGCACGAAATGCGCGCGGCAAAGTGGCGCGACTGGAAGATGCACTTCATCTGGGAGCTGGAACCCAACGCCGGGGCCACTCATCTGGAAACGCCCTATTTGTTCAATCTGGTTCAGGACCCCAAGGAAGAGTCAGATGTGAACGTGACGCAAAGCTGGGTGAGAGGGCCGATACGGAAAATGACCCTGGCGTTCCAGGCATCGCTGAAACAGGTCCCGCCGATCCCGCCGGGAGCACCAGACGAATTTGTTCCAACGCTGCTCAATACCGCGAAGTCAAAGTAACTGCCGGACATATTCTGGAGTGCCCGGCGGCAGGTGGTAGAACCGGAAACAACCTCAGGAGAAAACATCATGCAATGGATGCGAATCGCAAGTACAACGATGGCGGCATTGTGGTGTGCCGGGGCATTGGCGCAGGGTGCGGCAACCTTTCCGTCCAAACCGGTCACCATCGTTCTGCCGTTTCCGCCGGGCGCGAGCACCGATCTGGAGGCGCGCCTGTACCAGGACGGGTTGAGTGCACAGCTCAAGAACCCGGTGGTGATTGATTACAAGCCGGGCGGCAGCGGTGTGATCGCCAATGGCTACGTGGCAAGGTCCGCGCCGGATGGACATACGATGGCCTTCGTGAGTTCTTCCGTGACCATCCTTCCGGCTGTTCGAAAGGACATCCCGTACGATCTGGCCAAGGATTTTGCGCCGGTGATTCTGACGACGGAAAACATCCTTGTGTTGCTGGTCAGGCCCAACTTCCCCGCTCAAACCTTCGAGCAGTGGGTTGCCTATGCCAAGTCAAAGCCGGGTGCGGTGACCTGGAGCACGGTGGGTCAGGGGCGCGGATTCCATGTCGGCGGTGAGTGGCTGGCCAGCGAACTGGGCATCGATTTGACCATGGTGCATTACAAGGGCGGCGCCCAGGCCGAGCTTGACCTGATGGGCGGGCGAATCGACACGACGCCCAAGCAATTGCCGCCAAGCCTGCCATTGATCAAGGCCGGCAAGGTCAAGGTCCTTGCCATACTCACCGGCGAGCGCAGCCCCTTGCTGCCCGGCATAAAGACAGTTGCAGAAATGGGAGCGCCCAAATTTTCCTATCCCAACTGGGTCGGTCTGGTCGCCCCTGCGGGAACCCCGGTGGCCATTGTCAACAGACTCAATACCGAGTTGGCAAAGACCATCAAGACCCCAGAGGCGATGAAACGATGGGATTCGCAGGGTTCGGTTGTCGTGGCCTCCACACCCGAGGCTTTTCGCAAGCGAATCCTGGCCGAAATGGTCATCTGGGACAAAGTGGCCAAAGAAAAGAACATCACGGAAGACTGAACGCCAAGGCTGGTATCTTGCGCATTCCTTGAGGGATATTTGCCCATGCCTGATGAATCGCCCGAGCTGTTGCCGGTGGAAAGCGTCTGCCCCCCGGGGATGCCCGAGGGCGCGCGCTGCTTGCGCGGTCGCGACGCGAAGGGGGCGCATTACCTGATCGTTGTCCCCCCCGAGTGGAGCGGCGTTCTGGTGGTGCATGCCCATGGCGGTCCTCCGCTGGGTGAGCCCAAGGCGTCGCGGGCGGACGAGGACATTCAACGCTGGTCGGAGTTCGTGCGGCTGGGGCACGCCTGGGCGGCATCGGTGTTTCATCAGGGCGGCTTTGCGGTTCAATCGGCGGTCGAGGACACCGAGCGTGTGCGCAGGATTTTCTGTGAGCATGTCGCCATACCGAGGCATACCCTGCTGCATGGACAGTCCTGGGGCGGGATGGTCGCGGCCAAAGCTGCTGAGCGCTATCCGGAGTCGTGGGATGGCCTGTTGCTGACGAGCGCCGCGGTGGGCGGGCCGCTGGCTTACGATTTCAGACTTGATCTGCGGGTGCTCTACCAGTATCTCTGCAACAACCACCCCAAGTCTGATGAGCCCGACTATCCGCTGTGCCTGGGTCTGCCGCGGGACAGTTCGCTCACTCTCGACGAACTCGCCGCGCGGGTGGACGAGGGCCTGGGTGTCCTCAAGCCGGCAGTACAGCGCAGCCCGGAGCAGGCGCGCAAACTCAAGACCATTGTCGATGTGCTGAAAATTCCGGAAGCAGGGGTGATTGACCAGTTGAGATGGGCCACCTGGACGCTGAGGGACGTGGTCGAGAAGCTCGGCGGCAGCTTCCTGGGCAACGATAGCGTGCGCTACATTGGGTCAGACAATGATGTTGCGCTGAATGCGGGTGTGCAGCGCTACCGCGCCGATCCCGCTGCGTGCGCACGTTTTGCCGCCGAATGCGATTACACCGGCCGATTCCCGATGCCGGTGCTGACCACCCATGGCATCCGGGACGAGACCTGCCTGGTCGAAGTTCACGATACCCTGCGCTGCCGGATGCGTACCATGGGCTATGAACACAATCTGGTGCAAACCTTTGTCGATTCGGATCAACACAGTTATCTTGGCGATGGAATCTACCCGACGCTGCTTGAGGCATTGATTGGCTGGATCGACAGCGGAAAAAGGCCGACACCGCATCAAATTGCTGATCGCAGCCGGGAGATGAAAGCCGCTGCGCCATGGCAGGGCGGCTTTCAGCCGGATTACGTGCCTGGCCCGCTGGTTTCTCGCATTCATCCGCGTTAAGCGCAGGCATCGGGATGCCGGGCAGAGCATTGACTGCCGACATTGCATTTCGGCCTGAGAGACAATCGTCCGTACCTGGGGTACCATTTTCCGGCCAGCCGGGACGATCCCGGCCTTATGAGCAGGGCAAGCCTCTGCGCGGAAGGATGGGTCATGAAAGTCAAAGAGGTTCTCAAGGTCAAGGGCAACACCCTGTTTACCGCGACGCCGGAGACCTTGCTGTCGGATGCCGTGGTCACCATGGCCGACGAGGACATGGGATCGCTGGTGGTGATGGAGGGCGGCAGGCTGGCCGGCATGCTGACCTTTCGCGAAGTTATCGAGGTGCTGGCCAAGCGGCAGAAGGAGCAGCGCGCAGGGCCCACGCCGACTTTCTCCAAGATCACCGTGGCCGAGGCCATGCATCGCAAACCGCTGACCACCGATGTCGATATGGAGATCGATGAACTGCGCCGCGTCATGCTGGAGACACACTCGCGCTATGTGCCGGTGCTCGAAGGCACGACGCTGCTTGGCGTGATCTCCTTCCATGACGTTGCGCGCGCGGTGCTCGAGGAAAAGAGCTTCGAGAACCGCATGCTCAAGGCCTACATCAAGGACTGGCCGGAAGAAGAGCAGAAGTAGGCGAGGTCATATTTTTCCGCCCGGCCTCTTTGGTGACCGGGTCGGGGCCGGATTCGGGTCAGGCATTGGTGATAAACTGGCGCTTGATTTCATAGGGAAATTCCCATGTCCGGCAACTCCTTCGGCACGCTCTACTGTCTTACTTCATTCGGCGAGTCGCATGGCCCCGCGATCGGCGGCGTCATCGACGGCTGCCCGCCGGGACTGGAGTTGTCCGCCGCCGACATCCAGCAGGACCTTGATCGCCGCAAGCCCGGCACCTCGCGCCATGTGACGCAGCGCCAGGAATCGGACACCGTGGAAATCCTCTCCGGCGTGTTCGAGGGCAAAACGACCGGCACGTCCATCGGCTTTGTCATCCGCAACGAGGATGCGCGCAGCAAGGATTACTCCGAGATTGCCAATACGTTCCGCCCCGGCCATGCCGATTACACCTACTGGCAGAAATACGGCATTCGCGACTACAAGGGCGGCGGTCGCTCCTCGGCACGCGAGACCGCAGTGCGCGTGGTGGCCGGCGCCGTGGCGCGCAAGTGGCTGCAGCAGAAATACGGCATCGAGATTCGCGGCTATGTCGCGCAGGTCGGTCCGATCAAACTCGCCTTCAAGTCCTGGGATGCGGTGCACGAGAACCCGTTCTTCTCGCCCGATCCCGATTCGGTGCCAAGGCTCGAAGAATTCCTCGACCAGTTGCGCCGCGACGGCGACTCTGTGGGCGCACGCATCAACGTCGTTGCCACCGGTGTGCCGGTGGGCTGGGGTGAGCCGGTGTATGGCCGCATCGATGCCGACATCGCCTCGGCCATGATTGGCATCAACGCGGTGAAGGGCGTGGAGATCGGCGCCGGCTTTGCCGCCATCGAGCAGCGCGGCAGCGAGCATGGGGATGAAATGACGGCCGGCGGTTTCCTGTCCAATAATTCCGGTGGCGTGCTGGGCGGCATTTCCACCGGGCAGGATGTGACGGTGAGCATTGCGCTGAAGCCCACCTCTTCGATTCGACTGCCGCGCAAGTCCATCGACAAGGCCGGTAATCCGGTCACGGTGGAAACCAAGGGCCGCCACGATCCCTGCGTCGGCCTGCGTGCTTCACCGATCTGCGAGGCCATGCTGGCCTGCGTGCTGATGGACCATGCGCTGCGCCATCGCGCGCAGTGCGGCGATGTAGTGACCACGACGCCGCGCATCGGCCCGGGGCCTGGCGCCGGTCGTTAGCCTGTTTTGTCGCCCCGGCGGTCGTGTTCCGCCGGGCATCGGGATATGCGTTTTCGCATAGGGTAATACGGGCGCGTTCTGGCATTTTTCGGGCGTAAAATGCGCTGATCGTGCGGGCCAGCCGGACTTTTCAAAGCGGCAGCTCCCGAACCGCGATTTTGCACATTGCGCAGGATGCCCCGTCTGGTTTGTCTGTGTTCGGGTTATTGCGGCGCAGCCATTGATGAATCAAGAGGAGAGACGACATGCCACAGGTCAAGTCATACAACGACATCCCGAATCCGCGCGTGCAGCGCGATCTGCCGAACGGCCACTTTGCCTGGCGCACTGGCTTTTTCAATGCGCCGGAAGACAAGAGCCAGGACGCCCACATGGCCTTCCTCGCCGAGGGGTCGCCCAAGCGCGTGCTGCGTTCGCATTTCCACGCCGTGGACCAGTTCCAGATCATCTACAAGGGGCGTGGCACGCTGGGTGCGCATGCGGCTGGATACGGCGCCGTGCATTTCTCGCGCGCCTACACGCCCTATGGCCCGATCCGTTACAGCGACGATGGCCTGGGCTTCATCACGCTGCGTGCCCATCGCGATCCCGGCGCGCAGTACATGCCCGAGAAGCGCGAGGAACTCGAGCGGGTTTCCGACCGCACGCCCTGGCAGCTGACAGCGATGCCCGATTTCAATCTCCAGCCGGGCGAGAGCGGCGTGGCGATGAAGGCCATCGAGGGTATGAAGGACGATCGCGCCCTGGCCGGTTTCTCGGTGGTGATGAAGCCGGGTGCGCAGGCCTATTCGATCGATCCCTCAAAAGGTGACGGCCAGTACATCGTGGTGATGAAAGGCAGCATCGTGCATGAAGGCCAGGAGAAAAAGGGCCTCGCCATCATCTGGGTGGGCAAGAACGAAGGCGCGTTCAAGCTGGTGGCTGGCGCTGAGGGCTGCGAGGCCATCATCCTGAATTACCCGGTGCCCGGCGGCGGCATGCCGGAAGCTGCGAAGCCAGCCGCCACTGATGGCAAGGGTGATTTCAAGACCTATCAGTGCATCCTGTGTGCCTTCGTTTATGACGAGGTCGAGGGCTACCCGCACGCCGGCATTGCGCCCGGGACGCGCTGGGCAGATGTGCCTGACACATTTGAATGCCCCGACTGCGAGGCCAAGAAGGCCGACTTCGAGATGATCGAGTTCTAGGATCAGAAGGATTTCCGGCCCCGGCCCCGGCACAGGCTCAGGTTGAACGGAAGCGAGTTCCGTTTGAAGTGAGCCTGCGGGGCGACTCGAAGCTTTTGCAAGCAGTCCGGTTGTGCAGAATTCCGTTCCTGGCGTCTTACGGGGCCATGAATGGAATTCCTGCCAGGCCTTGATCCACGGAGGATTCATGCGACACATTCTTTGCATCGCGGCGTTGGCAGTGGGGCTCGCCCCCGCTCTCGTCCAGGCCCAGGCCGACGATTACCCTTCCAAGCCGGTCATGGTCGTCGTTCCCTACGAGGGAGGCGGTGTGGTCGAGCAGGAATTCAGGCTGTTCATGAACAGCATCCGCGAAACCACCGGCAAGAGCTTTGTCATGGAAAATCGTGCTGGTGCCGGCACCACCATCGGCACTGCGTTTGCCGCCAAGGCAGCCCCGGACGGCTATACGCTGCTTACGGTGAATTCGCCCTTTACCGTCGCCCCGACCATTTACCCTGATCTGCCCTATGACAGCATCAAGGATTTCTCTCCAATATCATTGCTGACCAAGCATGCCTTCCTGATCATGGTGCATCCTTCGGCGCCATTCAAGAACGCGCGTGAATACATCCAGTACGCCAGAGAGCACCCGGGGGAGCTGAATTACTCGACGGCGGGCATCGGCAGTGCGGCGCACCTGACGGGCATGATGCTGCATTACCTGAGCAAGACCAAGGTGACCTTCGTTCATTACAAGAACTCCAATCAGCGCATGGTGGACCTCATGGCCGGGCGGGTGCATTCGACTTCCGGCACTTTCGCCATCTCCCTGGGCAACATCAAGGCCGGCAAGCTGCGCGCCATCGGTGTCACCAGCAAGGAAAGGGTGCCGGTGTGGCCGGACATGCCCACCATCGCGGAGCAGGGTGTGCCCGACTACGACCATGCCAGCTGGGTGGGTATTTCCGCGCCGGCCCGCGTGCAACCGGCCATCATCAACAAGCTGAACGGCATGTTCGTGCAGGCATTGAAAGACCCGAAAATCATCAAGACCCTTGAGGGTGACGGCACCATCATGGTTGGCAGCACGCCCGAGGTTTTCCGCCGACACATCATTGCCGAGACCAATCGCTGGCGCACCATGATCCGGGAATCCGGCATCAAGATGGGGGACTGATTCACGCCGGCGTTTGGGATCAAAGCGTTTCGGAAAGATGCGCGATCGAGTCTGTGGCGCCGGACAACAAACCTCATACGATCAGCCGGTCCCGCAGGACCGGCTTGTTTCTTGCCGATCGCCGGTGAACAACGAGCGGCCGGCGCTGTCACAGTCGTGTACGTACCCTGTGTTCACGTACCATGTTTCTGCAATGGATGAACTGAAAAGGGTTCTGTGATGGCAATTGGCTGGCTGACAGTACTCAAGGCGGTGCCCTGGGCCGAGGTGGTTGGCAATGCGCCGCGCATCGCCGAGGGGGCGAAATCATTGTGGTCTGCCATCGGCAGGAAGCGGGCAGGACCGGCAGCCGGCGCGGGTGACATTCA